>JADJLJ010000003.1 GCA_016710165.1 Chitinophagaceae bacterium | reverse complement strand
GATCATGAAGTCGGTGTACAATGACGCATTGGCCTGGTACCAGAGTTCCAATGCCCCTTTATATGGGTAAATGGCTGCATACATCGCTTTGGGATCTGCTGCTTCGGATACAATCTTTTCCTCATCCCTGAAAATGAGTGAGCCGATACCCGTCATGCCCGGCTTAAGGTGGTAGATCCGTTTCTGCACCTCTTCGGGATGGAGCTAAAACTACTTCCATCAACGGCCCGGACCTACAATGCTCATATCCCCTGTAAATACATTTATGATCTGTGGCAGTTCATTTACTTAAGTCATGCGTAACAGCTTCCCAAAAGGAGTTACCCGGGGATCAAGTTGCGCAACGTGATCTCCTCCGTCCCGATATTCGGACTGTTCTTTACGGTGGCAAACTTCCAGATATTGAAAAGACGGTTCTTATAGCCAACCCTTTCTGAAAATAAAAACCTCGTAGCCACCGGTAAGCGTAATATAATGATGGATGGAATTAGAATGGGGGAAAGAAGAATGAGAGCAATGGTTGCGATAAGAATATCTATTATGCGCTTAATGAAGTTGTACATACTTTTATTGATCATGCTGATTCGGGATTCAGGATGCAAGATGCAGGATTCGGGATAAAGGATTCAGGATAGACACTTCATCTTGTATCCGGCATCTGGTATCCTGTATCCTGTATCTTGCATCCGCATCCAGCATCCGTTTAAACACTTTTATCTTATCACAAACAGCTTTCAGTTGTTCGTCCGTAATATTTGTTGGAACAGGGAAGACTTAAATAACGCTGGTAAACATAATCCGACCGGTTGTCTTGTTATAAAAAATATTGTCTTTGAACATCCTCAACTGTCTATCATCGGTACCCAAAAAGGGCGGCTCTGCATCTTATGATCGTTCAGATCTTCGTACCGCTTTTGGCTGTCCGTCGCGATGGTCGGCAGCCAGCAATTGGGGTTTACATCCTTATTTACCTGCTGGAATTTTATATCCCCACTCCTGCCAGTTCCTTTAAAAAACCCATCACTTCGTGTTTGCGCTTTATAAAGCCGGGCAATAATTCCATTTGTGCCACGCCCATAGCAGCTGCCATTCACCAGGCGGTAATTATAACCGATCTCATCATGTACATATTCAAACGGGTCACTCTTGGCCTGCGTGGTTAAATGCTTGGCTTTTTTTGCCAATACTTCATCATTGGTAACGATCATGCCGCCGCCGCCGGTGGTGATTATCTTATTCCCATTGTAGCTGAATGTGCCCATCAGGCCAAAACTGCCTGCATGTTTACCTTTATAATAAGAACCCAATGCCTCGGTACTGTCTTCCACCAATGTCAGGTTATGCTGTTTGGCCAATGCCATCAGCCTGTCCATATCGCACATGTTGCCCAGCACATGCACGGGCATAATGACGGGAATTCTGCGGCCATCTTTTTTGTAATGACATACCCCGTTGCGTTGTTCTGTCTGGGTTGACAGGAATTCTTCCAGCAGGTCCAGGTCCATTTGCCAGGAACCGGGATCGGTATCTACCAGGATCGGGTTGGCACCGGTGTATTTAATGGAATTGCAGGTGGCGATGAAGGTAATATTGGGAGTGATCACATAATCCTTTTCATTAACCCCCAGCATAATGAGGCATATGTGCAGGCGGTTGTACCGCTGCTGGTGGCAACAGCATATTTGGTGCCGGCGAATTCAGCGCTCATTTTCTCAAACTGGTCCACATAAGCGCCCACGCTGCTTACCCAGCCGGTATCCAGACAATCCTTACACATTTCCATTCGTTTGCCGGCCATGTTCGGGCCACTGAGTAAAAGCATAGTCTTTGGGTTTTGTGATAAACGGACCCCGGGCTGGTTTATTATTGCTGTGCAAACCTATTAAAAAATGCTCCGGCCTAAAGACCAGATCAACTAATCTATGGCAAATGATTTTCAAGCGGCACTGTTCAACAACAAAGAGAACCGGCTTCCAGCGCCGATTTCACTTTTCACCCGGATACTTCCGCCCGGTGCTTCAATAAACTCTTTTGAAATGGCAAGTCCAAGCCCCGTTCCTGTCCGCTCCTGTGTACCCGGCACCTTAAAATACCGGTCAAACAGTTTAGGCTGGTATTTCTCATCAATTCCCTTCCCGTGATCCTGTACAGCAAACCTGATTTTGTTTTCATTCAGGTTCACCATTAATTCTATAGAAGATGATTCCGGCGAGTACTTGATCGCGTTGGTCAGCAGATTTATTAAAACCCAGGAGGTTTTTTTCCACATCTGCATATACCGGTGGCAGCTTATCCTGTGCCAGGATATGAATGGCGATCTTTTTTGCTGTGCTTTGAACTGCACGGTTTACAGCCTGCTGCACAATTTCAACCGATCTGCGGGTTGTAATTTCAGTTGTATGCCGGTTTCTCCACCTGGCTCATATTCAACAACTCACTGGTGATTTTCAGCAGGCGTCCGAATCCATCGGAGATACTTTGATAAGTTCTGCCTGTTTCTTCATTTAGATTTCCACCCGGTTATCATTACAGCTGTGCACCCATTTTTTATGGAAGAGATCGGGGTTTTCAGTTCATGTGAAACGGTGGCAATGAAATTTGTCTTTGCTTCATTCAGTTCATGAAAGGGAGTGATATTCCTCAGCACGATCACCTGGCCTATGACTTCATCGTTGTTCTTTACATTCAGTACATCCTTACTGAAATAGCTCTCCTTTTCGTCGGCATATATTTTCAGTTCCTTTTTTACTGTTCTCCTGCAGGGTGCGCATCAGGTCGTTGCTCACCGCTACATCCGCCGAATACCGGCCTTGTACATCGGCCTGTTTAACACCCAGCAACCGTTCGGCCACCGCATTTAAAAAAGTATATGCTTCTTTTGTCAAGCCCGATGATCCGTCTTTCATCTGGTTGATGATGGTTTCGATCCGGCTTTTTTCAAAGCGTGCTGGGCCAGGCTGCTTCGTTCATATTGATCCAGTTTTCGGCCATGCTGTTGAAAGCATTGGCCAATGGACCAAATCATCCTTTTGGTTAAGGTATATCCGTTTGCTGTAATTTTTACCGGCGACTCCACGATACCGTCTGTCAGTTTTGTGATGGGATCTGATATGACTGCCGGAAAATTATAAATGAAGGTAATGGTGATCAGGAAGAGAACAGAAAAGATAACGGTGAGCCAGAGTTTTGCGTCAGCGGCGTTCCTCTGCACTACGCTGTTCTTGTCGACGCCTTTCTTATCTGCAGGTAAGTGAAGAATCCATGGACGAAGCAAGCAATTCCGCAAAATGGGTACGTACCTGGCTGGTGGCTTCAAATTCGCTGGCTCGGTTATATTCGCTTCCTGTTTTTTTAAATTATCCTCAAATATTTTAATGGCTGCGGACCGTGCCGGAATGTCTTCCAGCGCCCTGATTATTATTGCTGTATACCAGTGATTCGTGATTATTCTTCAGCACTTTTTCTGCATCATTGCTCAGCCGGTTGATATAAAATATACCCAGGATACCGAATATCAGTATTACCACAAACAGGAACGACAGACCAAGCGATAATTTTGTTTTCAGTTTCATGCTACGATAAAATTACGATGTCCCATGGCGGTAACAGTTTGTTCAGCAATTGATTGAATACGGTGGTGTTCATGATCACATTGAACAGGTTCAGGTGCGGTTTGCCGATGCAGATGGTGGTGATCTCTTTTTGGGTAGTTGCTTCAAAAATCCCTTTGGCAATATTGCTGCTTTTTATTCTTATTATTTCTGCACCAAGTTCTGTTGCCAGTTTAAAGTTATTGATCAGGTGCCTTGCGCCGCCAGGCCTATTTTATCTCCTTCCTCCTTCGGTGTTTGCACGTACAAAGGTACCACTTGCTGTTATAATAGGAGGCCAGCCGGGCCGTTTTTCCGGATGACCTTTAGCTATCTCATGATTGCTGCTGATGCAGGCCAGGAAACGTTCCGCCTTCAGGTGTGCGCTGGGGGAGTTCTGTTTCAATTTTCCGTTCCACCTGTGAGGCCACTTCCTTAATGCCAGTTCCCTAACTGGAAGTATCTTTTCGCTCTGAAGAAATTCTGTAAGGCCGTTCAATCTTATCGGCCGTATAAATTTTCCCTCTCTTAATCTTGTTACCAGTTCATCGGCAGTAAGGTCAATGTTCACCACTTCATCGGCCTGTTGCAGTACAATATCCGGAATGCGTTCTGCAACATCAATGCCTGTTATTTCTTTTACGTCCTGGTACAGACTTTCAATATGCTGGATATTTACAGCACTTATTACATTGATGCCTGCATCTAAAATATCCATCACATCCTGCCAGCGCTTTTCGTTCTTGCTGCCTTCAATATTGGTATGGCCAGTTCATCCACGATCACCACTTCGGGATGCAGGTTCATCACTGCCTGCACATCAAACTCCTCCAGTTCCTTTCCTTGTAAAATAATTTCCGCCGGGGATCGTGGGCAGGCCTTCCAGCAAGCAAAGCATGAGTTTCTTTTCTGCCGTGCGTTTCAATATACCCGACCTTGACATCAATGCCATTCCGCAGCAGGGTTTGCGCTTCCTGCAACATGCGGTAGGTTTTGCCTACGCCTGCACTCATGCCGATGTATATTTTGAACTTCCCTTTCGGCTTTTACGGATGAGACTTAAAATGTTCGGCATTATTATCCTGTTCAGGCATAATTTAAAAACTTACTGCAACCGATGAGGTAATAAAGGTATTACTATTTGATGCGGGTGCATTGGCTTTACTGAAAACGGCATCACGGCTGTTCAATGCCCTGAATTCCACCCTGATCACCGCATTACTTACCGGGGCATATTCTAAATTAACAGAAAAACCGGCTGTCTGGAAACCATTGGGTGTACCGCTTGCAATGATCACTCCATACTTATCATAGTAATATTCACCTCTTGCTGCGATGGCCCATTTTGAATGGGGGGCATATCTCAAAATAAGAACCGGCGAATACCAGGTATTCATAGCAGCACTTCTCTTTGTTTTTTGCTCCGAGCCGATATCAAAACCGGCTGTGATACCAACCTTACCGGTTACATTGAAAATACAGTACAGGTTATGAAAATAACGCATCTGCCGGGCACTGTCAGGTTTATCTGTTCCTATGAAAGTGCTGTAATTCAAAAGCATTGCAGCATTGGGTTTGTACTGCACCTGTGTGCCAATGCTCATCAGCGAATTGCCGTCCACCCTTTTAATCCGTTGCCATCCGTTAAATAGGGGGAATTGTCGGCAAGCATGCTCCGGGTAAGCACCCAGCAGTCCTTGGACACGGCGCTTTCAAAACCAATATGTGAAGCAAAAATCCCGGCATCAATCCAGAAGTTTTTCTTTTTAGAGATCTTTACTCCAGCATTGGCTTCAAAAATATTCTTAAACACGCCAGTTTCTGCAGCATAGTTTGCATTCATGTAAGTCCTGCTGCCAGGGCAAGGTTTGCCCTTACCCGTTCTCCGTTGTAGCTGCCTTTTAAGAATCCGAGGTTCAGGTTAAATTCATTGTGCCGGTTGTGGCTGTAAATAAAACCCGGCCGGTTGTTATCTGCCGGTTTGTTAAAGTCGTATTGATAGAATACCTCTACATATCCGCTGAATAATAACGGATTAGAGAAGAAGACTGTTTGTTGAATCCTGGGCAGTTAAATTTGTTGTGGAGATAAGCAATATACCTGCTAATATTTTTTTCATCCTGAGCATTTTTTTTCTGTTGCTATTTTAATTTATCTAATGCTATATTTAATTTTAACACATTCACTTTTGCCGGACCCATAAAACCAAGCAACGGCTTTTCAGTCTGTTTGTCTATCAGGCTGATGATCGTTGCTTCATCCAATTTACGTACTGCTGCAATGCGCTTTACCTGCACGGCACCGGCGGGCGAAATATCCGGATCAAGGCCGCTGCCGGAGGCAGTTACCAGTTCGGCTGGTATCTCTTCTTTTTTTATTCCTGGATTGTGTACCAGGAACGAATCTATCCTGTCCTGCACCTGTTTTAAATAATCGGGATTAGCCGGTCCTTTGTTGGAACCTGCAGAACCAGCCGCATTGTAATCAACTGCAGATGGCCTTCCCAGAAATATTTATCCTCGGTGAACTTCTGGCCGATATTGGCATAGCCAACCACTTTACCATTTACGGTTACCGTTTCTCCTTTGCTCCGCCCTTGCTGAATTTGGCAACCCCTGCAATGAACAGGGGATATAAAACAGGAACACAGCACAATAAACACGAGTGTGAGTTTTACGGATGGCCAAACATATTTTTCATTGTTGTAATTTTCAGTTTTAAATAAATAATGCCACGGCAAGGTCAATGAGTTTTATACCGATGAAAGGAACGATCACACCACCCAGCCCGTAGATCAGCAGGTTCCTTCTTAATAAAGCGCTTGCACCAATAGGCCGGTAAGCAACCCCTTTCAAGGCCAGCGGTATCAGCAACGGGATAATAATGGCATTGAAAATCACTGCAGAAAGAATGGCACTTTCCGGGCTGTGCAACCGCATGATATTGAGCGTTTGCAATGCCGGTATAGATGCAATGAACAATGCCGGTACGATCGCAAAATACTTTGCTACGTCATTTGCAATGGAGAACGTAGTAAGCGTTCCCCTTGTCATCAACAATTGTTTGCCGATTTCCACTATTTCAATCAGTTTGGTGGGATCATTATCCAGGTCAACCATATTACCGGCTTCTTTGGCGGCGGCCGTTCCGCTGTTCATGGCCACACCCACATCAGCCTGTGCCAGGGCCGGCGCATCATTGGTACCATCGCCCATCATGGCAACCAGTTTGCCGCTTTGCTGCTCACGGCGGATGTAGTTCATTTTATCTTCCGGCTTTGCTTCTGCAATAAAATCATCCACACCGGCTTTTTCCGCAATGAACTTTGCCGTAAGCGGGTTATCGCCTGTTACCATCACCGTTTTCACGCCCATCTTGCGCAGGCGTGCAAAACGCTCCTGTATACCGGGTTTAATGATATCCTGCAGTTCAATAACTCCTAGCACTTTGTCATTTTGGCTTACCACCAGCGGTGTTCCGCCATTAGAAGAAATGATTTTTACTCGTTCGTCTGTTTCAACCGGGAAAGTATTCCCGGCCCTTGTTACGCCATTCCTGATCGCATCAAATGCACCTTTGCGGATCTTTATGCCCTGCCATATCAATGCCACTGCTTCTTGTTTCGGCAGGAAACTGAACAAACTTCACTTTATCGTTTTGGCACCGGTTTTTTGATTCCTTTTCTCCGCCAGTTCAATGATTGATTTTCCTTCCGGCGTATCATCCGCCATTGACGCCAGTAGACAAGCTTCGAAATAACTTTTCATCCACATCTTTGGCGGATAAAAATGGGTTGCTTTCCGGTTACCAATCGTTATGGTTCCGGTTTTATCCAGTAACAAGGTATCCAGGTCGCCGGCAGTTTCAACTGCCTTACCGCTTTTGGTAATAACATTTGCACGTAATGCCCTGTCCATACCGGCAATACCAATGGCACTTAACAAGCCGCCAATGGTTGTGGGGATCAAACACACATACAGGGAAACAAAAGCGGCAATGGTTATGGGTGTGTTGGCATAATCGGCAAATGGTTTTAATGTTACCACCACGATCAGGAAGATGATGGTGAAGCTTGCCAGCAAAATGGTCAACGCAATTTCATTGGGTGTTTTTTGCCGGGAAGCCCCTTCCACCAGGGCGATCATCTTATCCAGGAAACTTTCACCCGGTTCAGTGGTAACCCTTACTTTGATCTTATCACTCAATACTTTTGTTCCGCCGGTAACAGAAGATTTATCGCCCCCGCTTTCCCGGATCACAGGGGCAGATTCGCCGGTGATGGCCGATTCATCAATGGTTGCAATACCCTCTACAATCTCTCCATCCATGGGTATCGTATCACCTGCTTCACAAACAAAGAGATCATCCTTTTTAAGTTGAGATGATGGAACAATTTTCAACTCGTTCACATACATATCACCAACAATAAATATTTTTTTGGCCAGTGTATCTTCTCTTGTCTTACGCAGACTGTCGGCCTGGGCCTTGCCCCTTGCTTCGGCGATGGCTTCGGCAAAATTGGCAAACAGCACCGTGATCAGTAAAATAGCGGTGATGATAAGGTTGTATGCCAGCGATCCCTGGGAGGTTTCGCCCGCAGCGATCCAGATACAAACGCCCATCATGATGATGGTTCCGATGTATACGGTGAACATTACCGGGTTCTTCAGCATAACACCCGGTTTTAGTTTTACAAATGATTGCTTCAGTGCACCGGTTACCAGTGAACTTTCAAACAACCTGTTATTTTTTTTATGCTTTGACATTGTATTCTTTTTTACTGCTGTCTTTTAGTTTTTTCATTTATCCATGCATCATACCCAGGTATTCCGCGATGGGGCCCAGCACCAATGGGGGGAAATAAGACAATGCAGTTATAATGATTATAATTGCAAAGGTCAATATGGCAAAAGTGCCTGAATCCACTTTTAAGGTACCGGCAGATTCGGGTATGTATTTTTTCTTTGCCAATAATTGCAGACGTGTATTCATAAAACATTTCTGAAAAGCCATGATTACCCGGGTTGTTCAACCAGGCCGCAGGTTTTACCGCCCAGTCTGCATTTCCGTGCTGTACAAAATAATAGGCAGCCAATGCTGTACCCCCCTTGATCAAAAAAGCAGACAATAGTGTAACCAATGCTGCGATCTTAACCTCTCTTGCCTCCACTTTATGCCCCATGAATTCGGGTGTTCGTCCAACCATCAACCCACCGATAAACACTGCAATGATGATATAGATAAAATAATTCAGGATACCTACACCGCATCCACCATAAAATGCATTGATCAGCATTCCCAGCATCTGCATCATACCAGATAATGGCATTGAACTGTCGTGCATGCTGTTAACAGAACCGGTGGAAATGATCGTTGTAACGATACTCCAGTAACCGGAAGCGGCCGGGCCAAATCTTACCTCTTTTCCTTCCATGGCTCCTGTAGGCTGCATCACGCCCATTTTTGCGATCTCAGGGTTGCCATTCATTTCCCAATTAATTGTGGGAACGATCAGGAAAAGCATCCCAACTGTCATAATTGCAAAGATCAAATAGGCGAATTTTTTTCCGCTTGATATAAAAGCCCAATGCAAAAAGCATGGCAATCGGAATAAGAACCTGTGCGATCAGTTCCAGCATACCTGTGAAGTAATTTGGATTTTCAAGCGGGTGAGCCGAGTTGGCGCCAAACCAGCCGCCTCCATTTGTTCCCAGGTGTTTGATGGCGATCATCCCTGCAGCCGGACCCCTGGATACCTGTACCGTATCGCCTTGCAAAGTGGTGATGGTATCTTTTCCATCATAGCTTGCAGGGGATCCGCTGAAAGCAAGTAGTATAGCCAGCACAATACAAAGCGGTAATAATATCCTGGTAATGGATTTAGTAAAAATGCTCCAGAAATTACCCAGGTTATCGGTTGTTTTGTGCTTTAATCCATTAAACAGCGCAACAGCTCCTGCTATACCGGTAGCCGCACTTACAAACTGTAAAAAGTGATCACAAATAATTGGGTCAGGTATGTAAGCCCTGTCTCCCCGGAATAGTGCTGCAGGTTACAGTTCACCAGGAAGCTGATGGCCGTATTAAAACTCAGGTCGGGTGTCATATTGGGGTTACCATCCGGGTTTAACGGAAGGTACGCCTGGTTAAGCAACAGGAAGAAAGCATAGAAAAGCCAGAGCATGTTGATCGAAAGCATGGCTTTTAAGAATTCTTTCCAGTTCATTCCTTTATTGGGATCGATGCCCCCGATGCGGTATATGAGCCGCTCCAGCGGATTCATGAAATCGGTCAATGTTCTTTCTCCTGCAAATACTTTGGCTATGTATTTACCTAATGGGTAAGCCAACAGTACGGTAAGCAAAAAGTAACTATTACACCTGTTAACTCTGTATTCATCGCCTGTGCTTTAAAGGGTTAAAATTTTTCTGGCTTTATCAACACATAAACCAGGTAGATAAAAACCAGTATCGCTATTATAAAAAGTGTGATGATCATGTCACTTAAATTTTTTCGAAGAAGTCAATTGATTTAAAAAAAACAACAAAGCAAACAAGCATTGCCAGGATAAGCATAAGGGCGATCAGCATATATTTTATTTTAAATGGTTAAAAAATGTTTCAACAGTCCCAGCTTCATAATAACCAGGTAAACCAGGGCAAATGCCCGCAGCCACAGCATGATTATCTTAATTATGTCTCTTATAGTATTGCCCTTTTTCATGGCGAAACACCTAAAGTTAATTTCCTGAAATCACCGTTTCGATGACATCAGTCAATTGCTTTTGAAACCCCGGTCAGTTTTGGGACATCACAATTCCTGTTATCCTGCCGGAAAAGGCACTATTGTTTAGAGAAAACAGGTAAGCAGTTTGCTGTAACCAGTTCGTACTTCAGGTTTATCTTTTTTGTTTTGGTTTTAAGTTTTTATTTACCCGGTAAATAATTGCCAGGCAAAGTGGCAATATATAAATAGCCATTAACAGTAATAATCTCGTTGAGGTATCCATTTTCTGCGGTTTATTTTAACAATTTATTTCTCCATAAACACCAGGGTGATTATCAACACACGCATGATAACCAAAATCTGCTCCTAATTGTATTAATTTGGCTAATTAGTTTTAAATGAGCGACTTGCAGAAATATGCGGGGGATGGGAGAATTGAAAAACCCTTTCAAAATGAAAGGGTTGGTATAGCATTTTGAGAGGGTTACCCTATTTTGTATTCATCCAGTTTGCGGTAAAGGGTGGCAATGCTTATTTCGAGTAAACGGGCGGCTTCCGCTTTATTTCCCTTTGTATAATTAAGCACTTTCAATATCTGCAGTTTTTCCATGCTGGCCATGGAACAAGCGGATAATGCATTCCCGGGGGGAAGCACCGCATGCTGTATATCAGAAGGCAGCAGCGCTGCCGTAAGTATTTCCCCATCAGATAAAATAACACTGCGCTCAATGATATTTTTTAGTTCCCGGATGTTTCCCGGCCATCTATATTGTTCCAGTTTCTGTAAGAAGCCTGTGTCCATTTTTAAAGCAGGTTTATCTGTTTTGGCAGCGTATTGCTGAACAAAATATTTCGCAAGTACTTCAATATCTTTACCCCTCTCCCTTAAGGCCGGTAATTTAATCTGAATACATTTAACCGGTAATAGAGATCAGAACGGAAACGATTTTCCTCACTTTCCTTCTGCAGGTCTTTATTGGTTGCGGCGATCAGCCTGAAGTCGGACCGTACGGTTTGGTATCGCCTAATTTTATATATTCCCCGGTTTCCAGAACCCGTAATAACTTTGCCTGAAGTTCCAAAGGCATTTCCCGATCTCGTCCAAAAATAAGGTGCCTCCATTCGCTTCTTCAATCAACCCTTTCTGGTCTTTTACAGCCCCGGTAAATGCTCCCTGCCTGTGACCAAATAATTCACTTTCCAGAATATCCTTACTGAAAGTGCTGCAGTTAAGTGCTACAAAATCTTTATTTTTCCTTTTGCCGGCCTGGTGAACAGCCTGAGCAAATACTTCTTTCCCGGTGCCTGTTTCGCCGAGTAATAAAACAGGCATATCGGTAAGCGCCACTTTCTTCGCTTTATCAACAGCGTCTTTATGGACGCTGAATCACCAAGAATAGCATTGAACGTATAACGATTTCTACCTGCTGCTCCAGTTGTTCAACACGCTTCGCAGATCCACTTTTCCATGGCCCTGTTCAGCAATGGGATTACTCTTATCATTATCATCACCTTTGGTGATATAATCAAAAGCCCCGTTCTTCATGGCCTGCACCCCATCAGCAATATTGCCAGGCAGTAAGTAAAATGATCTCCGTATGGGGATACTTAGGCTTAAGTTCCTTTACAAAATCAACGCCATTCCCATCGGGGAGTTTTACATCACAGAGAACTATATCAATGGGTTCTTTTCCAATAACCTGGATCCTGCTTTTAAAGTGCCGGCTTCAGTTACAGTATAACCTCCAGTTTAATGATACGGCTTAGTAAGTTGCGCAGTTTTTCTTCATCATCTATGATCAATATCCTTTTCAACCCTTTATTACTATTATGCTCCAAATGTAGATAAAATATAAGCAACCCTGTCTGCAGGAAGGTTTTCTATTTCCGCAGTTTCTTCAGATAGGCAATAGAAGGCTTTTCCGTTAACAGATACAGGGGGATCGTGACCAGTACCGCAACACATACGCCTGTATAATAAGGTATCCTGCTGTAATAAACCAACTGGCTGGTGTACAAAGTGATCAGCGAATAAGTAAACAGTAGTACCGGCAAATGATTCAGGTAGCAGGCTGTAGCTGATGTCGCCCAGTTTCATCAGCAGGGTATTTTACCTTTTAACAAAATAGAGTATATAATCAAAAATGAAAAAGGAAAACAGCAAGGTAACCGACATCGGAGAACTTTTCCGAGATCATCCGGTTGGTGAGATTCACCAAAACAAAAAAGCCTGCAAGGATAACCTGGTAGAGTATCTTGTTTTTAATGACCGGGGTTCCGGAAAAGTTATTAAAGTAGTCGTAAAGGATCAGGCCTGCCACAAAGAAAGCCTGGTAATAAAAGACCGTCCACCCGGTCAATGCAAACAAAATGACCAGCCCGGCCGCCACGAACCAGTTTGCATACCTGCCCAACTTGCTGTATACCGGAAAAGCAGGTAGAAGATCAGTTCATGACCCAGTGACCAGTAAGCATAATTGAATCCTGCATACTCACCATTTTCAATGAAAAAGACCGTTTTGATCACCTGGGCCGGGGAAAGTCCGTTATAG
The DNA here is from genome assembly GCA_016710165.1 of Chitinophagaceae bacterium. Classification (NCBI taxonomy): domain Bacteria; kingdom Pseudomonadati; phylum Bacteroidota; class Chitinophagia; order Chitinophagales; family Chitinophagaceae; species Chitinophagaceae bacterium. The sequence goes on along the minus strand of JADJLJ010000003.1, from coordinate 12,781 downwards.
GCATCACTGAGCCTGCTGTTGTACTGCCTGAAGCTGCTTGTGTAAATATCCGGGTTTATATAATTTACACAAATGACAAGTGTGAGTATGGACAAGACCAATGAGAACAAAATGGCCAGTATATCCTTATCAGGCGTATCTTATAGAAATCTCCCATTTATAATGATGGCTGGAAAAAGAATGCCGGATGACAAAGGCAGATAAGATAAAAAAACGATCACACACTCTTACTGCAGGAGCTGAGCATATCTGCTGAGAACAAGATATAATCCCGGATGCTGTGCAGGCCGACCTCTTTGCTGTAAACCGTTCCGCCAACCCAGAAAACGAATTTTGAATGAAAAAAAACCACCAGCAAGGCTGCCAACCCCCGGGCAATATGCAAATACCTGATGTTGGCTAAGCCTGTTTTCATTTTTGATCAAAAAACCAGCCGTTGCAGCGGGAGATCTGCTGCAGGCCCGGTTTATATATTGCGGAATTTTTGTGAAAACGAATCCGTAACAATGCCTGTTTTCAACAGGGTGTAAATTTCCTTCACGCCATCCGGAACTTTCTTGGTTATGGTAAAGCCCAGTTCATTCTTTATCTTATCAAAGTTCACCCGGTAATCCCGCGGGTCCTCACTGCTGTCAACATAGATCACTTTTACATTGGGCACCACTTTGCAGACCTCCTGTATCACCATCCCTTTATTGTAATTCTCTTCGGTGCTGGCCCACATTAAATACATTGGCCCTTACTTTTCTTCCGGGCTTTCCAGCACCAGTACCACCGACCTGGCCAGGTCATCCACATGGCAGTAAGGGCGCCAGAACTGTTGGCCCCATATTTCCTGTTCGCCATGAACGGCGGCATTACGGGTGAATTCATTCACCGTCAGGTCAAACCGTATCCGGGGAGAGAATCCGTATACGGTGCTGAACCGCAAAGCGGTGCTGCACATCCTGCTGTCCTTTCTTTCCTCCAGTAAATATTTTTCAAACTTTACTTTCAGCTCTGCATATAAGGAAACCGGGTTTAATGCCGATGTTTCGGTAACAAAGGAATCCGGGTCGGGCATTTTGCCATAATTGCTGCAGGTGCTGGCAAAAACAAAACGTTTTACACCGGCGGCTTCCGCCTTATTGAATAAGAGTACAGCGCCGTCCCAGTTGGTCTCATTGGCCTCTTCACTGAATTTTTACAGGCAGGGTCGCCCACGATGGCAGCGAGGTGTGCAATGGCGTCAATTCCTTTCAGTGCATTGTCCACATCATCCGCATTGCGTACATCCCCTTTCATGAATTCAAAATCAGGGTGCAGCATTACATCATAGAGTGCATCGCCGCCAAACTTCAGGGAATCAAAAACCCTTACCTGGTAACCTTTGCTTAATAACTGGCGAACCAATACGGAGCCGATATACCCGGCGCCCCCGGTAACTAATACTTTCATAATGTCAGATTTTTTTGCGTTGCAAAGATAAGGGGTTTGGATACAGGATGCCAGATACCGGATGCCGGATACCGGATGCTCCCAACAAATTACAGTGAGTGACCAGTATCCAGTATCCAGTATCTAGTATCTAGTATCCGTTTGTATCCCGTTCATTTCGCCGGAACGCCTACCACGGTGGCTCCATCCGCCACATCTTTCACTACCACGGCGCCGGCACCGATCATGGCATTTTTACCAACGGTGATGCCTTGCTTTATGACTGAATTGGCCCCTACAAATGTTCCGTTGCCAACCTGTACATTGCCGCACAATACAGCCCCCGGGCCGATGTGGGCAAATTCACCCACTACACATTCGTGTTCAATGATGCATCCTGTATTACAAATAACTCCCGGGCCGATCTTTGCCAGGGGATTAATGCTGGCATGTGCAGCGATCATCACGCCATGCAATGCAATGCTGGCGGAGCTGTCAATAACGGCTGAGGAATGAATTGCGTTTACCGGTAGCAGGTGCTGTTGTGCCAGCTGGTCGTATATCCTGTTGCGTATGGCATTATCACCGACCGCAATAAAAAACCGGCCTGCTTCAATGCCTGCAGTGCGGTTTCAGAAGTTTCTGCACCCTGGTAGGAAAGACCGAACGGATTGAATGCCTTTTCTTCCGTATCACAATAGCCGGTAACTTTTTTCCCGGCAGATGCCAGGATGCCGTGAACAACAAATGCATGCCCGGAATACCGATCAGTATCATACTCCTTATTAATTATCTAATTTACCAAGGTTTTGTAAGCTGCAAGTATATTTTGCCAGATATTTTCCTGCCGGTAATTTTCCTTTATCTCTTGCTGCAGCTTTTCTGCCATACTTTTCAGGTGCTGCGGGTGCAGGATGGCATACTGCAGCATCTTCAGCAGCTGCTGTTCATTGCCGCTACCGAATATCAACCCGGTCTCATTGTTGGTTATGATATCAATGTTGCCGGTTATATGGCTGCAGATGACCGGTAACCCCATGGCACCTGCCTGCAGCAGCACATTGGGAAAACCTTCCCGGTGTGAAGGAAAAACAAAATAATGGGCCAGGTACATATAGTATTCAACATGATCGGTCCAGGGGATGTGTATGATGCCGCTGTTCTTTTCAATTTCCTGCATGGTCTTTCCAGGCAGCGGGTCAAGAGTTGGCTCGTAACCGCCAACCAGTACCAGTTTTAAAGCGGGGTCCGTTCTTTGCAATTGCACAAATACATTTACCAGTTCAACAATTCCTTTGTCAGCCACGAGCCTTCCGATACAAAGCAGGTATTTATTTTGCGTTGTGTATTGAACCTGTTCCTTAACGGCGTTGATGATCTTTTCATCCAGTATCTCCTGTTAAAGCGGTTACTGTTTATCCCATTGGTTGAACCCTTACCGATGATGTGCAGCTTTGCGGGATTACAAAGTTTCTTTTCAGGATGTATTCTTTTAATGAATTGCTGTTTGGCCAAACCTGGCTGGCGGAAATGCAGGTCAGTTTTTCAATGAATTTGAGCAACTGGTATTTGATCCCTTTCTCTACCATCAGGGGCAGCCCTGCAACCGTATGTATCCTTACTTTAACACCTGTACCCGTGCAGCCAGCATCCCAAGCAAGCCTGCTTTGGGGTATGGGTATGTACAATATCCGGTTTCTCTTTCCGGAATATCCGTATCAGTTGGAACAGGCATTGCAGGTCACGGAAAGCTGTTATCTGCCGGGTCATGGGTACGATCATATGCCTGCATTGCTCCTGCCGGATCACTTCGGGGAGTTCCTTTCCATCCGCACTTATCATAAGCACATCAAAGCCGTTTTGAGACATAAAGTGCATTTGCCCGGGAAGTAAATAGCGCAATGCCATGGGCACGGTGGTTATGCGGACCAGTTTTTTATTGTACGCTTTTTCGGGCAATGGTTTGTTTTAATGAATAATGGATATTCCTGCACTCAAAAATAACTTCATAATATTGAAAGACAAATTGATTTTTTAAGATAAATTTGAAGGGGCTTACGGATAAATGAATTCTGTGCAATAAATAAAGTCCATCCTTTAAAAATTTTACAGCCATTAATGGGATTTGCCGAATTCATATTATACCCGGTTTATGTTGCACTCTTTTACTTTTTTTTCCGTACACGCCGTTCCAATTACGATGACCCGGTCCTGCAGCATTATCACAATCAGGGTTTCTGGATCAAGGCCCTTGCTGTGTTGCCATTCACCTTATTTAATTCAATTCTTTCCCTTAGGATTCATTCATACTTTATTATACCGAAGGAGCGAATATCTATAACCTGATACTGAAAGATGCTCACACATCAAATGGCTATACCTTCCCGGGCCGGAGTATGACCAGACCTTACTTAGAAATCCGCTGAACCTGGGTTATTTCCGGGCAGAGAATAATTACATGGTTGCCCGTGTGGTTGCCATCGTGTCATTTTTCAGTTTTGGAAAATACCTCATCACCAACCTCTTTTTCTCCATGATCGCTTTTTCGGGGGTGTGGAGGCTGTATCGCTTTTTTTACGAGCAATACCCGCACCTGCACCCTATGTGCCGTTCTTTATACTGTACCTTATCTTAAAAAATGTGAACCTGGTAAAGAACCGTTTTTTCAAATGGTCACTGGGATTGGTGCTGATCGCAGGAAGCGTGGTGGCAGGGCAGCGTGTAATGAACAGCTTCAAGGAAGAGCTGGGCACCTATGCTGCGGAGGGGATCACTGAACAGATCGGTAAACAGCGAAGCAGCTACCGTGACCCGGCGGCACCGGGAGGCGGTGATTCCAACTTTTTGTGGGAGCCACTACACCCAACTTCGGTTCCCTTGTACGCTACAAGATCCCCTGTATGCCTTTTTACATTATCGCCCTTTTCCTGATACAGGACAGGACCCGTAAAATAAAAGCAGCCCCGCAGATGACGGAGCTGCGTGATTTCAGAGGGGCTATTTAACAAGAAAATAACCTATGCATTGGCGGCCCTGCGGCCACGTATTGTTGCAATAGGTGTGAATATGGCCGACCAGGTATTCTTCAGGTATCCGTTGATCGAACCTGTAAGGGTAAAGTTCTCGTCGGTCTTTAATTTCGACAGGATGGTCGGGGGCGTTGCTTCAAAATTATTGTTGAAGGCATCGGTGACCGGCCACATGATGAAACTTAATTTTTTCAGTTTGTCTGTCTTCTGGTACAACATTACCACACCGGTAAAGGCCACAATAAAACAGTAGTAATTCAGCAAGGCAACGGCTTTATTATTGAACTTGGCCTGGTGAATGTGAAAACGGTTGCGTATGTAGTAGTACATCTTCCAGCCGGTGCTGTAGTCCCAGTCGTTCTTCAGTGAAAAACGCGGTAGCCGGGTGGTAGTGAATGCTGTTGGCTACGGTACGAACGGGTATTTCGTTGCTCCGTACAATGCGGTAGTAGTATTCTGTCTCATCGCCCCACAAAAATATTTTGGTTTGGGAACGCCTACTCTTTCCACGATGCGGCGGTGCAGCATGGTGCCGTTGAAAGGGTGCCCGATCCCATCAATGTATTTGCAATCAACTTCATCAAGGTTTTTGTATTGCTGCGTTTTCCACACAAATGATCTCTTGTCGGCTTTATCAATAACGGCGCAGTTAAGCAGGCGGAGGCAGCCGTCATCGGCCATCAACAGGTTTTCCAGCGCATCCTCTTTGGGGTAACCATCGTCATCCATGCACCAGATCCACGAATAATTATTTTCATAGCCCAGCTTATCCCGGTACTGAAACCGCCACTGGAACCCACATTTTTTTTGATTGATAAAGGTCAGGTCACCTTGTTTAGAGGCCATTCTTCGTGTCGTCGGTGCTTCCGTTGTTTACAACAAGGATCGCATCTAAAGGGCGGGATTGTTTCGAAGTGCAGCTATGCATTCAGTAAGCAGTGCTTTACGGTTGTATGTAACAACCACAGCTATTACCTTTTCCATAGGATGGCATTTTGGTTTTACTCAGAGATATTTGGACAATACTATAACGGGATGGGAATCCGCTTATTGCACAGACAGGTGAAAATTATTCATTATGCCTCCACATTGGGGAAAACAGGGGGTTTTTGGCCATTTTTGGCAGCTTCCAGCCATGATTTTGCAAAATCCAGGGCCTCGCCAATAACATGGTGCATATCCATGTAGCGGTAGGTGGCCAGGCGGCCGAGGAAAGATACCTTTTGGAGGGATCTGCATCGTGGCGGTATTGCAGGAGTAGTTTCTTGTCCTGTTCCAGTCTTTTGGGATAATAAGGAATATCGGCAGGTTCCGTTTCTTGCTGAATTCTTTGAAGTAGATGGTCTTATCGTGCTCTTCCCAGTTGGTGAAATGCTTGTGTTCGGTGATGCGTGTGTATGGTACATCCTCATCGCAGAAGTTCATTTGCGTGGTTCCCTGGAAATCGCCATCGGCATAATGCGTTTCAAAGGTCACCGTGCGGTAACCCAGCCGGCCATATTTAAGACCGAACCAGGCATCAATGGGCCCGGTATAAAAAACATGGTCGTACCCGCTGGTATCCATGGCCGGATCAAATCTTTATTCAGGGTTACGTGGATTGCAGGATGGTCGACCAGTTTTTCCATCAGTGCCGTATAGCCGTTTACCGGGATGCCGGTATACAGGTTGTTGTGGTAATTATCGTCATATTGAACCGTACCGGGATCCTTTTGAAAATGGATGCAGGAAGTTCTGTTGGTTCACAACCCCACTGCTTTTTTGTGTAGCCAAAAAAATGCATAATAAAGTTCTTTGCCGATGAAGCGCAATGCCTGCTCTTCAAAATTTTGCGGGTCGTTGATGGAACTGTCAGCCAGTGTTTCTAAAAAGCCCTGCTTCGCCGGGGTGAATGATCTTCCGAACAACTGGTTAATGGTATGCAGGTTCACCGGTAATGAATAAACCTTGCCGTTGCTCATCGCCTTCACCCGGTGTACATAGGGCCTGAACTCTCCAGGCTGTTCACAAAATCCCATATCTCTTTCCTGTCGGTATTAAAGATATGCGGACCGTACTGGTGAACCATGATGCCCGTTTGTTCATCCCGCTGGGTATGGCAGTTGCCGCCGATATGGTCCCGTTCATCCCATATATCAATACTGCAATCTGAATGTTGATCCAACTGATTGGCCAGTACGGTACCTGAAAAACCTGCCGTGATTAAATATTTTTACCCACTAGTAAATTGCAATAAATCATTGTCCTAGAATTTTTTACAAATGCCGATATATTTTTGTAGTTTTATCCAGTGAATAAAATTCCTTTTGCCCCTTCTTATATCTTCCGTTGAACTAATGTGGCCTGATCAATTTCAGTCTGCCGCTTTTCAAATTCTCTGCTCACTAAATTCTCGATCACGAACCATGCCAACTTTTTAACGATCTCTTTCACGTCTCCCACGCCGCTGTTGGTTATAGGGAATGCCCATTGCCATATCTCACCGTGTTTGGTAGACGATGACGACTGTTTGGATAACACGGCCTGATGAAAAACGAATAGTTACTCAGCGACAACAACTGGGCACCTGTTTCGCCTGCCAATTTTACATTACCTTGTCGCCCATCATTAACTCTTTTGCAGCCTCAATCCTATCTCTTCATGGCGATTGGTGACATAAGAAAATTTTGGTTCCGGTTCTTATCACGCATTCGCAAAAACTTAATCATTTCATTGACGGTACCAGCCACCGATGGAACCGGGTAGCTCATGATAAAATCATCTTCGCTGATACCCGATTCTTTTCATTTTCCCTTAATGCATTGTCGATATTTGTCCGGGTCAAAGAATCCAGGTCGCACTGCAGGACCTCACTTTCAGCGGAATATTATTCTTATGTCCGTTTCAAGTTTTTCTTCTTTGCCCTATAGGTAAGGCAAATATTATAGTCACTCTTTTCAACCTCTTCTCTTTCTTTCTTTTGAAAAAGTCACACACCATTTTGTACAAGGGTTGTTCACATTCCACATTTCGCCTTCAACCGTTCATCGGCATAAAGCTCCCGGATATCATTCAGGAATCTTACCCCATTCTTTTTTTATCCATAATCCCACCGGGGTACACCGGCCGGGTATGCACCATATCCATCTTACGGTTGCCGGTGAATCTTCTCGGCGCCTTGTTTCATTTTATGATATCGATAAGCGGGAGATCACCGGCGGTTTTTTGTATAAGGCAGCGGCACCCAGTTGATCCTGCTTTCTCCAGCAAGTTTGTCATTCCTCGGCTTGATGGACCTCGTATTTCTGCGAATCCTTAAAAGTAGTGAAGCGCGTATCCTTGCTTTGTCCTTCCAGGTGTGGATCACCTGCTTGAAAAGCGGATCGGTCATGCCGTCGTAAAGAGATAAATAAATATTTTTCCGTTCACTGCTCAGTTATCGTTTAATGTATCAGGAATAATTTTACGCAGGCCCTTCATGGTGATGCTCCAGCGTAAAATGATCAAGTACCCGTTGCTTTGCAGCCGCCGCCAGGTTATTTCGCAGGGCCTCCTCGGCTGCCAGCATTTTCAATTTGCTTATGAAATCATCCGTGTCTTTCAGGTCAAAATATACAGCTGTATCGGCGCATTGTTCCCGGAAGGAAGGAATATCACTTACCAGCATGGGCATTTGCATGGCCATGGCTTCCAATATACTCAGGGAAAACCCTTCAAATTCCGAAGGCATTACGTACAGGTCGTATTGCGATAATAACCTGCTGGCATTTTTAACCTCCCCTTTTAATATGACCCTTGCACCTGATTCATTCCGCATTTGTTCCAGTTCTTTCTGCAATGGCCCGGTTCCGTAAATATCCAGTTCAAAATTTTCCTGTTTTAACTGTGCAAAAGCCCGGATAAGGTATTGCTGGTTTTTAGGATAGCGCAAGGCACCGATGGAAACCAGCCTGAACAAAGCTTTATTCTCTTTACAGCCACTGAAGCAGGCTTTCCTGTTTCCTTTATGTCCACAAACGTGTACAGCAGATGTTCCTTGTACGGCTTGTGATTGAAGAAGTCGAAATATTGTTGCATCACCCCGGAAGAAACACCAATGATGGTACTCTTATGTTTCCTGTAACTCATTTTTCGAGCAGCCGCAAATATCACTTTCTTATATTCAGCGGAAGCAGAAACATTGGTATGAATTGTTGTGATCAGCGGAATATGCCCTAGTGGCAAACCTCGCCACCAGGGTAGCGGTGAACAGGTGGGAGTGCACCAGATCAACCTTATTTTGCCGGATAAATTTGTGCAGCCGCATTATTGCCAAGGGGAAATTTTGAAAGAGGACCCATTTGAGGCAATGGTATTCATCGCAGGTAAACTCATCGCCGAAGTGGTTTTGCGGATTGAGCGTGACCACTATGTTATGATATTCCTTCAATTCTTTCAAAACTTTTACCAGCATTACTTCTGCACCCCCGCGGCCCATATAGTCGATGATGTGCAGTATGGTTTTTTTATTGCTCATCCTGTTGCCTAAGCCGGTATAAGGTGAAGATCGATGAGATCGGTTTGCGAACAGAAATTTTCTTTGCTGATGGGTTTGTCATTATACAAAGCTGTAAATTAAGTTCCTTCACAAGATCATAAATAGCTTCCAGGCTGTCGCCCTTTGCTTTACCGGCTCGGGTGGATGGCCAGGATGGTTTGGTTTGAATCTTTTAAATGTTTCAACCGCTCCTTTCATGGCATCGTATTCAGCTCCTTCCACATCTATCTTTATAAAATCGAATTTTAGATAACTGCTGTTCTTTTACAAACGCATCAATGGTGGTTACGTCATTTCAATCCCGTGAAAGGCCTGTCTTCTTTATAATTCACCAGGCTGTTGGCATTGTCGGCCTGCCCGTCGGAAACAAAAAGTTGTTTTACCAACAGAGCCGCCCACGATTTCTGAAAAGTTTTAACAATGCCCGATGCATTATTTATCTCAACCGTTTTTTGCAGCAACTGGTTGGTTGATGGCGAAGGTTCAAAGCATAGACTTTGCCGGAAGGGCCAACGGCTCTGAAGCCTGGCGGCAAATAAGCCGATGTGTGCCCCGAAATCCAGTACCGTATCCCCTTTTTGCAGGAGGAAGGAAGAATTGAAAATTATCTCTTTCGTAATTGTCGGGGAAGAAACGGTAGAACCGGGTTGGCAGCCTTACATCACGCCCATTGATGGTACGTTTCATTCCTCTTCCCAAAGTAGCCAGGTTAAGCAGTTTGTATAAAAATTCTTTCATCAGGTAAATTGATTTAGGGTTGTGTTCTTTTAAAAATAAAGCCCATTTGCTTACGGGTAAAAAATAAAGTTATCATTAAAACAATAAAATAACTGCAAAAACAGATGGCTGCACCTATGGAACTCATGTTCTTTATAAAAAAATAGTTGCTGGTTAAACTGATACAGGCAAACGTTGCAGACAGCCAGATTATTTTACGCTTATGGCGGTAATACAAAAAAAAGAAAAAAACAGGTAAGCGATCGTCCAGAAGTAGTATCCAATGCAGATGAGCCAGTAGTAATTCAGCCCGGGGCTATATGCTTTATTCAGCATGAAGCGGTAAGCAAGGCACAAAGACAGCAGCAGCAGCAGTCCGGCTGTCATGATGCCCATGTATCCCCAAAAAGTTTCCGGATGGCGTTGTAGTCAATTTTCGACTCCGACAGCATTTGTATATCCGGGGAAGGATGTATTGAGCAATGCTGAACACAACGTGATGATGATGGACCCGAATATACAGGCAATGGAATAAACACCCACTTCGGCATTATGATCATGGGTGAACCGGAGAAAGAAAAACCATCGGAATAGTTCATACTGAAAACACTGAACTGCATGATGACAATGGGTACGCTGAAAGATGAGCTCCTCTTTGATGACCTTTTTCTTTATCTCCCCTGAACAAATAGTCCCGGCTGATAAAAAGTAAAAAGCATACACCGCAAACACCCCATAAGGATCCAGGATGCCGGTGATCCTTCCTTCCCAGGCCATCTTTAACCCGCTTATTAAAGCAATGGCCAGCCCTATTTCCAGGAACAACCTGCCCAATACTGCCTTCATAAAAAGATTCGGGTTCTCTTCATTGCGGATGAGGTTAATCACATGCTGGCTGATAAAAGAGAGAAATGTAACCACCGGTATCAGCCAGATGAACGACAGGGGAAAATTATATTTCGTTGTAAATACATCCCGGAGCAGGTAAAACACGGCAAGCGATAAAAGAGTGACTCCACAGGTAATAAAGCCCGGTGGTAAAAAAATCTCTGAAATCTTTTTGCCAAGTTTGAAATAATCGGTGCTGGTACTGTAAAACCCCATGGAGATGAAGGGCATTAAAAATGATGGCGATGCTGAACAGGCTTATCAGCCCGATATCACTTTTAGAAAGTACGTTGGTGAAATAAGGCAGCAGCAGGAAGGCCACCCCTTTTCCAAAAAAATTGGTAAAGGTGTAAATACCCAGCGACTTTACAGCCGGGCTTTTCCGGTATTTTAAAGTATCCTTTTTAATCATGGTATTGGACTAAATACCTGAAATCCCGGTATTAATTATTGTTCATCCATTTGTCGTACCACATCTGGAACATCAGTAAGAACCAGATCTTTTCAGCCCTTTCTTTCTTCCGTTATAAAAGGCTTTCCGTATCCGCTGCACTTCGTCATTATTAAATATCCTGCTTTATGATGAACGCCTCATCCAGGAGCGGTCAACAAATGGCTTCAGCTCGGTTTCCAGCCAGCCGGCATGGAATTCCAAATCCCATCTTGGGCCGGTCCATCATTGCTTTGGGAATGTACTTATGAACGATCTCCTTGATGATGAATTTTTTATTCCCTTTATTATATTTATAATCAACCGGAAGCCGTGCCGCCCATTCAATAACATGCTGGTCCAGGAAAGGTTCCCGTCCTTCCAAGCTCACACTCATGGTGGCCCGGTCTACTTTTTGAAGGATATCATCCAGCAGGTAAGTTTGGTAACCGTCCATCATGTAACTCAGCATCGAATACTAGCATCCAGCTCCTTCGCTGTCAAAGCAGAAGGCAGTACCTAACCGTACTTTGAAGCAGTTTGAACAGGCTGTTGACCGTACCCCTCGGTCATGTGCTGTGTTGAGTTCTTTAAAAGACTTTTCTCGGAAGGGTTTTTAAAAAGGTCTTCACTTTTTTCGTACCTGGCTGTGAAAGAGGTATTGCTTGTTCCAGTAGGGGGTATGGAACCGGCGGGAACCATATCCATGACCGCCGCAACCGACTTGCGCACATCCCCGGTATGTTCTGGAAGTTTCCTCGTACTTCAGTATGTAACTCATAGCGGTTGTAACTGGCAAAGATCTCATCCCGGCATCGGCCGATAATGCCACCGTTCACTTTCTCCTGTATATTTACTACCAGCGAAGTGGGTATAGCACTGTTGTCGGCAAAGGCTCATCATAAAAACGGCAATTGCGGAACGATCTCAATGGCCTTTATGGTTGCAGTAATATCCCGTATGGTCCGTTCCTAGGCGCAGCTATCTCTTTTGCATAAGGCGCCCATTTAATCCATCATCAGGTACCCCTATGGTGAATGTTTTTATTTTCTCGGTATGGTTTTTCTGGAGCAGGGCGGCAGTTACATAACCGTTGTCAAAACCCTACTTTAAAACACGCCTACCGGCACATCAAAGCTTACCATCCGGTATTCGAAAGCCTTGTCAGGACTTTTCCGTTTCCTCCATCGCCTAAAGGTATATCTGGCAACGGCTTACTGTGGGCATCGTATTCATTCCAGTAATTGCTGTGTCCGCATGTTTTAGGGGTAAGGTCCATTGTTAAAAAATGGCCCGGCTTCAGTTTGAATGTATGCTTATAGATGCAATGAGGCGTAGGTACATACCAGGCTTCAGGCTGAAGGCAGCGGCTGCATCTTTTATTGATCTCCAACAAAAGTGGTGCTTCAGCATGGCCTTCAACCCAGAAGCAACAAGAACAGGCCATCCTTGTAGTAAAAAGGGTTTAATTTCACCTGCCTCCGGTCCTGCAGGCAAACAACTGCTGTTGTTTTTCATCATAAATAACAAAGGCGAACATGCCGATGTGAATTTTTGCAGGGCGCTGCTGCCCCAGAGTCGTAGGCGTGCAAGATCACTTTATATCGCTGCGACTTGTGAAATTCGTGTCCTTTAGCTCCAGCTCCTTCTTTATTTCTCACCGTAATTGTATATCCTCGCCGTTGAACGTTATGTGCAGTGCGGCGGAAATACTCTGTGGCTGGCGGCCACTTGAAAGGTCGATGATGCTTGTAGGCGGCGGCGGCCCAGCCCGACCGTTGCAGC
>JADJLJ010000002.1:300000-582500 GCA_016710165.1 Chitinophagaceae bacterium | reverse complement strand
GGATAAGGATAATAATACGCCCGGTCCTGGAGAAAGGGATCCTTGTGATCAAAAATGCAGTAACGGTATTCCCTGCTTTTGGCATCAAACCTGCAATGGGCATTGTCATCCACCCTGTATATCCTTTTGATCACAATATCTCCAGGCAGTATTGCATTCAGGTTGTATGAATCATCCTGAATGTCAATGTCCGAATCGAAATGAAAAAAATTCTGAAGTGCATGTACCCCGGCATCTGTGCGGGATGATCCCGTTAATTCAAATTGTTTTTTATAAAAAACAAACAACGCTTTTTCAACCTCCGCCTGAACGGAATTGGCATTTTTTGTACCTGGAAACCAGAATAGTTCGTGCCTTTATATGATACTTCAATGAAATAACGGGCCATGTATTATATCCTTTACCGGAAGTTATTTTTATTTATTGAGCATTGCCCTGAACCTGATAATATAATATTCCTCCTTAAGCTCTGCCTCCAGCGAATTAAATGCCGCCAGGTCTGAAACAAACGGGTATGCTGCAACAAATAACCGGTACCTGCCCTCCTCATTCAGAAATAAGCCGCCCAGGTTTTTTACCTGCTCTGTTGTGAAGCAGGTTGACCTGAATTTTTTCAGCGCCGTATTTATCATATCCCCGTCATTCAATTCTGCAGCCATCAGCCTGCGCAGGTTAAGGAAATCTTTGTTGTCAGCAGTTTGTTTACACTTTGTATTCTGCATAACGGCTTTCTCTCCCGCTACAACTGATGAGTCAGCCAATACGGCGCTGGTATCTCTTACCAGGTTGGGATTGGGTAATTCCATATCCAGAAATTTTGAATCCCGGGAGGGAAGTTCATCTTTCTTTTGCCCAGCCTTTATGTTGGCTGGTCTTATCGAGTCGGTCTTACCAGCAACATCATCTTCAACAGGGATAAATATTAAAACCGTATCTGCCCCCTCATCTGAAATATCGAGGAAACGGATGTTCATCCCCCCGGGTATTGTATCCTGCTTTAGTTTTTTCACGGCCGGCAAGACCACCAAAGGATTTTCCTTTTCCCGGCCGGTGGTGATGATCTTTTCTTCCTTATCCGCCTGGGATCTGTCCGCTGCCTTATTTTCATTGATAACCACAACCGGTGTATCCCTGGTCACTGTTTGTTTTTTTAAAATGCCCCTGTCATTTACCACCGATGCCAGGATAACAGAGAATGAATCCGAAGCCAATTCGGGTGAAAGTTCCGGGTCAACCACCGGATCTTTTTTGGCCATGACCGCCTGCATGGTCTGCAGGTTAAGCAGGCCCCAGCCTTTATCTCCGAAATTCCTTAACTGGTACCCCATATCCACCTCTTTGATCACACAGGCTATATTTTGCCGGGGCCATTCCTTTTTGGGAAACCCAATGGAAAGATCATAACTGCCCTCCTCCAGCCTGGGAATGATGAGGTACCCGGCATCAGCGCTGCTGAACAACTTTTCGCCTATCGTTACATAAAAAGGCTGTTTGGTATCAGACTGGATATAAATAAACCGGCTTTTCTGTGCACAGACATTTACAGCAAACAGCAGAGAAAGGCAGGTAAACAGTATTGTTCTTTGGGCGATCCGATTCATCTCTTCCTGGATTAACCGGCCAAAAATACTTATTAATATTATGCCTTTGCCACTTAAATAAAAACCACTTACCATATTCCCGTGTCACTTATTTTTGCAATCTAAATTTATAGTATGAAAAAAATGTTGTTTTTACTTGCTTTGACCGCAGGCCCGTTCTTACTGATGGCCCAGCCGGGTAATGCACCGGCGGACACATCCTGGAAAAAGGTTTACCGGGCCACCCCCGCCAAGATCAATGACCTTGTACATACAAAACTGGATGTTCGTTTTGACTACGACAAAGCCTGGATGTATGGAAAAGAATGGCTGACCGCCAGGCCCCACTTCTATCCTACGGATTCATTGACCCTGGATGCCAAAGGAATGGATTTCAAAGAAGTGGCAATGATCCGGGGAACTTCAAAAACTCCCCTGAAATATGATTATGATGGCATGGAGTTGAGAATTAAACTTGACAAAACCTATAAAGGCGGAGAAAATTACACGGTGTACATTGAATACACCAGTAAGCCAAATGAAGTAAAGGTGAAAGGAAGCGCTGCCATCAGCGATGCAAAAGGCCTGTATTTCATCAACCCGAAAGGAGAAGAAAAAGATAAGCCTACCCAGATCTGGACACAGGGCGAAACAGAAGCCACCAGCGTTTGGTGCCCCACCATTGACAAGCCAAACCAGAGAACAACCCAGGAAATGTACATGACCGTTCCTGCAAAATATGTTACCCTCAGCAATGGATTGCTTATAAGCCAGAAAAAAAATGCCGATGGTACCCGGACCGACTACTGGAAAATGGACCTGCCGCATGCTCCCTATCTTTTCTTTATGGGCGTGGGTGATTACAAAATAATCAAGGACAGCTATAAAGGCAAGGAAGTAAGCTATTATGTTGAGGCGGACCAGGCGCCGTATGCAAGGGGCGTGTTTGGCCTTACCCCCGAGATGATAAAATTCTTTTCTGACAAACTGGGCGTGGATTATCCCTGGCAGAAATACAACCAGATCGTAGGCCGTGATTATGTGAGCGGCGCTATGGAAAACACCACCAGCACCCTGCACCAGGAAGCTGCATACCAGAATGCACGGCAGTTAACAGACGGCAATGGATGGGAGACCGTCATTGCCCATGAACTGTTTCACCAGTGGTTTGGTGATTATGTAACCACCGAAAGCTGGAGCAACATCACCGTGAATGAGACCATGGCGGACTACAGCCAGACCCTGTGGATGGAATATAAGTACGGTAAAGACGCCGGGGATGATGAGAACTACCAGGGCATGACACAGTATTTTTCAAACCCCAATGAAGCGAAAAAAGACCTGGTCCGTTTTAAATACAGTAACAAGGAAGATGTATTTGACCTGGTGAGTTACCAGAAAGGCGGCCGGGTGCAGCACATGCTGCGGAATTATGTGGGAGATGATGCATACTTCAGATCACTGAACAGTTATCTGACCACCAACAAATTCAAAAGCGGCGAAGCCCACCAGATGCGCCTGGCATTTGAAGAAGTGACCGGAAAGGACCTGAGCTGGTTCTGGAATCAATGGTATTTTGGCAGTGGTCACCCCGTTGTGAAGGTCGATTATAATTACGATGTGCCCGGAAAAGTAATGGTGATCATTGAGCAGACCCAGAAAACAGACAAGGTATTCACCCTCCCCCTGGCCATTGATCTGTATAACGGCGCTGCCAAAAAAAGATACAATGTATGGGCAGAGAACAAGGTTGATACGTTCACATTCAGTTACACACAAAAACCCGACCTGGTAAATGTGGATGCTGATAAAGTGATGCTTTGGCAGAAAACAGATAACAAGACCGCTGAGAATTTCATCCACCAGCTGAAATATGCGCCGCTTTACCTGGACCGGAAAGAAGCGCTTGACTTCTTTGGCAAAAAAGCAATGCCTGAACTGGCAGAAGGGTTGAAAGACAAATATGCACCGCTCCGCAGAAGTACCATCAACAAACTAGGCACTTCCAAATTCAAAGACGATGTAAAGGTTATTGAAGCCATTGAACAGATCGCCAACACCGAAAAAAACAGGAAGACAAAAGCAGTGGCCATTTCTTTCCTGGCCAAAAAAGGAGATGCAAAATACAAAGCGCTGTTTGAAAAGAATATCAGCGACAGCAGTTACTCTGTTGCCGGTGCAGCGCTGGAAGGCCTGCAGAACCTGGAACCAGCCAAAGCCTATGAACTGGCAAAAAAATACAGCAATGATGCCAAGGGTGACCTGGGCGATGTGGTGAATGAGATCATCATGAGCGAAGGAACAGAAGCCGATTTTGACCTGGTGGCAGGCCGTTATGATAAAATGCCGCTGAGCCAGGAAAAAGTGGGAGGCAGCGCAACCTTTGCCGCTTATCTTGAAAAAGTACAGAACATTGCCAATGTGAAAAAGGGAATAGACATGATCATCAGTTTCCGCAACAAGGTACCTGAGCAGTTCAGGGGTTTTGTGGACCCTACCATTAAAGGGGGGTTGAACAAATTAGGAAAAGCGAAGGGAAAAGAGATCGAAGATTATATTGCAGCCGGAATGAAATAAACCTGCTGAAAGAACCTGATAAGGCCCCGGAATTTACCGGGGCTTTTTTTAACCATCTACCTCCCGGGTTCATGGCGCACGAAACGTATATTTTTTTTTACCACGAAGTACACGAAGAAAGATCACGAAGCGCACAAAGGTTCTTCTTCCCCAGCAGGGCAACTCTTTCTCAGCGGGGTTTTCGCTAACGGAATTTCCTATCGCCCTGGTCGGTGTCTTCACCGACCGGAATGATCATGATTAGTTTTGAATAAAGCCATGAGTACATTCCATCGGGGTTTCACGCAAGAGTCTTAGTATTCAAGTGTATTCTGTGAAAACCCCGCTGAGACACAAAAATTGTTTCAATGGACTCAGGAAATTATTTCCAAATAATACCTGCCGCTGATACAAACTGTGTAAAAAAACCGTTCCTCCCGGAACGGTTCAAAATATTTAAAGAATCCTTATCTACCAGCTTCCACTTGCCCCACCACCACCAAAACTTCCCCCTCCAAAACCACCAAAGCCACCGGAGCTTCCGCCGCCGCCGCCGCTCCAGCCTCCTCCGCCGCTTCTTCCCATGCTGCCAAGTATATTGCCAATTGTCCAGGCGGTAAAACCACGCCGGCTCATGAATGAACCGCCGCCGCCCCTGCCACCGCTCATGGCAAGGAAAAGGATGATGATGATGATGATAAAAACGATCCGCAGGACCGAACTCTTGCCTTTTTTATGGTATTCAGCCGGGGCCTTATATTCCCCCTTCACAGCCTTGATGATGGCATCTGTTCCTTCCTCGATCCCCCGGTAATAATCATCTCCCTTGAAATTGGGTACAATGATGTCTTCAATGATCTGGTTGCAGGTTATATCCGGCAATGCACCTTCCACGCCATACCCGGTTGATATATTCAGCTTACGGTCGTCTTTGGCGATGAGTAAAACAACCCCGTTACTGAATTCTTTCCCTCCTACGCCCCAGGCCCGGCCGAGCTTTACATTATAATCGGCAATATCATTCCCATCCAGGGTAGCGATGATAACAACGGCAATTTGCGTAGTGGTACTGTCGTCAAAAGCCACCAGTTTCCTTTCCAATGCCTGTTGCTGGGCAGCAGTGAGCGTATTGGTGAAATCATTTACAAGTTGTGTGGGCTTATATTTCAGCAGTTCATCCGGGCTGGTTTTCTTTTGAGAAAAGGATACAACCGCAACCAGCAGCGCAATAAATATGGAAAGTAATTTCTTCATGCAGCTGTCTCCTCCAACCGGCGGAGAATGTTTTTAAATTGATTTAGTTAACTGCCAAACACGATCTCATCGGGCAGTTCATTTTTATCTTCCGTTGGTATGTAGGGGAATTTCTCTTTCAGGGTCTCCCCGATCTGCTTCACACATTGTTCTATACCGCCGGCAATATCGTGTTTTGAGAACCTGTCGATCATGTTCTTCACCGCATTGTTCCAGTATCCGGCGCCTGTCTTCTGGTAAATGCCCTCATCGGCAAAGAGTGCCAGTTCATGATGCTTCAGGGCAACATACAGCAATACGGCATTGCGGTGGTCGGTATCCTGCATCTTTAATTTATAAAAGATCTGGGCCGCCCGGTCAATGGGATCCACAAAGGGGTTCTTGCTTTCCACGTAAACCCTCACTTCCCCGCTGGTCTCTTTCTCGGCCATACGGATGGCTTCCACGATCCGGGCTTTATCAGCGGCGGAGAAGTGCTCTTTCTTTTGAAATAAGGAGAACATGGCGGGATTCTGTTTTTAAATCAAGCCCCTCGGTTTAAAGAGGGGCCTGGTCAAACGTTTATTTTATGTCGAATTTTATTTCAGGATTTTTTTCGCTGCCGGCTTCGGCTTTGTAGAAAGGTTTTTCCTTAAACCCAAATACACCTGCCAGGATACTTCTTGGGAAGCGCTTCACCTTCAGGTTGTATCCTTCAATGGACTTATTATAATCCTGGCGGGCCACATTGATGCGGTTCTCGGTTCCTTCGATCTGAGCCTGGAAGTCGCGGAAGGCCTGGGTTGTTTTAAGGTCGGGATATGCTTCAAAGGAAGCGATCAACCTGCTGAAAGAACCCTGCAGGTTTGCCTGTGCCTGCTGGTAGGCTGCCAGGGAAGCCGGGTCGTTGATATCCACGGTAATGGAAGTTGCTTTTGCCCTTGCTTCCACCACAGCCTGCAACGTTGATTTTTCAAAATTGGCCGATGCTTCTACTGTTTTGATGATGCTGCTGTACAGGTCGGTACGGCGCTGGTAGTTTGTTTCCACGTTACTCCATACTTTCTTCACATCCTGGTCGGCTGTTACCAACCCATTGTAACCATTGCAACCCCAGAAACCGAGAATAAGAACAATGCCCAGTATGACTAATAATCCGGTGCGTTTCATAATTTTTTGTTTTAGTGTTAGAAGTTAAAATTAATATTTTCCTGAGATACTCTGTATTAATCAGACGTTTCAGTAAAAGTAACCTTTTAAAACCGTTAATCTTTTACCTCACCCCAAACCCCTCTCCATCCTTCGGCTTCGCTCAGGAGAGAGGGGCTTTAAGCAGTATACTAACCACTAATAGCCTTTATTCCGGGAAGCGTTTTTCCCTCGAAATACTCCAGCATGGCGCCCCCGCCCGTACTTACATAGCTTACTTTATCTGCCAGGTTGAATTTATTCACCGCCGCCACACTGTCGCCGCCGCCCACCAGGCTGAAAGCGCCGTTTGCAGTAGATGCTGCCACTGACTCCGCAATGGCTTTGGTTCCTGCCTGGAATTTTTCCATTTCAAAAACCCCCATCGGGCCATTCCACAAGATCGTTCTTGATTTACCGATCACTTCATTGAAGATGCCGGTTGCCTTGGGACCAATGTCCAGGCCCATCCAGCCATCGGGAATGGCATCGCTGGGGCGAACATCGGTATTTGCATCGGCAGCAAACTTATCGGCGATCACAGAGTCCTCGGGTAAATGAATGCTTACATTCTTTTGCTTCGCTTGCTCCAGGATATCCAGGGCGGTCTGCAGGCGGTCGTCTTCACAAAGAGAAGAACCTATCTTACCACCCCTTGCTTTTAAAAAGCTGTACGCCATACCGCCGCCGATGATGATATCCGTAGCCCGCTGCAAAAGATTTTCAATGATGAGAATCTTATCTGAAACCTTCGCCCCTCCGATGATTGCCGTAAAAGGTTTCTCCGAACCATGCAATACCTTTTCCGCACTTACCACTTCTCCTTCCATCAGCAAACCAAACATTCTTTTTTCTGCCGGGAAGAATTTTGCAATAACGGCCGTAGAAGCATGTGCCCGGTGAGCAGTACCAAACGCATCATTCACATACACATCGCCCAGCTTGCTTAATTTTTCTGCAAATGCCTCATCGCCTTTTTCTTCTTCTTTATAAAAGCGAAGGTTTTCCAGCAACAGCACTTCACCCGGTTTAAGCATGGATGCCGTGAGTGCCGCCTGCTCGCCAATACAATTATCGGCAAAGAAGACCCGGGTGCTGCCGTCTCCGCCCCCTTCCCCGCCGGCTGGCGGGGAGTTAAGCAATCCGTACAAATGTTTTACCAGGTGCTTTAAAGAGTATTTTTCAGTGGGGCCCTCTTTTGGCCTGCCGAGGTGGCTCATTAAAATAACACTGCCCCCATCGCCCAGTATTTTCTTAATGGTCGGGATCGTTGCCCGCATCCGGGTATCGTCGGTGATGTTGTGGGACGCATCCAGTGGTACATTGAAGTCAACACGAATTAATGCTTTATGGCCTGAGAAATTGAAGTTGCTGAATTTTGACATAGTTGCTATTTAATAAATTAACCGCAAAGGCGCCAAGTCGCTAAGAATAATTTCCTCTGCGTCTCAGCGCCTCTGCGGTTATAAATATATACTTAAAAAATTACTTGATCAGTTTGGCGAAATGATGCACCGTACGCACCAGTTGCGATACATAGCTCATCTCGTTGTCGTACCAGCTTACGGTCTTCACCAGTTGCTTGTCGCCGGTTTTGATCACCCTTGTCTGGGTAGCATCAAACAAACTTCCGAAACTGATGCCGATCACATCGCTGCTCACAATTTCGTCTTCGGTATAACCAAAGCTTTCGTTGCTGGCGGCTTTCATGGCGGCATTCACTTCCTCTACTGTCACATCTTTACCCAATATAGAATAAAGCTCCGTAACACTGCCGGTAATGGTTGGTACCCGCTGGGCGCCGCCATCCAGTTTGCCTTTCAGGCTTGGTATCACCAGTCCAATCGCTTTTGCAGCGCCGGTACTGTTGGGAACAATATTAGCCGCAGCAGCCCTTGCCCTGCGCAGGTCTCCTTTCGGATGCGGTGCATCCAGCGTATTCTGGTCGTTGGTATACGCATGAATGGTGCTCATTAAGCCGGTGATGATGCCGTATTTTTCTTCCAGCACTTTTGCCATGGGCGCCAGGCAGTTGGTGGTACAGCTTGCGCAGCTGATGATGGTCTCGCTGCCATCCAATATAGCATGGTTTACGTTAAACACAACTGTCTTCAGGTCGCCGGTAGCGGGAGCAGAAATTACCACTCTTTTTGCACCTGCGGTAAGATGCGCTTCGGCTTTTGCCTTATCGGTAAAGAAACCGGTGCTTTCGATCACCACGTCCACGTCATGAGCACCCCAGGGGATCTGTGCCGGGTCTTTCTGGGCATACACTTTCACTTCGTGGCCATTTACCACAATTGCATTTTCGGTAGAGGTCACATTCTGACCAAAGCGGCCCTGTGCGCTGTCATACTTTAATAAATGTGCAAGCACTGCAGGGCTTGTAAGATCATTGATGGCAACCACATCAATACCATCCATGTTATAGATCTGGCGGAATACCAGGCGGCCGATGCGACCAAAACCGTTGATTGCAACTTTTACTGTACTCATAGCTTTAATTTGAATTTAAAATTGAGAGGCAAAATTACAGGATGTGAAAGATATTTGGCGGATTATTTTTGGCCACACCAGGCTGTGAATAAGTAGCGAAAACCCAATACAGTCAAAGGTTTTCATCTGATATAGCCTCAAAAATACAAACTGATACAGTTGGCTTAAAATATTTGGTTGAAAAAGGGTTAGATGTTATCTTTGCCGTCCTTTAATAAAACGCCGCGTTGGTCAAGGGGTTAAGACGCCTCCCTTTCACGGAGGAATCACGGGTTCGAATCCCGTACGTGGTACAGGGACTAGTCATTAGTCACTAGTCATTGGTCATTAGGAAAGCCTTTTAGAATTCTGAAAGGCTTTTTTACTGGGGGTAGTCACCGATTGTAATTCTATTTTGCTTTTGTCCCGCCTGTCCCGATCATTCCGGGAGCTATCCGTTACAAGCTTCACTGCGTTATGCTTTTCACTTCAATCCGGCGGCCGCTAAGTGGTATATTTTTTCATCCTTACTTTAATTGTTTTGAAACAATTAACCAGGGCATCCCTGCCAGCGACAGGGACGAGAGACGCCAGATATTAAAAGCCTCCCGGTAATTACCGGGAGGCTTTTAATATCATGACCCTGGGCTTTTGCGTTAAAACCCATAGAAACAGATAAAATTATTTTTTTGCTTCTTCTTTCCTGTAGGTATAAACCCGCTTGGTGATCTTCGTTGCCTTTCCCTTATCATTCCATTCTGTACGCTGGGTCCAGTTGCCCATTTCATCATGCGTTTCATAGGTATACTTGGTTACCTTGGTTGTGGTAGAATCCTTGGTGATCTTTGTATTCGAAAACTCCGTTTGCTCTCCCTTATCATTATACTTTGCCGAACTGGTAGATTTCACCTTGCCTACGCTGTCTTTTGAAGTAAATCCCATAAATAAACTTTTGTCATATTTACTTTCTCCCTCCTGCCTGAAAACACTGTCTTTATCATATTGTTTCCAGCTAAGAACCTGCCCGTATTCATTTTGTGTTATCCCGGTATAATAAATATCCGGTTTACCGGTTGAATCAGTTGTTTGCGCTATTGTGTACTGGCCTTTTTCATCTACGGTAACCTTCATTCCTCCTGAGGGTTTGCCTTCTTTGGTATCTGTAGCCCCTGTCCATAACCCGTTTTCATGCCGGGTGAAAACGGATTCATTCTTTACGGTTCCTTTACTGTCTTTTGAAGTAAACTTAACGGCATTCCCGTTCTCGTCGTACTGGGTAATATCAATACAACAGGAATCCATGGCACCGGCCTTACCGGTACTGTCCACCTGGTAAGGGGTATCCTCAATGGTTTCAATATCCCCTTTCAGATAGTCATTGGCGAGATCGCTGTACTTCACCTTTTTTTCAGCCGTCTTTTCATTCGAATTGTTGCAGGCTGCCAATATAGAAAGCCCTGCCAGAATAATTACGATTCTTTTCATTTTTACGTGTTTAATTATTAATAAATGGTGGGGCAGAATTAAGCAGATGCACTGGTATAGAGCCAACAATGTAACCTTTAATTGCTTAAGATGCAAATCGAACTTTCCCGGACCGGGGACGAACCAAGGCATTGGTCATTGGTCAATAGCCATTAGCCATTGGGGATTGGGCAATGGTAAATAGTAAATGGCAAATAGTAAATGGTTGAGACTTTCAAATTTCAGCAGCGTTTTTATTCCCCGATTTCGTAGTTTGTGGAAAAATTAAATCAAACCATCATGAGCTTTCAATGGAACGGTGTATTCCCTGCGCTTACTACAAAATTTACTGCAGATGACCAGTTAGACCTGCCCCTGTTTGAGAAAAATCTTCATGCCCAACTCGAAGCCGGGGTGAACGGCGTAGTACTTGGCGGCACCCTGGGTGAAGCCAGTGTGTTGACCACATCAGAAAAAGAACAACTGGTAAAATTTGCCGTAGAGAAATGTTCAGGTAAAGTTCCTGTGGTTTTAAATATTGCTGAAGGAAGTACAAGGGAAGCATTACAACAGGCTGCTTATGCAAAAGCCTGGGGAGCTGAAGGAATCATGATTTTACCACCTATGCGTTACAAAAGCGATCACCGGGAGACGGTCACTTATTTTAAAACAGTAGCTGATTCAACTGATCTTCCCATTATGATCTACAACAACCCGGTGGATTATAAGATTGAAGTAACACTGGATATGTTCGCCGAACTGGCCGCCTGCAAAAATATCAATGCCGTAAAAGAATCAACCCGGGATGTAACGAACGTAACAAGAATGAGGAACCGTTTTGGCGACCGGTTCAGGCTTTTATGTGGTGTGGATACGCTGGCCATGGAAGAACTTTGCCTGGGCGCTGATGGATGGGTAGCCGGATTGGTTTGTGCTTTTCCAAAAGAAACAGTTGCGATATTTAATTTGGTGAAAGCCGGTAAGATTGAAGAAGCCACCAAAATATACCGCTGGTTTATGCCCTTGTTGGAACTGGATATTCATCCCAAATTGGTGCAGTATATAAAACTGGCCGAAACACAGGCTGGGCTGGGCTCCGAACAGGTGAGGGCACCAAGACTGATGTTGATCGGGAAAGAAAGAGAAGAGATCCTGAAGATCATCAATGAAGGGATCGCTACGAGACCGGCGCTATAAACAATATTCAATAATCAATTCTCAATGATCAATGTTCAACGAAGGCAGTCCATCCGAAATAGAAACCATCATGCAGCAGGCATGGAATGCATTTCATGTCTATAGAAAATTCCCTTTAAAGCAACGGGCAGCATTCATGAGAGCCATTGCTGTTGAACTGGAGAACTGCGGCGATGCATTGATCCATACTGCCATGCGTGAGACCAATCTTCCGGAAGCAAGATTGCGTGGCGAAAGGGCAAGAACGATATTCCAGCTGATCAGTTATGCCGAAGCCTGTGAAAAAGGAAACTGGCTGGATGCAAGGATTGATACTGCCATACCGGATAAAACACCCCCCAAACCCGATATCCGGAAAATGCTGGTGCCCCTGGGCCCGGTAGTTGTGTTTGGTGCAAGTAATTTTCCCTTTGCCTATTCAACAGCCGGTGGAGATACAGCCTGTGCCTTTGCGGCCGGCTGCCCGGTGATCGTAAAAGCGCATCCAGCCCACGCCGGAACATCAGAACTTGTTGCACAGGCAATCCTCAAAGCAGCTTCAACATGCAACATGCCGAAAGGGATCTTTGCCCATGTGCATGGCGCTTCCTTTGAAGTGGGTAAAGCACTGGTAACACACCCGCACACAAAAGCCGTGGGCTTCACCGGCTCTTATACCGGCGGCAAACAATTATTCGACTGGGGCAACCAGCGCAAAGAACCCATTCCTGTTTTTGCAGAAATGGGGAGCATTAACCCTGTGTTTCTGTTGCCTGAAAAATTAAAAGCATCTGCTGCTGATATTGCAACCATGTATGCCGGTTCCATTACCTTAGGTGTTGGACAGTTCTGCACAAATCCGGGGCTGATCATTGGCATAGAGAGCGATTCTCTTCAAACCTTTATTCACGACCTGGGAAAAGCTATCCAGAAAATCGCCCCGGCTCCTATGTTGCATGAAGGAATTGTAACAGCGTATAAAAAAAACAAGGGCAATGCATTGCTGCAGGAAGATGTTCACCTGGTTGCTGAAAGCGAAACCATGGTAAAAGAAAATGAAGGGCTTCCTGCTATCGCTACTGCAAGCGGGCAGGCTTTTTTAAACAACCTTGTTCTTCACCAGGAAGTATTTGGCCCCTACTCCATTGTCATCCGGTGCAAAGACATGAAAGAGATGATCGAAGTAGCAAAGCATTTAGAAGGCCAATTGACGTCCACCCTGATGGCAACCGATGCCGACATAAAACAAAACGAAGAACTGGTGGAAGCCGTAAAAAATATCTGCGGACGCTTTATTTTAAACAGCGTTCCTACCGGTGTGGAGGTTTGCCTGAGCATGCAGCATGGCGGACCATTCCCTGCCAGCAGCGATCCAAGGTTTACATCGGTTGGCGCTGATGGCATCAAACGTTTTGCGAGGCCCATTGCCTTTCAGAACTGGAGCAACGACCTGTTGCCGGATGAACTGAAGAATGAGAACCCGCTGGGGATATTCCGGACGGTGAATAATGAACTAACGAAATCTCCTCTATGATTACCAGGACAAAGTCCTGAAACCATTGCATCCCTGTCTGAGACAGGGACGAGTGAACGGTGAATAATGAATTGATGAGGGCTGCTGTTTGATCTATACTACCAGTTTCATCGGCTGGTCTTCTTTCTTATGCTTCATCACAAACCATCCCGTTACAAAAATGGAGACGACAAAATACCCCCCAAGGATAAATTTAACAGCTGCCAGGTACGTACCGGCTCCAAACCAATCATTTTGCCCGAAGAGAAAATAAAGGCCCAGGCCAGAGCGGATGCATTCCCACACAAGGGCAGAATCATTCCGGTCCATCAGATCGGTAAGCGCATACACACTTAAGAAAATAAACCCGCCATACCAGAAAATATAGGATTTGTCGAGGTTGTTGATGAGTGCAATATTGCCGAACATATAACTGACGAACAACAGGATCAGCAGCAACTGGATCCAGCTCCAGGTCTTCAAGGCCGGTGAGGCAGGCGTATTGTATTTTTCAAAATGATACACGTCTTCGATCTTATACAACGGGTACCTGGCTGCCACATCCGCAGGCCGGTAGCCCGTATGCCGGAACCATAAAGTGAATTTATCTTTCCAGTTGCTGGTCCGCCAGGCATCTTTGAGCAGCAACCACGCATGCTGAAAATTAATTTTGATGGGGTTCCATGTCCGAACCGGCCTGGTGATGCCATAAACTGGCGGTACGTCGGGAAGTTCTTCCTGGAAAGTGCCGAACCATTTGTCCCAGAAAATAAATATCTGCCCGTAGTTCTTATCAATGTATTCCTTATTGATGGCATGGTGTACCCGGTGGTGCGATGGAGTAACAATGATCTTTTCTAAAAACCCCATCCGGCCGATATGCTGTGTATGGTACCAGAACTGTGCAAACAGGTGCAGGGGCGCCACCACAGCGATCACCGGTGCAGGCACACCCAGCAGGGCTGCCGGTAAAAGAAAAATGGCAAAGGTTTTTACAATGGACGAAATACTCTGCCGCAACGCACAGGCCAGGTTGAATTCTTCACTGCTGTGATGAACGATATGCCCGTTCCAGAAAAAATTGGCCACATGCTGCAGGCGGTGTACCCAGTACCCGGCAAGATCAAGGGCAAAAAAAGCAATGATGTAAACAAGCACCGTATTGTTGATCTGGGTTATTGCCAGGTTCCGCACCAGGAACGGATAGGAAATGATGACAAAAGCCAGTCCTACTACATCTTTGGTAACATTGGTAACGCCGCTGCTGAGGCTGCTGATCATATCCATGTTGCGAACGGTGTCTTTCCCCTTACGCCAGCCATACCATTTTTCGAAAAGCACCAGCAGCAAAAATGCCGGCATGGCGATCAATAAAATTTTACCGTATGCTTCCATGCCTTAAATTTACAAAACTTCGCCAAAGTTCAGAACTTTGGCGAAGTTTAGAACCTGGCAACCAAAATGAAGCATACATTCCACTGCATAGATGCCCACACCTGCGGCAATCCCGTTCGTCTTGTAAAAGAAGGCGGCCCGGAACTGCAAGGGAATACCATGAGCGAAAAGCGCCAGCATTTCATGAAAGAATACGACTGGATACGTAGGGGCCTCATGTTTGAACCCCGCGGGCATGATATGATGAGCGGAAGCATCCTCTACCCGCCGCATGATCTGCAGAATGATGTGGCCGTTCTTTTCATTGAAACCAGCGGCTGCCTGCCCATGTGCGGACACGGAACCATCGGCACCATCACCATCGCCATAGAAGAAGGGTTGATAAAACCAAAAACACCCGGCATCGTGAGGATGGAAGCCCCTGCAGGATTGGTTTTAATTTCGTATAAGCAAGAAGGCAAAAAAGTAAAATCGGTTAATCTTACCAATGTGCCTTCATTTCTGGCAGCAACAGAACTAACTGTTCATTGCCCGGACCTGGGAGAATTGGTAATTGATGTTTCTTACGGCGGAAATTTTTACGCCATTGTGGACGTTCAGAAAAATTTCAAGGGACTGGAAAATTATTCAGCCGACAAATTAATAAGCTGGGCAAGAGAACTGAGAAAGAACATCAATACCAAATACGATTTTGTCCATCCCGAAAATGAGACCATACATGGATGCAGCCATATCTTATGGACCGGTGCGGTGATCGACAAAACGTCAACAGCCCGAAATGCCGTTTTTTATGGCGATAAGGCCATCGACCGCAGCCCCTGTGGTACCGGCACATCGGCTCGTATGGCACAGTGGTATGCGAAAGGCAAATTAAAGAAAGGAGATGAATTCATACATGAAAGCATCATTGGCAGTAAATTCACCGGGCGGATCGAAGAAGAATTAACGGTTGCCGGGAAACCGGCGATCAGGCCAGGCATTGAAGGCTGGGCAAGGATTTACGGGCATAATATAATTACCATTGATACCGAAGATGACCCGTATGCATTGGGTTTCCAGGTTTTGTGATGGAAAAAGGGATGACACAGATCTGTACGGATGAAAGCGGATTCTGTCATCCGTAAAATGGCATCCTGATTCATATTTAAAAACAACATATAATAAAGGTCTATGAAAGTAACGATCGTTGGTGGCGGTGTAATCGGATTATGCAGCGCTTATTATTTGCAAAAGGAAGGATACGAAGTAACCGTTATTGAACGGGGCGATATAACAGACGGTTGTTCTTTTGGCAACATGGGATACATGTCGCCCAGCCATTTTATTCCGCTGGCAAGCCCCGGAATCATTGCCGAAGGTATCCGGCATATGCTCAGCAGCAGCAGCCCGTTCTATATAAAACCAAGACTGAACTGGGACCTGGTTCAATGGGGCTATCATTTCTGGAAGAACAGCAACGCGGCCACCGTAAAACAAAATGCACCACACCTGAATAATATTCTGCACCTGAGCCGGCAGCTGATCAACGATATGCGGAATGAGATCGGTGATACCTTTGATATGGAAGAGATCGGGTGCCTGATGATGTGCAAGCAGCCGAAAACACTGGAGCATGAATTTCACCTGGCCGATGATGCAGAAAAATTCGGACTGAAAGTGGAGCGGCTGAAACGGGATGCCGTACAGCAACTGGAAACAGATGTGGAAGTGGATGTTGCCGGGGCTGTTCTGTTCAAAGACGATTGCCATTTTAATCCCGGCAAGATGATGACCGCCCTCAAAAACGATTTAGACAAGAAAGGAGTAAGGTTTCAGCTCAATACAACGGTTACCGGTTTTGAAAGATCGGGCAAAAAGATCTCAGCAGTGATCACCAACAAGGGAAAATTTGATTGCCATGAGATCGTTCTGTCAACCGGGAGTTGGCTGCCCGTGGTTGCAAAGATGCTGGGCATTAAATTATTACTGCAACCGGGCAAGGGTTACAGCCACACGTACCAGCATGTAGAAAAGAATATCAAATACCCGGCTATCCTGGTCGACGGGAGATGCGCCATAACACCCTGGAAGCACCAGTTGCGCATTGGCGGCACGATGGAACTCAGCGGCATCAATAATAACGTACTTGTAAAACGCATGCAGGGCATTTATGACTCAGCCAGGAATTTTTACCCGGGATTAAAAATAGATTTTCCTCCCGTTGAAAAAATATGGAATGGCTTACGGCCTGTCACGCCGGACGGGCTGCCCTATATCGGCAGAGTTTCAGAATTTGAAAATGTTGTTTTTGCAGGTGGCCATGCTATGCTGGGCATTTCGGAAGGAACAGGTACCGGCAAACTGGTGAGTGAGATCATCCAGCGCAAGACAACATCGATCGATATCACGGCATTTAAACCGCAACGGTTTTAAGTAAGCCCTATCTCGTAGTGCATTTCAGGGATCTCTACATCAACAAACCCTTTCCGGATGAGGCGTTCTTTAAACTCCGTCTGAACATTATATTCACCGTGCACCAGGAATAACCGTTTCACTTTTTTGGGGTCCTGGCAGGCCAGGAACTGGCATAGGTCATCGTAATCTCCATGGGCACTCATGCTTCTTATGGAACCGATCTCGGCATTCACTTCATGCGCCACGCCATAGATATTCACTTCTTTCCTGCCGTCGAGTAATTTACCGCCCAGGGAGTGCGGTTCGCAATACCCGGTGAATAAAATGGTGTTGTGGCTGTTCTCAATATTGTTGCTGATGTGGTGCTTCACCCGCCCGGCATCTGCCATGCCGCTTGCCGAAATGATAACAAAAGGTCCGTTGCGGAAATTGAGCAACTTCGATTCATCCACCGATTTAATGAACTTCAATCCTTTAAAACCGAAGGGATCCGTGTCGCTTGCCAATATCCTTTGTATGGTCTTATTAAAGTAATGCGGATAATTCTTGATGATCTCTGTGGCCTTCACGCTCAGCGGACTGTCAACAAAATAATTCAGGTCAGGCAATCTCCTTTCCAGTTCCAGCTGGTTCAGGGCATATAATATTTCCTGGGTACGGCCCACGCTGAAAGCAGGAATGATCAGTTTCCCTTTCTTTTGGATACAGGCCTTCTCGATCCATTTTAAGACCAGGTCGGGGGTGGTGGTGTTCACATCATGCAGGCTGTTGCCGTAGGTTGATTCCAGCAGTATATAATCGGCCTGCGAAAATTCAGCCGGCGACCGTAAGATCACATCCCGGTATCGCCCCACATCTCCGCTGAAACTGATGCGGGTGATCTTTCCGTTTTCTTTGATCTTCAAATGCACCGCAGCACTGCCGATGATGTGGCCGGTATCGGTGTACTGCACTTCCACATTTTCATCGATCGTAAACCATTTATCATAATCCACTTCTACAAAATGATCCATGGCCGCCATTGCATCGGCTGTATCGTACAATGGTTTCAGGTAAGGCAGGCCATCCTGTGCCCTTCGCTTGTTCTCGTATTTGATCTCGCTTTCCTGGATGCCGGCAGAATCTTCCAGCATCACGGCCGATAATTCTTTGGTGGCCGGTGTGCAGAATATCTTCCCGTCAAACCCATCTTTCACAAACTTGGGGATCAGTCCGCAGTGGTCGATATGTGCATGCGATAAGATAAGGTGAGTGACTTCCGATGGTTCAAAACCCCAGGTACGGTTCATGGCATCGGTTTGTCGCCCCATGCCCTGGAACATGCCGCAATCCAGTAAATACTTCTTTCCGTTCTTCAGGGTAAGCAGGTGTTTGGAACCGGTTACCGTTCTGGCTGCGCCGTGGAATGCTATTTTCATATTTGTCGTTTAAAACGTTTAAGTCGTTACAAATCGTTTAAGTCGTTCCAAATCGTTTAAGTCGTTTTAATAATCAGGCTTCCTAACCATTGAACGACTTAAACCCTCCAACGTTAAATATCTGCCCCCAGCCAGGCCATCATCCCCATCCCGGTCTCGATCGCTCTTTCGTCAATATTAAAAGTAGGTGTATGCACCCCGCTGGTTATTCCTTTTGCTTTATTGCCAGCCCCTAACCGGAAAAAACAAGACGGTATCTTATGTGAGTAGTATGCAAAATCCTCCGCTCCCATCCGCAACTCGGTTTCTTCCACATTGGCGGCCCCCATGTATTCCTCCGCCTTTTTTCTTGCTGCGTTGCCCAATGCTTCATCATTCAACACAAAGGGATACCCTATATCGATATGAATGTCTGCTTCGGCACCCATGGCTGTTACCAATTCAATGGTCTGCTTTTTTATAAGTTCATGCGCTTTAAAACGCCACTCCTCGTTCATAGCCCGGAAAGTACCCATCAGCTTCACTTCCGATGGAATGACATTGGTGGTATGACCGCCCTGGAATGAAGTAATGGACAGGACCGAAGGATTGAACGGGCTGTTATTCCTGCTTACGATCTGCTGCAGGCTTACCACAAGATGCGATGCGATCAATATCGTATCGGCCGTGAATTGCGGCGCTGCAGCATGGCCGCCCTTGCTTTTGATGCTGATGTATAACTCATCCGCACTTGCCATCACCATGCCATTGCGGAAACTCAGCTTCCCCACTTCCAGCCCGGGATGTACATGCAGGGCAAATATCTTTTCCGGCTTCGGATCTTCCAGTACCCCTTCCCCGATCAATAAACTGGCGCCCCCGGGATTTTTTTCTTCCCCCGGCTGAAAGATCAATTTCACCGTTCCCTCCCACGCATCTTTCAGCTCATGTAAGATCTTTGCAGCGCCCAGCAGGCAGGTGGTATGAACATCATGTCCGCAGGCATGCATTACGCCGGCATTCTTCGACCTGTAATCCACATCATTCTCTTCGGAAATGGGCAGGGCATCCATATCGGCCCTTAAGGCCACCACCCTTTTCCCCGGGTTCTTTCCTTTGACCAGGCCAACAACCCCGGTAGTGGCTTTCACCTCAAACGGAATACCCCACTCACTTAATTTTTGCTGAACAAATGCAGAAGTTTCAAATTCCTTATAGCTTAATTCCGGGTTTGCATGTAAATGATGACGGATACTGATAAACTCATTGGCGTATCTTTTGGCGAGGTCCTGGATGCTTTTCTTTATCATGCAATAAAAATAACTTTAAACAGGCAAAATAAAAAGGAGTTCCTGTCAGAAACTCCCTCATATGAATTTTAATGAGCCCTATTTCAACTCCTGCTCTTTTATCTTGTCGGGTTTCAATTCCACCATTTCCGGCAGCAGGTAAACACCCCCGGTCACGATACCGGATTTTATGATGAGGTCACGGTATTTCTCCGCATCCTTCTTCTCCACAAAATCACCAAACTT
This sequence comes from Chitinophagaceae bacterium, assembly GCA_016710165.1. NCBI lineage: Bacteria > Pseudomonadati > Bacteroidota > Chitinophagia > Chitinophagales > Chitinophagaceae > Chitinophagaceae bacterium. Next base: position 562,594 of record JADJLJ010000002.1, on the reverse strand, counting down.
CATTTTAATAAAGGGCGACTGGTAGGTCATAATGACCTTCTCTTCCGGGAAGGTCTGCAAAAGATAGGCCCGCACTTTCATGGCATAGTCCCGGTTATTGGACTTCAATACAAACAGGCGGTAACCCTTGGTGAACCGGTTTGCATAGTTGTTGATCTCCGCTTCGGCCCTGGCCAGTATGTCCAGGCGGGGGTCCTTATTAACGATCACTTTCGGTACTGCACTGTCTGCAACCACAGCCTGTGCCATTGCCGTAGCAGAAAACGAGATCAAAAATAATATGCCGATTGCTTTCTTCATGTTGTCCTGATTTGCAAAAACCGTTCCGTCTATCCATCCCTGCGCATCGTTACCCTCAAGGCAAAACTATCATATTATGCGCAAAAAGCTATTGTTTATCCACCAAATGGCTTTGCTTCCGTAAAATTACGGCTATTCAGCGGCTAAATTATTCAGGCGGGTGTTTTCACAATTAATCATTTGTTATATTTATCGCCCAATAAAAAATAACTGCATGCAAAAACTAAAAAACGGGTTAATGCTGTTTGCTTTCCTGGCAGGCAGCTTTCAACTGCTGAAGGCCCAGGCAACATTCCCGGTAAATGATGTGGCAAACCCAAAGGACGGGTATTATGCCTTTACCAATGCCACCATTCTTAAAGGTGCCCGGGATACTTTAAAAGATGCGACCCTGGTCATACGCAGGGGAAAGATCGAGGCCGTAGGAAATAATATCCCCGTTCCACAAGACGCCGTGCTGATCGACTGCAAGGGGAAATATATTTACCCCGCCTTCATTGATATTTACAGCGCTTATGGGAGTGCATCGGCCAGTGCCCAGCAGACAGGTGTTGCCGGTGGTGCAGCCGCTTTTTTCCGTACCCAGCAATTGGCTTCCAGTACCAAGGGTGCCTATGGCTGGAACCAGGCCATCAAAGCGGAGACCGATGCGTACAGGATCTTCACCGCAGATGATGCCAAAGCAAAAGCGCTCCGGGACATTGGTTTTGGCTCGGTACTCACGCACCAGAAAGACGGTATTGCCAGGGGAACCGGCGCTTTCGTCACACTTGCAAGCCAGCCCGATAATTTTGCATTGATAAAAGACAGGGCCTCTGCCCATTATTCTTTCAGCAGGGGAACATCGGCACAAAGCTATCCAAGCTCCATGATGGGAACCATTGCTTTATTACGCCAGACCTATTTAGATGCACAATGGTATAAATCCAATCCTGCTGCAGAAGGAATAAACCTTTCTTTAAAAAGCTGGAACGACAACCAAAACCTGCCGCAGATATTTGATGCCAATGATAAATGGAATGACCTGAGGGCCGACCGGATCGGCGATGAATTTGGTGTTCAGTACATCATAAAAGGCGGTGGTAATGAATACCAGCGTATGCGTGAGATGGCAGAGACAAAAGCATCATTCATCTTATCACTGAATTATCCGGCCCCCATGGATGTGGATGATCCGAATGACCTGCGTTTTGTGGGACTCGATGACCTCAAGCACTGGGAACTTGCCCCGGGAAATCCGGCAGCTTTTGAAAAAGCAGGGATCAATTTCTGCCTTACAACAGCCGACCTTAGCAATCCGGCAGACTTTATGGCCAACCTTCGCAAAGCCATCGAGTATGGATTAACTGAACCAAAAGCGCTGGAGGCTTTGACAAAAGTCCCGGCAACCTTACTGGGTGTATATGATAAGATAGGAAGCCTGGATGCGGGCAAGATCGCTAACTTCATCATTACTTCCGGGCCGGTATTTGCAGAAAAGACCGTGCTGCTGCAAAACTGGACACAGGGAATTAAAAATGCGGTGAAGGATGAGAACTGGTACGACGCAAAAGGATTTTACAATTTAGCAGCCAATACCCATGCAGGTGTCAAGACTTTTTCACTGGAACTGAAAGATGCCGGCGTTGCCAGTTTTGTAAGCAAGGATACCCTCACCGGAAAATATACCTATGATGGCAAACTGGTAAAACTGAGTTATACCGAAGGCCGTGGCCCGGGTGCAAGAGAGACCATTTTGAGCGGGGCTGTTGCCGGAAAAACATGGAATGGCTATGGGGCAGATGCACAGGGAAATAAATTTACCTGGACCGCAACCTTTGATAAAAAAGCCGAAGCAAAAGCCGATAGCGCAAGGCCAAGGCAACCATTGGTGCTGGGAAAAGTAACGTATCCCTTCCTAAGTTATGGTTGGGAAGAACTGCCCAGGCAGGAAAATATCCTGATCAGGAACGGCACTGTATGGACCAGTGAAAAAGAAGGCAAATTAGAGAATACCGACATCCTCATTAAAAATGGAAAGATCGCAGCTGTTGGAAAAGGTCTTTCTGACCCTACTGCCAAAGTGATCGATGCCACCGGCAAGAATATTACGCCCGGGATCATTGACGAACACTCTCACATCGCTTCCTCATCTACCAATGAAGGCGGACAAAGCGTTACTTCCGAAGTAAGGATCGGTGACAACCTGAACCCGGACGACATGAACATCTACCGCCAGTTGAGCGGTGGCGTTACCAGTTCTCACATCCTGCATGGTTCTGCCAATACCATCGGCGGACAAACACAACTGATAAAGCTCCGCTGGGGCATGGATGACGAGGAACTGAAATTTGCCGGTGCTGATCCATTCATAAAGTTTGCGTTGGGTGAAAATGTAAAAAGAAGTTCATCCACCCAGGGCAATCCCCGTTTCCCCGATACCCGGATGGGTGTGGAACAGGTATTGACGGATGCATTCCAGCGGGCATCGGATTATCAGAAGGCGATCAGGGCGGCTGAAGATAATAATAAGAAGAAAGGCGCCACGCCGATCGTTGTAAGAAGAGACCTTGAACTGGATGCATTGGCGGAGATCATGAATAAAAAACGGTTCATCACCTGCCACTCGTATGTACAGAGCGAGATCAATGCAACCATGAAAGTGGCCGAGCGTTTCGGTTTCCCGGTAAATACATTCACCCATATCCTGGAAGGATATAAAGTGGCCGATAAGATGAAAGCGCACGGCGCCAATGCGTCTACCTTCAGCGACTGGTGGAATTATAAAATGGAAGTGGTGGATGCCATTCCGTACAATGCCTATATCATGAGTAAGGTAGGATTGAATGTGGCCATCAATTCCGATGATGCCGAAATGGCCCGCCGCCTGAACCAGGAAGCTGCCAAGAGTGTGAAGTATGGCGGCATGAGCGAAGAAGAGGCACTGAAGATGATAACCATCAACCCGGCAAAGATGCTGCACGTGGACAATAAAACAGGCAGTATAAAAGTGGGTAAAGACGCCGATCTGGTAGTATGGAACGACAATCCTTTATCCATTTATGCAAAAGCCGAAAAGACCATTGTGGACGGAACCATTTATTTCGACCGGGAGAAAGATGCAGAAATGCGTAAAAAGAACCAGGTTGAACGGTCCAGGATCGTTCAGAAACTGGCCACTTTGAAAAGAACAGCAGCAGGTGGTGCCGGTGGTGGCGGAAATTTTCAACGGGCAAGGCCCCGGTATGAAATAGTGAATACCTGCAGCGATCATAATCACAACACAGGTTTATTAACCATTGATGCGGACGAAATAGAAGACAATAAATAATCTGAAAAAACAGTAAAATGAAAAAGATCATATTATATATAAGTTCCGTTTTAGCCGCTGCACCAGTTTCTGCACAGGAAACCATTTTGCCGGCCAATGCACAAAAAGAACCCATCGCCCTCACCAATGCCACCATTCACGTAGGCAATGGCCAGGTGATAAATAACGGCACCGTTGTTTTTAAAGACGGGAAGATAACCGAAGTAGGCGCCACGGCATCAACCGCAGGGGCAAAACTGATCGACTGCAGGGGAAAGCATATTTATCCCGGGCTGATCTTAGCTTCTTCACAGATCGGCCTGGTGGAAGTGCCTTCGGTACGTGCAACCATCGACGGCTCCGAGATCGGTGAAATAAACCCAAGCATCCGTTCACTGGTGGCGTACAATACTGACTCGAAAGTGATAAACACGTTGCGCACCAACGGGATCCTGCTGGCAAACATCGTTCCTGCCGGAGGTATCATTTCCGGTTCTTCTTCTGTAGTGCAACTGGATGCATGGAACTGGGAAGACGCCGCATACAAAACAGATAACGGCATTCATTTCCGCATGCCTTCATTACTCACCCGCCGCGGCGGAAGAGGCGGTTTTGGAAATTTTGGTGCAGCACCATCAAGTGCCGATCCTGTTAAAGCAGGCCTGGAGCAGATCGAAAAAGTGAAAGTATTTTTCCGGGAAGCAAAAGCATACCTGGCAGAAAGCAAACACGAAAGCACCAACCTGAAATTTGAAGCGGTAAAAGGTTTGTTTGAGAAGAAACAAAAACTGTTCATCCACTGCAATATTGTAAAAGAGATGTTGCTGGCGGTAGATTTTGCAAAGGAATTCCGGTTTTGACCTGGTGCTTGTTGGCGCTGTCGACAGCTGGCAGATCGCTGACCTGCTGAAGCAGAACAACATTGCCGTAATACTGAATCAACTGCACAACCTGCCCGCCATGATCGATGATGATATTGACCAGCCGTTTAAAACGCCGGCCATGCTGCAGAAAGCAGGGGTGCTGTTCACCATCAACGACGATGATGAGAATACCCGCAGCCGGAACCTGGCTTTTAATGCCGGCACCGCTGCTTCATATGGACTGACCAAAGAAGAAGCCCTTTCTGCCATTACCCTGAATGCAGCAACCATCCTGGGCATTGCCGACAAGGCCGGCAGCATTGAAACCGGCAAGGATGCCAATATGCTGGTAAGCGAAGGGGATATTCTGGACATGCGTACCAACATCATCCACAATGCCTTTATACAAGGCCGGCAGATAAACCTGCACAACAAGCAAACACAGTTAGCAGAGAAGTATGAAACGAAATACGGGATAAAATAAAAACCATTCATAAATCTGAAAGGCAGGATCGATGAAGATTGATCCTGTCTTTTTTGTTGATTTTTATCATCCACCCATTTATCCTAACTTAACATCAAATAGACAAAATGAAAAGACTCCTCGCTTTATTTGCTACACTACTCTTTGCCTGCATCCTAACCCATGCCCAGCAAACCATACTCCATTGCGGAAAGCTGATCGACGTAAAGAACAAGGCTGTGCTGGAAAATATGTCGGTGATCATTGAAGGGAATAAGATCGTTGATGTAAAACAGGGTTATGTTCAGGCCCGGCCAGCCGACAAACTGATGGACCTGAAGAACCGGACCGTTATGCCCGGCCTGATGGATATGCACGTACACCTGGAGGGTGAAACAAAAAGAGGAGGCGTTGCCGACCGGTTTACCATGAACCCACAGGACATCGCTTTTGAATCGGTGAAATATGTCAATGTTACCTTAATGGCCGGATTCACCACCGTTCGTGACCTGGGTGGAAGCGGCGTCAATGTTTCCTTACGCAATGCCATCAACAAAGGATTCATCACCGGTCCGAGGATATACACTGCCGGTAAATCCATTGCAACAACCGGCGGGCATGCCGACCCTACAAATGGTTACCGCAAGAACCTGATGGGTGACCCTGGCCCGAATGAAGGTGTAATTAACGGGGCTGATGATGCACGAAAAGCAGTACGCCAGCGGTATAAGGATGGTGCTGACCTGATCAAGATAACCGCCACTGCCGGCGTATTAAGCCAGGCAAAAGATGCGCTGGGTGCACAATTCACGGAAGAAGAATTAAAAGCCATTGTGGAAACAGCAAAAGACTATGGTTTTAAAGTAGCTGCCCATGCGCATGGCCCCGAAGGGATGAAAAGGGCGATAAGGGCCGGTGTTACATCCATTGAACATGGCACGTATATGGATGATGAAGCCATTGAGTTATTTATAAAATACGGTACCTGGTATGTGCCTACCATCATTGCCGGCAAATCCACTGCCGACTCTGCAAGGATGCCGGGTTATTATTCAGATATTGTTACCCCCAAGGCATTGGTTGTAGGCCCCAGGATACAGGCAACATTTACGAAAGCGTATAAAGCAGGAGTAAAGATCGCATTTGGTACCGATGCCGGTGTGTATGCACATGGTAAGAACTGGAAAGAGTTTGTGTATATGGTGGAAGGCGGAATGCCGGCAATAGAAACAATACGGTCGGCAACGTATAACACAGCAGAACTGCTTGGTATTTCGGACATACTGGGTGTAATTGAAAAAGGAAAACTGGCAGACATCATTGCAGTGGATGGCGACCCGGTGAAAGATATCAGCGTAATGGAGAAAGTGGTTTTTGTGATGAAGGATGGGGTGGTATATAAAAACAAATAAACGGGCAGTTTTTATGTAACCTGTTATTCAACAAAAGATCAATGCCTGTTTCGTTGGTTAATATCCAGTATCGGAAAGATCAGCCGGCAACGGTATTAATCAAACAGCATGCGCAGAAAAAAAATCAAGCAACATACTTGTGCAAACTGCAATTTTCAGTTCAGCACAAACAGTAAGCACACCAATTTTTGTCCAAATTGCGGTCAGGAAAATCACAACCCCCGTTTTCCCCTGGTGCATTATGGCTATGAACTGCTGGAAAGCCTACTGCATTTTGATACCAAGTTTTTTTATTCAGTGAAAACGCTTTTGTTCCGGCCCGGGAAGATCACTCATGACTATATACATAATATCCGGGGCCGCTATACCCCGCCATTCAGGATGTTTATTTTCCTTTCGATTTTCGGTCTGCTTGTGATGGGTTTTTATGAAACAAATCTGCTGAATAAAGGGCTTTTCGGGGAAACCACGGGCACCGCTGAAAAAAATATAACCATCAGCCAACTATTTGATAAAGCTGAAGACAATGTGAAGGATAATATACTGGTGCCACCTTTTTCCTGGGTGATGAACAACCCGGATGTCACCAATGGAGACCTTAGGGTGCTGAAAAAAATACATAAAGACAGTATTGGGATATGGCTTGCAGATCATGGTTATGGCAACAATGTCATCAGCCGCTTATTTGCGGTCAATAAAAAAAAACGAATCAGCCGGCAAATGACCATGCAAGAAGCCGTGCCGATGGTAACAGGTATTTTCAAATGGCTATTCCTCATCATGATCCCCATCAATGCCTTCATCTGCTTTATCGTATTTTACCGCAAGGGACTGTTCTATTATGACGCAATGCTTTTTTCCATTCACTTTGGCTGCTTTTTCCTGATCATCTTCCCGGCTATGTTACTTTGTATATTACTATTTCAGTCTGTAAGCTACTTGCTGTTATTAATATTGGCCTGTATTTTTCTCCTGGCATTACTTGTTTACCTGGCGATTTCTATGAAAATGGTATTTACTTTTCGATGGATAAGTACATTAACCAGGATGCTGGTTGCCTGCCTGCTGTCATTTGCTGTTTACCAACTGGTGCATTATTTTATATCAACCTATTCCGGCAGGTAGCAACCCAAAAAAAGAATACCGGTTACTTTAAACCCTGCTGATATTTAAAACCCAATAATCAAATCCTTTAATCAATATCTTTGTTCCTTAACGATCACCTATGCAACCCATCCCCGAATCAGAACTCATCATCAATGACCGCGGCGCCATTTATCACCTTGATCTACGGCCTGAAGAGCTGGCTCCAACTGTTATTGTCGTTGGCGACCCGGACCGGGTTAAAAAAGTAAGTGCTTATTTTGATAAGACCGAACACAAACGGCAGCACCGGGAGTTCATTACCCATACCGGCTATATCGGGAACAAAAATCTATCCGTCATATCCACCGGGATCGGCCCAGATAATATCGACATCGTCTTCAACGAACTGGATGCCCTGGCCAATATTGATTTTGAAACGAGGGTTATCAGGAAAGAACTCACCAAACTCAGCATCGTCCGCTTCGGCACATCGGGTTCATTGCAGGCCGATATACCGGTGGACAGTTTTGTCGCTTCTTCCCACGGACTGGGACTGGATAACCTGCTTAATTTTTACAACTACGAAAAAACAGATGCCAATAAAGCGATCGTGAATGCTTTTATTGAACAAACAAAATTAGATACGGCCGTTACCATTCCTTATGCCTTTAGCGGCAGCGAAATGTTATTGAAAAAATTCGGCAAAGGATTTCACAAAGGCATTACGGTAACCTGCCCGGGCTTCTTTGGTCCGCAGGGAAGGGTATTGCGCCTTGGATTAAGCAGTCCGGGCCTGGTTGATAAACTCACCCATTTCAGCTTTAATAATCACCGAATCACTAACTTTGAAATGGAGACATCCGCCATTTATGGATTGGGAAAACTGATGGGGCATGAATGCCTGAGTGTGAATGCCATCATTGCCAACCGCGTGATAAAGGAATTCTCTAAAGACAGTGACGCCGCTGTGGAGAACATGATAAAAAAAGCACTGGAATCACTAACGGCTTAAACCCTTAAACGATTTAAACGACTTTCAACTATTTTCAACCGAATTAAATGATCGCTACCAAAACGATACCCGGCTTTTCTTTATCACCCCATGTTGACCAGGTGGGTATTGAAGAAAGGGCATCCCGGTTCACCAAGCGGAGCATTAAGAACGAGACCAAGGTGAACGGGCTCAAGCTCGCCCTCAACATGATCGACCTGACCACGCTGGAAGGAAAGATACCGATGGAAAAGTGAAACAGCTTTGTTACAAAGCATTGCATTTACATGATGCATACCCAGGCTTACCAACCGTGGCCGCTATCTGTGTTTACCCGAGTATGGTGAAAGTGGCTAAAACAGCATTAGGAGATTCCGGGGTGAAAGTAGCCGCTGTAGCAACGGCATTCCCCAGCGGGCAGGCTCCCCGTGATGTAAAACTCAGGGATACCAGGTATGCCGTGCAGAACGGGGCTGATGAGATTGATATGGTGATATCAAGAGGAAAATTCCTGCAGGGCGAATACAATTTTGTGTTTGATGAGATCGCTGCTATTAAAGAAGCTTGCGGTGAAGCAAGACTGAAAGTGATCCTGGAAACAGGCGAACTGGTCACGTATGATAAAGTGCGCCGGGCCAGTGATATTGCCATGTATGCCGGTGCGGATTTCATAAAAACATCTACCGGAAAAATTTCCCCGGCTGCTACAATGCCTGTTACACTTGTAATGCTCGAAGCCATCCGTGATTTTTATTACAAGACGGGAAAGAAAATTGCTATGAAACCCGCAGGGGGTATTTCAAAAGCTAAACTGGCACTGCACTACCTGGTAATGCTGAATGAAGTGCTGGGTGAAGACTGGATGAACAACGAATGGTTCCGGTTTGGTGCAAGCAGCCTGGCCAATGATATATTGATGCAGTTGATGAAACAGAAGACGGGTGTTTACCAGTCAGCGAATTATTTTTCAATTGACTAAAACGTTTCAACGTTTAAAATCGTTTCAGACGTTGCAGGGTTTTCAACCATTAAACGACCTAAACGGATTAAACGATTTAAACGACTTAAACGACTTAAACGATTTAAACGAACCAAATGGCTAAAGCAAAGACCAATACCATCAAACTAAAATTCGACTCTGCCCGTAACCTCGCCCCCGCCCCGGAAAGCAAGAGCGCTGCCAAAATAGATCCGCAGTACGAACTCTTCATCAATGGCAAATCCGAAAAGCCGCAGAGCAGGAAATATTTTCCAACTATCAACCCGGCAACCGAAGAAAAATTATCCATGATCGCCGAGGCAAACGGAGCTGATGTAAACAAGGCCGTGGTGGCTGCCAGAAATGCGTATGAAAAGGTCTGGAAAAAAATGCCCCCTGCCGAACGGGCAAAATATATTTACCGCATTGCCCGGATGATCCAGGAGAGAGCGAGGGAATTTGCCATCATCGAAACACTGGATGGCGGTAAACCCATCCGTGAAAGCCGCGATTTTGACGTACCCACTGCCGCCAACCATTTCTTTTATTATGCAGGCTGGGCCGATAAACTGGAATATGCTTTTCCTAACAGAACTACGGCACCGTTGGGTGTAGCGGGACAGATCATTCCCTGGAATTTCCCATTACTGATGGCTGCCTGGAAGATCGCCCCGGCTCTGGCATGCGGAAATACGGTTGTTTTAAAACCGGCAGAGAATACTTCACTTACGGCATTGAAACTGGCTGAAATAATACAGGAAGCAGACCTTCCACCAGGTGTTGTAAATATTATTACGGGTGCCGGCGCAACGGGTGCTGCCATCGTTAACCATCCCGATATAAACAAGATCGCTTTTACCGGCAGTACCGAAGTAGGAAAAATAATTCAGCGTGCCATTGCCGGAACCAATAAAAAAGCAACACTAGAATTAGGTGGGAAAGCCGCCAACATCATTTTTGATGATGCACCCCTTGACCAGGCCGTGGAAGGTGTGATCAACGGGATATTCTTTAACCAGGGACATGTTTGCTGTGCAGGCTCCCGCTTATATGTGCAGGAATCTGTTTTTAAAGAGGTGGTCCGCAAATTAAAAGACAGGTTAGAGACCTTAATTGTTGGTGACCCCATTGACAAGAACACCGACATCGGCGCCATCAATTCAAAAGCGCAGTTAGACATCATTAATAAATACATCAAGATCGGTTTGCAGGAAGGTGCAGAAATGTACCAAAGCTCCTGTGCATTACCCCGGAAAGGATTCTTCTGCAGGCCAACCATTTTTACCAATGTAGCTCAATCAAACAGAATAGCACAAGAAGAAATATTCGGGCCTGTACTTGCCATCCAGAGTTTCCGCACAGATGATGAAGTGATCGAAAAAGCTAATAACACACCGTATGGGCTTTCTGCCGGAGTATGGACTGACAAGGGTTCCAAGATATTCAATATGACGACTAAATTGAGAGCCGGTGTTGTTTGGGCAAACACGTTCAATAAGTTTGATCCTGCATCACCTTTTGGTGGATATAAAGAAAGTGGATATGGCAGAGAAGGCGGCGTGCATGGATTATCGGCGTACGTTAATATCGTTTAGAACGTTTCAATCGTTGCAGGGTTTAAGACGTTTCAATCGTTGCAGGGTTTAGAACGTTTCAATCGTTGTAGGGTTTAAGACGTTTCAATCGTTGCAGGGTTTAGGACGTTTAAGTCGTTTGAGGGTTGAGAAAAAAAGCAGTCTTTCTTGATAGAAAGCACCCTAACGAATAAAACGATTTAAACGACATTTAAACCTTTAAACGTTTCCCATGGCAACTATTAAAAGGTTTGAGGATTTAGATGTATGGAAAGTAAGCCGCGATCTATGTAATAAGTTAGGTCAAATAATCGATGGTGATTCTTTAAAAAGGAATTTCAGGTTAATTGGACAAATTGAAGGCTCTTCAGGCTCGATAATGGATAATATAGCTGAGGGTTTTGAAAGAGGAACAAAAAATGAATTCATATTGTTCCTGGGGTATTCAAAGGGATCATGTGGTGAATTAAGATCCCAATTGTACAGGGCATTGGACAGGAGATATATTAGTAAAGAACAGTTCGAAGAATTATATCTATTAGCGGTCCGGATCAGTACGATGTTGCAGAAATTCATTAGCTATCTGCTCAAATCAGATATAAAAGGTCTGCGCAAGAAAAGCTCCTGAAACGACTGAAACGAATTCAATGACTTAAACGTTTTAAACGAAATAGCATCATGGCAACAGCAGAAAAAAGGCTTGAAGTCTTAAAGACCTATAAAATTTACATAGGTGGTCAGTTCCCCAGAACTGAATCGGGCAGGTATTATATTGCAACAAACAGCAAAGGAGAAAAACTTGCCAATATTTGCCTGGGTTCAAGAAAAGACTTCCGTGACGCAGTCGTGGCAGCCCGTGGTGCTTTTGGCGGATGGAGCGGAAGGGCTGCTTTCAACCGTGGACAGATATTGTACCGAATTGCCGAGATGCTGGAAGGAAGAAAGGCACAGTTCATTGAGGAACTCATCAAACAAGATGCTTCAAGATCACAGGCCGAGAAAGAAGTGAATCTTGCCATTGACCGCCTTATTTATTACAGCGGCTGGTGCGATAAATTCCAGCAGTTATACAGTTCGGTAAACCCGGTAGCTTCTTCTCATTTTAATTTTTCGGTGCCTGAACCTACCGGTGTGGTAGCTGCCGTTGCACCACAAAATGACTCATTGCTGGGATTGGTTTCGGTAATTGCTCCCGTCATTGCCGGCGGAAATACCTGCGTGGTGCTTGCCTCGAATGCAAAGCCGCTTTGTGCGGTAACTTTCGCCGAAGTGCTCAATAGTTCTGATCTCCCGGGCGGCGTGGTGAATATCCTTACCGGCAAGGTTTCTGAACTGGCTCCCTTCTTTGCCGACCACATGGATGTGAATGCAACGACTTATTGCGAAAGCGATGCTGCCACACAAAAAATGATAAAAGAAAGATCGGCGCTGAATGTGAAACGGGTTGTGCTGTATGATAACGTGAAATGGGCAACTGCATCCGGGCAATCTCCTTACTTCATCATGGACTTCCAGGAAATAAAGACCACCTGGCACCCGATCGAGAATATTGGAGGAGCAAAAGCAGGGTATTGAATACGCATGACCATTTTGAATGGTACTTCGGCCCTATTCCTTGCTTTTATTTTGAGGCTGCATTATAAATTGAATCAATTTTACGTTGGTAATGTGCTCTCCAATCCATTCCATTGCGCAATTTTAAAAAAGCCTCGATAACTTCATTATAATTATTAATTCCTGATTTAATTTGCTTTGTAGTATCGTATCCAATATAAATATTTTTAAAGCCAAACCAGGCTTCAATACTATCGATTTCTTTATCTTTTGAAGATGGCTTTCGTAGCCCTATATTGACAATTCTTGCATTCTTGTTTTTGATGTCCAGTTTAGCGGTTATATAATTATAATCCGGAGAATTTTTATAATTCTGCCTTACCACCAGCAGGGTAAAAATTACTACTATAAGAATTGAACAAATTATAATTACTACTCTACGCATATGAAATTTACTACCCTGTAAACTACAAAAACCCAACCACGCCAGTACTATTTTTCTGGAAATTAATCCTGTACTACCGGCCTAACTGCAATTGCAGCAGGAATACCAATACTCCAGCTGCAAACCCAATAAGTGCCAGCCAGGTTATTTTTTTAAGGTACCATATAAAATTAATATTCTGTATTCCCATAACTGCAACACCAGCAGCTGAGCCAATAATAATTGCGCTGCCACCTGTTCCTGTCGTGAGTGCAAGAAATTCCCAAAAAGGATGATCAGTGGGATATGTACTAAGATCGTACATTCCCTGTGCAGCTGCCACCAATGGTACATTGTCAACTATTGCCGAAAGGAGGCCGAGGGTAATTCCAATCAGGTAATCATTCTTTAAGGTATTAGTTAAAAATATGGCAACTCCCTGTAACAACCCAAATGATTGCAAAGCCGAAACTGCCAGTAAAATGCCCAGGAAAAACAATATACTTGGCGTGTCAACTTTTTGCAATGCTTTGGCTACAGTTAGCTTTTCAGAAACCTCAGGTCTTTTATTCTTATGGATTATGGTAGTGATCACCCACATTAAACCAAGGGCCAGCATCATTCCCATAAAAGGTGGCAGATGTGTAATTGTTTTAAACACTGGTACAATAATTAAAAATCCAATGCCAGAGAACAGTACAATACGGCTGTCGGCCTTTTCTTTGTAAGTAGCAGTTGATTCAGGAATAGGATTGAATTTGGTACCCCTGAATTTGTAAGCAACAATAATTGCCGGGAAAAGGCATACAGCAATACTGGGCAGTATCAATTGCTTCATAATATTCAATGCGGTTATCTGCCCACCTATCCAAAGCATTGTTGTGGTAACATCTCCCAACGGAGACCAGGCTCCGCCTGCATTTGCTGCAATGACGATCATTCCGCAAAACCAAAGCCTGTGTTCTTTGATAACTAAGAGCTTAGTAACCAAAGACGACATTACTATTGCAGTTGTTAAATTATCCAGCAAAGCAGAGAGAAAAAAGGTGAGTACTGTAATAATGATAAGCAGTTTGCTTTTATTAGTGGTTTTAATTTTCTGGGTAATGATGTTAAACCCGTCATGGGTGTCAATTAACTCAACGATCGTCATGGCACCCAATAAAAAGAACAGTATCGAAGCTATTTCTCCAAGGTGATGAAGCAGTTCCTCGCCCACAACTTCTGCAGAACCGCTTTGAAGGATATAGATCGTCCAGCAAATAACACCAGTGATCAATGCCGAAGCGGCCTTATTGAGTTTTAACGGATGTTCAAAAGCTATGGCGATATAGCCCAATACAAAAACAATAATTAACAGGGATGAGATCATCAGTTTAGAATTGGAATTAATAAATTAAAGTCAGGTTCCTTTATTACATAGTCTGCAACAGAATCAACAAAATGATTGGTTGAACAGAAGGACACACCAATGCCGGCTTTCCGGATACAGCAAATATCATTTTCACCATCCCCAACCACCATGGTGTTTTTTAAATCCACATCATATTTGTTACAAATATTGATAAGGGCATTGAGTTTGCAATAATCGTGTTTACACTGGCTTGCATCATCCAATAAAAATAAAGATGGAATTTTCACTTCACCGGTTGCTATGCTTTTTGAAAATTCAAGCTCGTTGGAAATAGAAAAATCAAAACCGAATTTATTTTTCAGGTGATTGGTAATACAATCATAGCTGTCGCTGATGATCCCGGTAATATATCCCTGTTGTTTTAATTCCTTTATTGCATCCTGTAAATGTGGCGTAACATCAATACTATCTGTTAAAGCCAGCAGATCGCCAATGGTTTTACCTTTTAGCAAACGGGCGATCAGTTTGGTACGTATAAACGGGTTACTATTATTGGTAACTATATCTGTCAGTTCATTTTTAAATCCAAATTCAGCTGCCGCAGTATTAATAAAACTTTTACGCAAAATGGTATTATCCATATCAAACATGGCGATCTTTTTTAAAGACATCAGGTTTTCCCTTATGGCAAATTCCATTTGTTCCCTTATTACCTGTATGTTTTCATAGGTTTCCAGATTTTGAACATCCGCAGTTTTTGATTTCGTCATAATGGTTTTTGCAACTTCCCGGCTCATTTTGCCCAATTGCTCCAGTTGTTGCATCCGGTTTTCAATATTCCCGATATTTACTTCTGTAATTCTTGCACCTATATTATGCATATCCATTAAAATACCGATGTCCACACCATAGCCTTCTTCAAATTCGCATTTTTTAAACAAACTTTTTTTTCCTGCTATCATACCGCTTAAAGGTTGCTGAAAATTCGGGAAAGTGGGATTTAGGATCGAGAGTAATGGTTTTGCCACCAGTTCCGTAACCCTGCCTGCCTGTCTTGTAAAATAAGATTTCACAAAATCGCTTTCACCATTGATCAATGGCGCTGTAAGTAATTCTATTACATTGTCCGGGTAACTAATAATGTCTGCATCAAGAAAGGCTATTATTTCATTCTTTGCAACCAACACCCCGTCTTTCATAGATGCTCCTTTCCCTAATTTTGTACTAGTAATAACAGATGCTCCTTCTTTCCGGGCCTGCTCAATGTTATTGTCCATTGATTTATCATCCACAACTAAAACTTCCGTAACCTGTGGTGAATTTTTAGCAAGTTTCACAACATGTGCAATGGTTTTTTCTTCATTCAATGCGGGTATGATGACTGTAACCATTATCAAGATATTTGTTTATTAGTATTCCCGGCTATTAATTTGTTCCGGATCGTTTATAAACTGATTAAATTTGATGCAGGGCTTGCAATTTAAAGAATGTTTTTCGGGTAACAATGTATTGCAGACGGTAACCTGCAGGAGCTTGATAGTGATAATTCAGCTTATTTGATATGTTATAACACGTTATCCGGCATGACCGGTTAACGGTTTATAAGTCCAATCACCATATCCATCACATTTGTTTGTGTAGGCCCCGTTATGATCAACCCGCCGACTTTATCGAAAAAAGAATAGGCATCAAAATCTGCAAGATGCTTATTCAACCTGACTTTATTTATCATTCCCGCTTTAATCATTTCCGCATCAATTACTGCTCCCGCCGCATCAGTGGGGCCATCTGTTCCATCTGTTCCTGCACTCAGGATCGTTATATTCCTGTCATACTTTGTTTTACTTTTTTGTAATAATTCATAAAGCGAACATAGGGCAAAATGCTGGTTACGCCCACCCTTTCCATTACCGGTTACTTTTAAAGTTGTTTCACCGCCCATTATAATGCAGGCAGGCAAATTACCGTCATAATCCAAAAGGTATTGAACAAATTGCCGGGCTTCCATTTCTGTATCACCGGAAAGAACATTGTTTAAAATGACAACATGATAACCTGCCTGTGATGCACTCATTTTTGCTGCTTCAAGTGCACGCTTATTATTCCCTATTATTTCCGAAAAAGTATTTATAAAAAATAAAGAACCGGGTTTGGGCGTTTCTTCAATCTCCGCATTTAATCCTTTTTCTAAGTATTGTCTTACACTTTCACTAACCTGATTCCATATATCATATTTCACCAGTACATGGTACGCCTCCTCAAATGTTGATCTGTCGGGAACGGTAGGGCCACTTGCAATACTGCACGGGTCATCTCCCGGCACATCGCTGATGATCAGTGTAAATACTGTTGCAGGATAAGCTGCTTTAGCCAATTGTCCGCCTTTAATGCTGCTTACATGTTTGCGTACAATATTTATTTGTTCAATGGATGCCCCGCTGTTTACAAGAAGATCAGATAACTGCTGAATATCCTCCAGTTTGCATCCTTCGGGAATATCAGCCAGTAAAGAAGATGCTCCTCCGCTTAACAATATCAAAACAATATCATTAACAGACACATTTTGCACAGCCTGCAATACCAGTTTTCCGGCCAGGATGCTGTTTTTATCAGGTACAGGATGTGCAGCTTCCACTGTTTGGAATTCATCAAGCGGAACAGCATGCTCATACTTGGTTATGCATATTCCTTTCGTAATTAAGCTACCCAGTTGTTTTTCTGTTTCTTTAGCCATAGCAGGTGCAGCTTTACCGGCAGCAATAACTATAAGATTATTTATTGAAGAAACATTTATTTTCTGCCCGGCTATGTGCAGCATTTCTTCATGTACATAAACATGATCGGGTAATAATACCTGCGGCTGTACAGCATTAATTGCAGCATAAAATATTTCCTTTGCCTGTTTGATGTACATAACAACTGAATATTGAACAAATGAAAACCCTGAATACGGTAATGACCCTGTTGAAATTGTACCGGAAACTATACCAGATAATAAGCCGAAAGCTATTTTAAGATACGCCCGGTATACCTATTAGATCAGCCCTTCCCTGAAAAGTTTTACTTCTTCAATGGTCCTGTTTAATCTGCTTTTTTCTGCCGCAAAAGCCATCAGGTGGCTTTCTATTGAAACTTCTATTGATGAACTCAGTAAACTTTTATCCTGTTGGGCTACTGCATGGATCCAGTCTTTCATTAACTCATGGTCACCACCTCCATGAGCATCTGTTTTCATCCTCCAGGAAGTTTGCCTTTTTGTTTGAAAATCGTTCATGATAAATGTTTCCATATTACCAAAAATATCGCCTTTTGAGCCCATGATCCTTGTTCTTCTTCCTTCATAAGAAACATGTGCTTCCATAGAAAAAGCAGCAGTTACCCCATTTTCAAACAGCATATTAACAGTAAGATGATCCGGCTGATCATTATCCATCCTGTAAACACAGCGGCCGTAATCAGTGGTCTTTAGCTGCTCAAGAATATAATCATCCCACCCGGATCTTTTTTCAGGCATGTCAAAAACATACAACCTTTTTTTATCCCGTAAATATATCTGCAGGGCAGAGTAAGGACAGGATTGTTCCACCTTGCATCCATCTGTGCATCTTTCCGTACTTCCTTCAGGTGCATTGATGTTAGTGAACCATTTCAGGTTACCGAAACAATGCACATCTTTTGCCGGACTATTCACCAGCCAGCGGATAATATCAGTATCATGACTTGATTTAGCCAGTAATATGGGCGTAGTTTCTTTGCTGTTTTTCCACTTACCCCTTACATAAGAATGACTCATATGCACTTGTTCAATAGGTTCCATATGCTGTATGCTGATAATATTACCAATCAGGCCTGCATCTATTACTTCCTTTAATTCCCTGAAATAAGGAGAATAACGAAGTACGTGACATACCCCTACAATTTGTTCACAGGATTCCGCTTTTTTTAAGATCAGCCTGCATTCCTCTTCTGTAGGTGCAATATGCTTTTCCAGTAATACATCATAGCCGGCATCTAAAGCAGCCAGGCAGGGCTGTGTATGTAAATTATCGGGTGTTGCAATAATAACGGCATCTGCAAATTTTGGTTGTTTGAACACATCATGCCAGTTACTGTAACAAAACTTATCTTCAATGTGGTGCAATGATTTTATCCTGTTCAGGCGTTTGGTATTGCTGTCAGCTACTGAAATTATTTTCAACTCTCCCGGATTTTCAAGAGCATATGCTGCATAGATATTACCCCTGTGGCCTGCACCTATCAATATTACAGTTACCGGTTTTTTTAACCTGATATGCCGCGGATTTTCAAATACATCCTCATGTAATCCAAATAATTCAGCAAACTCTTTCCATTTAAGCTCAACACTATCTTTCAATATATTCAGAGACCGGAGAAATTTCCTGGAAGCAATGAACTGGCGTAACGACATGTGCGGATATTTTTTAACTGCTAACCTGTTTTAATTAATGTTTCATAAAATTACAATACTATATGTAACCTTATTTTAGCGGCATCAATATTTTAAGGAATGTTTAATTCCCGTTTTGCCGCCATAAAATCAATTACATATCTGTTAGATCAGCTCATGGTTTTTTTATTCAACACTGCAGGGATTACTGTATTCCTTATTGAAAAATCAGTTTAATGTTATCCTGCTGTAATCTTACTTTGAGCCAGTTCTCCATTTTATTTTTATCCGGCCCGGATAGATTGGCAGAAAGTGATAATAAAACAAGAAAAACCGGTGTTTTTGCTGAACTGTCGCTGAATAAAATTGATGACTGTATCACAGCATTTTTTAAAGCAGGGTATTGTGCTTTTAACTCAGCAAATACCTGTGTACCCAGTTTCTGTAGATTGCTGATACTGTCTAATTTATAGCGAAGTTCTTTCTCTTGCTTATCCTTTTCAACCATGGCAATAGTCATCTGTGCAAGTTGATCATTTTGCTCATTACTTTTGTCCTCTGACAGATACGCAAAGCCCTGTTTCACTTCCAACAATGCAGAAGCCAGGCCATACTTTTTTAATTCTTCTTTCAACTGCGTTATTTCTTCCGGTACTATTTCTTTTCCGCCAAACACCAGGGTTATCTTCCTGCTTTTGGGATCAATCCTTTTATTTAATAAATAATCATTTGGGAAATGAGCTTCACCCGCAATAAAGCGATTGGCATTTTTTATAAACCTGTTTTGCTGTACCATATCATACCCAAAATAAATACTTGGCAATAATGTAGCCAGCACAACTAACCAGATAATCCGTTTTGCAAATCTTTCTGCTCTTATATTCTGCTGGTGTTTGTAGGGAAAATGAAGAAAGCGAACTATAGTAAAAGTTGCCAGTGCTATAAAAACCGTATTGATGATGAAAAGATAAAAAGCGCCGATAAAATAACTGAATTGCAAAGTCGCTATCCCGTAGCCTGCCGTACATAATGGCGGCATTAATGCTGTAGCAATAGCTACACCCGGAATTACGTTTCCTTTTTGTTTGCTGGAAGTAGCCAGAATACCGGCAAATCCTCCAAACAATGCTATCAATACATCGTAAATGTTTGGAGATGTCCTGGCTAAAATTTCAGAGTGAGCATCATCCAAAGGTGAAATCAGGAAAAATATTGTAGAAGTAGTTAATGCCACGCCTGTTGCGATGCTATAATTATAAACAGCTTTACGTAATAATGCCACATCATTAATACCTATGCCTAAACCAATACCCATAATGGGGCCCATTAAAGGTGAGATAAGCATAGCGCCAATGATAACTGCAGTTGAGTTTACATTTAATCCAAGGGATGCTACAAATATGGCAAAAATAAGTACCCAAAGATTGGTGCCACGGAAAACCACGCCATTATCAATGTTTGCGATAACAGTTTGCAGTTCTTCTTTCTCTGCATGGAGTTTAAATTTATCAAAATAATTATTCAAGCTGACCTGGTGATTTTGTGAGAGACAAATTTAAGGCTTAATAAATAAAGCTGTATTTGAGCAACTAATTTCAGGACTTATTTGACAGGCCATAATTACAATATGCAATAAGAAATCTCAGGAGTCCATTAAAAGCAGGGTAAGCAGATCAAAAATAAGTGGTTAATTTACAATCAGCAATTTCATTGACAAATATCATTTGCCTATTTCCCATTTTTGTCTTGCTTTATAAGATAAAGCATACGATTAATTGCTTTTATGTAAATAAAGATGTTAAGGATTTAATTTTTTACCGACTGATAGTTTTAATTTCCGTAAATGCCTGTATGCTCAACATGTTTACTCATAAATAAACCTTATTGGAAAAGCCCGTGACATAACTGTGGCAGTGAAATAGTATTTTAAAATTAGGTTCACCTGCCTGTCATAAAAAAAATCAAAAGAGAATAAAACGTGATCATGCTTTTAATAATAACAGGTTTAGTTGGTTTATGGCTTGGAACAAAATGGATAATTAACGGCGCCCTCGGTATTGCGAAACGGTTCAACCTGTCGCATTCTTTTGTTGGCGTGGCTATTCTTGCCGTGGGTACCGACCTTCCCGAAGTTTTTGTTACGATAAAAGCTTCCCTCCTTCATTTGCAGGGAATAGAATCCTCCGGCATTATCACCGGGAATGCGATTGGCAGCAGCATCAGTCAAATAACTTTCATACTTGGGGTTGCCGGATTACTACTGAACTTTACAATAGTAAAAAAAGATCTATGGCGTGATGGCATTGCATTACTCAGTTCTATACTATTGCTGTTTGTTTTTGGAATTGACGGGATCGTCACCCGGTTGGAAGGTATTATTTTGCTGATAATGTATTTGCTGTATTACTTTATCCTGGTGCGAAATAAAACAGTCAATACCGATGACAATGCCAATAGTAAAGATTATTCAAGCAGTACTTTGGTATTATTCCTGGTGTTTGGTTTTTCAGTGTTGATTTTTTCTTCACATTTAGTGGTTGAGAATGCAATGAAACTTGCTGAAAAATGGGGTGTTGCCCAATCTTTTATTGGTATTGTTATTATTGGGCTCGGGACCAGTTTACCGGAATTAGCGGTATCAGTTGGTGCTGCAATCCGTAGATCAGCTGGAATGTCGGTAGGTAATATTATCGGGAGTAATATTTTTGATGGCTTTATTCCGATAGGGCTTGGGGCTACAATAAGCACAACCACTATGGAAAGCAATCTTTTAAAATTTGATCTGCCGGTTTTACTTGCAGCTACCTTATTGGTATTAGTATTCCTGAAAAAAAAAGGTATTTCAAAACCGGAAGGCATAATTCTCATAGTTATCTTCCTTCTCTATATCCTTGCAAAAATATTTTTCTTTGAAGGGAAATTCTCACTATAAGAATACTCTAAAAAAATATTTTTATCCAACTTTATGAAAATTGGGTTAAAGCCCCCGTGAGCTGTAAATGAATTGCCCCACCTTAAAGGGCGGGGCAATTGAAACAAATTTATTCATGGGCTTTAGCCCAATTCTTTACAAAAGAAAGTCTTTTTTATACATCCTTCCCGTGGCAATGCTTATACTTCTTGCCACTGCCGCAAGGACAAAGATCATTACGGCCCGGTGCTTTCTCCACACGGATCGGTTCCTGCTTTACCGGTCCGGACGGATCGATGTATTCATTCTCTGCACTGATATGCTCGGGGCCTCCTCCGGCCGTTGCAAATTCTTCCTTGCGCTGGCGCATCTTGCTCATATCCGTCCGGCGCTCCCTTCCTTCCCGAATCTGCCCGGCATTGGTCTGCTCCATCGGTATCTGTGCATGGCAAAGGAAACTCACAATATCCTTGTTCACCTGGTCATCCATCTGCTTAAAGGCATTGAATGCTTCGATCTTATAAATGACCAACGGGTCCTTCTGTTCGTAACCTGCCGTCTGCACACTGTGGCGCAGGTCATCCATGGCTCGTAAATGTTCTTTCCATGCATCATCGATCAGGGCCAGCGTGATGTTGCGTTCAAGTGCATCATTCAGTTCCCTTCCTTCACTGGCCAGGTATTTATCCAGGTTGGCCAGTGCCTGTATCTGTTTCTTCCCGTCGGTAAATGGCACCGCCACATTCTCGATATGATCGCCCTGCTCCTTGCGGATATTCTTTATGATGGGCAATGTCTGCTGGATGATGGAATCTGTTTTCCGGCGGTATTGCGTAATGGCCTCGTTGTATAAACGTTCGCTCAGCACATTCACATCATCTTTGTCCAGTTCTGAAGCCGTAATGGATGTATCAATTCCAAAATTCACAATGGCTGCCAGTTTGAATCCTTCGTGGTCATTCAATTCTTTGAAAGAATTGATAAGGCCATTGGCAACAGAATAAAATGCGTTATCGAGGTCAAGCGCCAGCCTTTCGCCAAACAGGGCATGGTTACGTTTCTTATACACCACGTTACGCTGCTTGTTCATCACGTCATCATATTCCAGCAAACGCTTACGGATGCCGAAGTTGTTTTCCTCCACTTTCTTCTGCGCCCGTTCTATTGATTTAGTGATCATGCTGTGCTGGATCACTTCGCCTTCCTTGTAACCCATCCGGTCCATCAGCCCGGCAATACGTTCGCTGCCGAACATACGCATCAGGTCATCTTCCAGCGAAACAAAAAAGCTGGAGCTACCCGGATCACCCTGGCGGCCGGCACGTCCACGCAACTGCCTGTCCACCCGGCGGCTTTCATGCCGCTCGGTACCAATGATGGCCAGGCCACCGGCCTCTTTTACACCGGGGCCGAGTTTAATATCGGTACCCCGGCCGGCCATGTTGGTGGCAATGGTAACAGCTCCTGCCAGTCCGGCTTCGGCTACCACCTGTGCTTCCCGGGCATGTTGCTTTGCGTTCAATACATTATGGGGAATATTCTTTTGCTTCAGCATCCTCGCCAGCAATTCACTTACTTCCACAGAAGTAGTACCTACCAGCGATGGCCTGCCAATGCTGCGTAACCGTTCCACTTCATCAATGACCGCCTTATATTTTTCCCGTTTTGTTTTGTAAACAAAATCCTGATCGTCCTTACGGATCACCTTCACATTCGTGGGAATGGTCACCACATCCAGTTTGTAAATGCTCCAGAACTCTGCTGCTTCCGTTTCGGCCGTACCCGTCATACCGGCCAGTTTGTGATACATCCTGAAATAATTCTGCAGCGTAACGGTGGCATAGGTTTGTGTAGATGCTTCGATCTTTACATTTTCCTTGGCTTCAATGGCCTGGTGCAACCCGTCGGAATACCTTCTGCCATCCAGGATACGGCCTGTTTGTTCATCTACAATTTTCACAGCGCCATCCAGTACCACGTACTCCACATCCTTATCAAATAAGGTATAGGCCTTTAATAACTGCTGAACCGTGTGAATACGATCGGCCTTTAATGCATAGTCATTGAGCAACGCTTCCTTTTTGTGAAATTTCTCATCATCGGCCAGGCTGCTCTTTTCAATTTCAGAAAGTTTGGTGGCAATATCGGGTATGATGAAGAACTCGGGGTCTTCCCCGGCCCTGGTGATCAATTGTATTCCCTGGTCGGTCAGGTCAACCTGGTTATTCTTTTCATCGATGTTAAAGAATAATTCCGCATCCACCTTGGGCATTTCTTTCTGCTGGTCGGCCAGGTAATAATTTTCCGCCTTCTGCAGTTTCACCCGGTGACCGGGTTCACTTAAGAATTTTATCAGGGCGCTGTTCTTGGGTAAACCACGGTGTGCCCGCATCAGGGCCAGGCCGCCGTCTTTGGGATCATCATTGCCTTCAGCAATTTTTTTCTTTGCCTCGATCAGGAACTGGTTCACTGCCTTTCGTTGTGCCTCTATTAATTTTTCAATACGTGGCTTCAGGTCGAAGAACTGCTGGGTATTATCGCTGTGACCAACGGGTCCGCTGATGATCAACGGGGTACGGGCATCATCGATCAATACACTATCCACTTCATCCACCATGGCAAAATGGTGTTTTCGCTGTACCATTTCCTGCGGTGTATGCACCATGTTATCCCTTAAATAGTCGAAACCAAATTCGTTGTTGGTACCATACGTGATGTCGGCATTATAGGCATTGCGGCGGGCATCTCCGTTCGGCTCATGTTTATCGATACAATCAACCCGCAGTCCTAAGAATTCAAAGATGGGGCCGTTCCATTCACTGTCCCTTTTGGCCAGGTAATCATTCACGGTAACGATGTGCACGCCTTCGCCGGATAATGCGTTCAGGTAGGCCGGTAACGTACTCACCAGTGTTTTACCTTCACCCGTTGCCATCTCGGCAATTTTGCCGGAGTGTAATACAGCGCCACCGATCAACTGTACGTCATAGTGCACCATGTTCCAGGTAACGATGCTTCCGCCGGCGGTCCAGCTGTTCTTATAAATGGCTTTATCGCCCTCAATGATGATATTGTCTTTCTTAACGGAAAGTGTCCTGTCCAGTTCCGTAGCGGTACTTTCCAGCGTAGTGTTCTCAGCAAAACGGCGGCTGGTTTCCTTTACGGTTGCAAATGCCTCCGGTAAAATCTCCAGTAACACCACTTCCAGCTGGCTGTCTCTTTCCTTTTTCAGGTCATCGATCTCCTTGTAGATGATGTCACGGCCATTGATATCGGCGATGGGTAATTCTTCCGCTGCTTTCTTTTTATCTTCTATTTGCCGGTCAATAGCGGCCAGGTGTGCCGCAATGCGTTGTTTGAACTCGTTGGTCTTATTGCGCAATTCATCATTGCTGAGGGATCTGTATTGTGCAAAGAACTGGTTGATCCTCTCAACCTGTGGCAGTATCTTCTTTACATCCTTTTCACTTTTATTGCCTCCAAAAAGTTTCGAAATTGCGCCGATCATAAATTCAGTGTTGTTGGGTATTGCTTAAATACGTTATTATAAAGACCATTGTATTGTCAAATATGGTGCTGAAATAAGATTCGAGCCATAATGACAGAGCCTGCCCCGTTTAAACAGGGCGACAAAGATAGTAAATGTTTGGGGGTTGAATTTTATTGACTTAAAGAAGATATTAGCCCTTTTCCAGGCTTTAATCTTTTGTTAACTAACCTTTTAGCCCCTGGCCGTATAAACAGCAAACCATAAATATGAAAATGAAACTAAACCCCTTTTTAGCCGGCTTCATTGCATTGGCAGTAGTCTTTGCTGCCTGCAGCAGCAACGAAATTGGAGACAGCAAAGATGTTAACCAGGACAAGATCTACATGGATCATTTCATCAGCCATACAGAAGGGGATGAATATGTGGACGTCACCTGCCAGTTCCGCTTTGCCGGTAACAGTGGAACCACCCTTGTTTTAAGCGATGACAGCAACGTGGAGTTTGACGGCGAAAAGCTGAACGTGGACAGCAGTGCTGGCGGCGGAGCTTACTATAAAATCCGAAAGCCGGTAACCGGTTTTTATGGCAACCATACCATCAACTTTACCAATACCGATGGGAAAAGATTTGAGAACAAATTCAGTTTTGCTCCCTTTGCATTGACCAACGCCGCCAGGGAAACAGGCAGAACCAAAGATCTAATAATCACTTACCAGTCGGCACCTTTGACCAAAGCGGATCATATAGAAGTGTACAGCACTGATACCGACAGCAGTTTTCATTTCAGCCAGGATGGACCTAAAAGCGAAATTGTAATTCCTGCCAGGGAATTAATGCGTCAGAAAGGAAAAAATCTTTCACTGGAATGCGACCTGTACCGGGAGATTGACCTGCAGCAAAGCACTGCTGAAGGCGGCCTGATACGGATCCGCCAGGAACTTAAACCGGTTAAAATAAAACTGCTCCCCTGAACAATCTTTTCAGAATATTGTTTCGTATTTTGAAAAATACAAAATATGAAACGTTCCATTCTGTTCATTGGCTTTATTGGCATGGCCCTCTCTTCTTTTTCACAAAAGGCAGACCTGGTAAAGTTTGAGAAAGAAAGAACCGGCATTTCAAAAAGATCCATGCTGGTACTGGGTGCATGGTCTGTGGCAAACATTGCAGTAAGTGGTATTGCCACCAATACCAGCAACCGGGAGATGCGGTATTTTCACCAGATGAATGTGATGTGGGGCGGTATCAACCTGGCCATTGCCGGGCTGGGTTACTGGGGAGCCGGCAGGGAAAATATTGATAACCCAACATTAGCGGCAGTACTGAAACACCAAAGCAAAACAGAAAAGACCTACCTGATCAATGCAGGACTCGATGTGCTTTATGTGGGCGGTGGTTTATGGATGAACAAGGCAAGCGATCATCAGAAAAATCCCGATAAGTTCAAAGGATATGGCAATTCGATCATGCTGCAGGGAGGTTTCCTGCTTTTATATGATGCGGTAAATTATGCCATACACCGCAAGCATCGCAAACTTTTAGACAAGATGGAACTCAGTGGAGCTCCCGGCTCTGTATCGCTGGTTTATAGATTTTAAAGCCGTCATTTCTGTTAATAAATCCTCAAAACATAAACCATTCATCAAAATAAGTTCGGGTGATAGGTTTTCTAGGTTATTTTTACACGAATTAGTTCGTATATCAACTTTGTTTATGAGTAAATTATACCTCACTTTCCTTGTGGTTCTTTCAGGTTTTGCTGCCCGGTCGCAGGTAAAAGGAACATTGATAGATTCTGCTTCAAAAAAGCCGATAGAGAATGCCGTGGTGGGTTTGGTGGTGAAGTCAAATCCCACCGATACCACGTATTCATTTACAGATGACAAAGGACAGTTCCGTTTTGATGTAGTGCCTTCCTCCAATTTTTCCATCGTCATCCGCCACCTGGGTTATTGGCCCGTGGCCCGTTTTGTGCCCGTAAGCAAACAGGAAAAAACCATTGATGCCGGTAATTTTGTGCTGGCGCAGGATGCCAAATTGCTGAGTGAAGTGACCGTAGTGGCCCCGGCGATCGTGGTCAAGGAAGATACCATTGAATACCGGGCCGATGCTTTCAAAGTAAAAGAAGGTGCCGTGGTGGAAGACCTGCTGAAAAAACTGCCCGGTGGGCAGGTTGACAAAGACGGGAACGTGACCGCCCAGGGCAAAGCCGTGAGCCGGGTGAAAGTGAATGGCAAGGACTTTTTGGCGGCGACGTGAAAACAGCCACCAAGGAGCTGCCGGCTAATATTGTTGATAAGATACAGGTGATCGATGATTACGGTGACCAGGCAACGGTAAGCGGCATCAAAGACGGCGACCCGGATAAGATCCTGAACATCGAAATAAAGAAAGACAAGAACCGGGGATTTTTTGGAAGAGTTACCGGGGGGTATGGAACCGAAGAAAGATACCAGGCATCCATGAACGGAAATTATTTCCGGAACAATACACAGATATCTGTACTGGCTAACAGCAACAATACGAACACATCGCTTTTCAACTTCAGCGGAGGCGGTAACCGCGGGGCTACCAGCATGATGCGCCAGGGTATGAGCGTTATGAGTGATATGGGTGGCATGGGCCAGATGAACAGCATGATGCAAAGCGGCAACAGCCCTAATTTTGGCGGAGGCAGCAACAGCGGCATATCCACCACCAATTCATTCGGGTTCAATTACCGCGACCAATGGAGCAAGCGGATCAGTGTGTACGGCAGCTATTCTTACAATCACCGGAATACCAGCCAGGTTCAATACACGTCTTCCCAGAACTTTTTTGAAACGAACAGTTTTATCAATAACCAGGATGTGAACAACCTCACCAAAGGAAATTCACACCGTTTCACTTTCAATTTTGAATACCAGGTCGATTCATTCAATTACCTGAAAATAAGTCCCAGCATAAATTACAGCGGCAGCGATGCCAACAACAACACCGTTTTTGATTACTTCGAAACAACCAACGGAACCAGGACCAGTGACGGGAACAACAGGAACCTGACCAATTCGCAGGCACCCAACCTGGCAGCCACCATTTTGTACAATCATAAATTCAGGAAGCGTGGCCGTAATTTCTCCACCAGTTTAACCCTGGGAACCTCGGATAATGATTCGGAGCAGGATGTGACCAATCTAAGTTACCAGTATGTCCCGCCCTTTATCGGTCCACGCAACAGTTTCCAGTTCATCGACCAGGAAAACGACAACTACAACTACGGGGTACGTTTCACGTATTCTGAACCACTTACCAAATACCGCAGCCTCGACCTCAGCTATTCGCATAACCTGAGTCACAGCCGCAACAACCGGCAGACCTATAACGTGGATTCAGCTACCCAAACAAAAACACTGAACAGCTTTTTAAGCAATGATTATGAAAATGATTTTTACAACAACCGCATCGGCGTTTCCATGCGTACCACCAAAAAGAAATACAATTACACCATCGGCATCAGTGTGCAGCCGGTGAACCTGCAGGGCAATTCAATAACAAAGGACAGTGCCTACCAGACCATCCGCCGGGCCAATGTTTTTCCCATTGCCCGGTTTGTGTATAATTTCAACCGCACCCGTTCATTAAACTTCAGCTATAACGGGAATGCCACCCAGCCAAGTTTCAGCCAGTTGCAGCCCGTACAGGACGTAAGTAACCAGCAAAGCATCACCACCGGTAACCCGAACCTGAAACCATCGATGAACCACAACCTGAACTTCTCCTATAACAATTTCAATTTTATAAGCGGAAAGGTATTATTCACCAATTTTACCTTCAGCACCATCAGGAACCAGATCGTGAACAATACCATCAATAAAGGGGCAGGCCGACAGTTAAGCATTCCCGAAAATGTGAATGGCTATTATAACCTGCTTGGCTTTTATGTGTATTCAAGGCCTTACAAAAACAGGAAATATGTGTTGTCTTTGAGGGGTACGGCAAATTACAATCACAACATCAACCTGATCGACAGCATCCGTAACATCGGCAGCAACTGGGTGATCGGGCAGGGCTTTACCTTTGAATACAATTACAAAGAGATACTGGAACTCGGCGCCGGCGTTAACTACAACCTGAACGATGTGAAGTATAAGAACAAATCGGGAAAACCGCTTACCACCCTGCAAAACTCATCGAGCAATGCCTGGACCTTCAGCAGCAACATCAACCTCAACATCACCAAAACGCTGGTGCTGAAATACGATTTTGATTACACCATCAACTCCGGGCTGGCCAGCAATGTGAGCCGCAACCAGGCCATCATGAATGCGTCGCTGGAAAAACAACTCTTTAAAAAGAAGAACGGCATCATCCGGATAGAGGCATTCGACCTTTTCAAACAAAACAGCAATATCAACCGCAGTGTGACCGCCAACAGCATTGTTGACAGCCGTACCAACCGCCTTACCCGGTATTTCATTGCCACTTTCACGTACCGCCTGCAACGGTTTGCCGGGCAACCCATTCAGACCCGGGGCGTTGATTTCAGGAGGATGGCCCCCCCTACCGGTGCTCCCCCCCAGTTTTAGGGATCAAAACCTGAATAAATATAATTTTTCGAGGGGTTTTTACACCCCTTTTTTATTACCTTTGCCGCCGTTAAATTAACCAGACAGAATAACTATGAGTGGTGCATTAAAAGAGGTTCGTAACCGTATCAAGAGTGTTCAAAGTACGCAGCAGATCACGAAAGCCATGAAAATGGTGAGTGCGGCCAAACTCCGCCGTGCCCAGGATGCCATTACCCAGATGAGGCCCTATGCCAGGAAATTACAGGAAATGCTGAGCAATATTGTCAGCAACAGCGAAGGCGATGTGAGCATGGCCCTGGCAGCCCAGCGGCCGGTGGAAAAAGTAATGATCATTGTGGTTACCAGCGACCGGGGTTTGTGCGGTGGTTATAACAGTAACCTCATCAAACTGGCCAAACAGACCATCCAGGAAAAATATGCTGCCCAGCATGCCAAAGGCAATGTGACCATATTACCGATCGGCAAAAAGGGCTATGAGAATTTTTCCAAGACTGACTTCAGGGTCATCAATAATTACTGGGATATTTTAAACGGGCTGACCTTTGAAAAAGCACAGGCCGCTGCCAAACATGCCATGGATGCATTTGCCAATAAAGAAGTGGATGCTGTTGAACTGGTTTACAGCGAATTCAAGAATGCCGCCACCCAGCGTTTTGTAGCTGAGCAATTTTTACCGGTACAAAAAGTGGCAAAGGCAGAAGGGCAGAAAAATGCCGACTTTATTTTTGAGCCGGGCAAAGACATCCTGATCGCTGAACTGATGCCAAAGATCCTGAATACCCAGTTATTCAAAGCAACCCTCGACGGCAATGCCAGTGAGCATGGTGCAAGGATGACCGCGATGGATAAGGCCAGCGACAATGCCAATGAATTGCTGAAGACACTTAAGATAAGTTACAACCGTGCACGGCAGGCAGCCATTACAACCGAACTGACAGAGATCGTAAGCGGGGCTGCTGCATTACAGGGTTAAACGCCCCTGTCTCCGCCAGTTGGCGGAGAACAAGGCAGAAAACAATTTTTATAACCTAAAACAGATACCCCTTTAGGGGATAGGGGCCATGGAACTTTCAGAAATAATTCCTCACATAGAAGCACTGATATTTGCCAGCGATAAACCGTTGAACAATACCGAACTGCTTGAACTGGTAAACAGCGCCCTTGCTTTTATTGAAGACCGGGCCACCCAGGAACAGGTGGATGCCGCCATTGAAGGAATTGCAGAGAAATATGATTCTGAGTTTTATGCCTTTGAACTGAAACAGATCGGCGGCGGATGGCAGTTTCTTACCAAAAAAGAATACCACAAGACCGTTGCCCAGCTGAACGGCGATAAATTCTTAAAGCGCCTCTCCATTGCTTCACTGGAAACCCTGGCCATCATTGCTTACAAACAGCCCATCACCAAAAGCGAGATCGAAGCCATCCGGGGCGTGAACTGTGATTATGCTGTACAGAAACTGCTGGAAAAAGACCTGGTGATCATCTCTGGCAGAAATGAAGATGCGGTAGGCAAACCACTCATCTATGCCACTTCCAAATCCTTTATGGACTACTTCGGCATCAACAGTTCGGAGGACCTGCCTAAAATATCAGAAGTGCTGATGGAAGAACTGGTACAGGCCACCCATGTTAAAGAAGCAGAAGACAATGCCACTGCTGAAATAACAGAACTAAGCGAAACCGTACTGGCGGTTACCGAAACCGGCGAGATCGTGGAAGAAGTGACCGGCGAGAACAATACCAATGAACAGGCGGAAGGTTGATCCCCTTTCAGGAATATCTTTAAAGGCATGAATCAGTTCATGCCTTTATTTTTTGGTTTAACTTTAATGAATGAAGGACAGTATTTCACAAGCAGGTCTCCGCAAACAGGTGATCCTTTTTTTGGCAGCCCTGTTCTGCATTGCCTGTACATCCACCCGGCAGGTTAAAACGGTGAATAGCGAAATGAAAGAACCCAACCAGGCAGATCAAACAGGTTTTGATAAACAAGGACATCGTGGCTGTCGTGGCTTAATGCCCGAAAACAGCATCCCGGCCATGATCAATGCACTTGGCCTGGGCGTTACCACCCTGGAGATGGATGTGGTGATCACAAAAGACAAACAGGTGATCCTGTCCCATGAGCCATTTTTCAATCATGAAATAACCACCAAACCCGGCGGTGCTTTCATTACGGCAAAAGAAGAAAAGGATTACAACATATATAAAATGGATTATGAAGCTGTCAAAAATTTTGACGTAGGCCTGAAACCCCATCCCCGTTTTCCGCAACAGCAAAAAATGGAAGCGGTTAAACCTTTGCTGGCCAATGTTTTTGAGGCAATAAAAAAGGAAATGACGACCCGGAGAAGGCCCTTCCCCTATTATAATATTGAGACCAAAACAATGCCGGTCACGGATAATATCTATCACCCGGCGCCGGCTGAGTTTGTGGAACTGCTGATGAACGTGATCCGGGAAAACCAGGTGGAAGAACAAGTGATCATCCAGTCCTTCGATCCCAGGACATTGCAGTACCTACACCAGCACTACCCGAAGATAAAAACAGCGATGCTGGTTGAGGATCTTGATACCCGGACAATGGAACAGCAGTTAAAAGCCCTGGGCTTCATACCAACCATTTACAGCCCGGGCTATAAACTGGTAACAAAAGAACTGATCGAAAAATGTCATGCACAAAATATCAAGGTCATTCCCTGGACCATTAATACCAAAGCTGAAATTGAAAAGTATAAACTGATGGGGGTGGATGGGATCATCAGTGATTACCCGGATCTGTTCAATTGAAACCTGTAAGGTTTATGCATTCAGCCAATCCTTTGCATTCTTAAACAGCAGTTTTTCTTTAAGGCTACCTGCAAGATCCATTTCTTCGATCAGTTTCCCCGGGCGATGCTCTCCCAGGGGAAACGGGTAATCACTTCCCAGGCATATCTTATCCTCCCCCATCACATCGATGATATAACGCATGGCTTTATCATCATGCACCAGGCTGTCTATCCAGAATTTACCAATATAGTCCCTTGGATTCACTGAATTATCAACCGCCACCAGGTCGGGCCGCACATTAAACCCATGTTCGATCCTTCCGATGCTGATGGGAAAAGAACCCCCTCCATGTGCAAATGCCACCCTCAGTTTGGGAAATTTTTCAAAGACCCCGCCAAAGATCATCGAACAGATGGCCCGGGAAGTTTCAGCCGGCATCCCCACCAGCCAGGGCAGCCAGTATTTCTGCATTTGTGCCTCCCCCATCATCTCCCAGGATGTACAAATAAGGCACAACTGAGTTTTTCAGCCGCTTCGTAAAACGGGAAGAATTGCGGATCGCTTAAATTGATGCCATTGATATTAGTTCCGATCTCCAGCCCCGGCATCTTCAATTCTTTTACACATCGTTCCATTTCTTTTATGGCCATGTCCACATCCTGCAAGGGTACCGTTCCGATCCCGATAAAACGTTTCGGGCCTTTTGTTACGGTTTCAGCAATATGGTCATTAAAAAAACGGGAGGTTTCCTGCCCGTCTTCTGCATTGGCCCAGTAATTAAATAAAACAGGAATGGTGGAAAGCACCTGTACGGTCACATCCGTATCATCCATCTCTGTCAACCGTATTTCCGCATCAAAACAATTATCATCTACTTCCCGAAAGAGTTTATCGCCCTTCATCATACAGGCTTTGCAGTTGCGGTGTTCCAGGTGAATGAATTCTCCATAGCCAAACTTCTGTACCCAGTTGGGCATTTTGCCGGGCATGATGTGCGTGTGGATGTCTATTTTCATGTAATTCAGTTAATGCGCTTATACGTTAATCCGTTAATTGGTCAATCTGTTTAAACGTATGCTCGGGCTAACGGATATACGGATAACGGATATACGGATTAACTAATTAACCCTTTCTCACCGGAGGCGCCATCACACTTCCACACTTACTGCAGGTCCTTTTTTGTTCATCATTATAAAACCCTTCCATCACGGGCGGAAGCTGTTTTACGATATCGGTGATCACTTTGTATTCTTCGTATAATTTATTGCCACAGTTCTCACAATACCATAAAAATCCGTCCTCTTCTGTTTCCCTTACTTTTTCAATCACCAGTCCTACGGTATTGGGTCCACGCTGTGGTGAATGGGGAGTTTTGGGTGGCAGCAGGAACATATCTCCTTCATTAATAGGTATGTCTTTCGGCACACCATCATCAATGATCTTAAGAACGATATTACCTTCTACCTGGTAATACAGTTCCTCGCTTTCATTATAGTGGTAATCCTTTCGGGCATTGGGTCCGCCCACCACCATCACAATGAAGTTCTCGGCGTCTTTATATACACACTGGTTTCCTACCGGGGGTTTCAGCGTGTCACGGTGTTCATCAATCCATTTTTTCAGGTTAAAAGGGGCTGTTACTGCCATAGCAAGAGTTTTTAGAGTTGTAAGTTAATTATTTTTTGGGAGGAAGGGCAGGATCCGGGATGCGGGATACCGGATACCGGATACCAGATAATGGATACTGGATGCAGATTCCATCCTGGATCTTGGATCTTGGATCTGGCATTTGGCATCCGGCATCCAGCATCCGGCATCCGGTATCCAGCTTTTCTTTACCTTTAAACCATGCAACCGGATATTCCTTATCACCTGGAAAATTTCATCGGGGGAAATTTCATTGGCCCCCTCAGCGGAAATTTCATTGACAATGTGAACCCGGCCACCGGGGCTGTTTACGGCCAGGTGCCCGACAGTAATTCAAAAGATATTGATGCCGCTGTAAAAGCGGCCAAAAAAGCATTCCCGGCCTGGAGTGTGATGCCGGTTGAAAAAAAGTTTGATATCCTTAATAAGATCGCTTCCCTCATAGATGAGAACCTGGATGCACTGGCCCTGGCAGAGACCAATGACAATGGCAAACCCCTTTGGCTGAGTAAACTGGTTGATATTCCAAGAGCGTCTTCCAACTTCCGGTTCTTTGCCACCAGCATCATGCATTTTGCCAGCGAAAGTCACGCCATGGAAGACAGGGCCGTGAATTATACCCTTCGCCAGCCAATCGGCATTGTGGGCTGCATATCTCCCTGGAACCTTCCCCTGTATTTGTTTACCTGGAAAATCGCACCGGCATTGGCCGCAGGTAACTGTGTAATTGCCAAGCCCTCGGAAGTCACCCCCGTAACCGCTTTTCTCTTAGGCAGGATCTGCAAAGAAGCCGGCATGCCGGATGGTGTTTTAAATATTGTTCATGGCCTGGGACAGCATTGCGGCGAAGCCATTGTAAAACACCCGGAAATAAAAGCCATTTCCTTTACCGGCAGTACAAGAGCGGGCGAACGCATTGCATCCATTGCTGCCCCCATGTTCAAAAAACTTTCATTGGAGTTGGGTGGCAAAAATCCCAACATCATTTTTGCCGACTGCGACTGGAATAAGATGATGGAAACAACCATCCGTTCCTCATTCAGTAACCAGGGGCAGATCTGTTTATGCGGCAGCCGGATATTGGTGGAAGAATCTGTTTATGAAAAATTCAAAACTGAATTTGTACATAAAGTAAAGCAGCTGACCGTTGGCGACCCATTGGATGAGAAAAGCAAACAGGGAGCAATAGTAAGTAATATCCATTTTGATAAAGTAATGAACTGCATCATCCTGGCAAAAGTAGAAGGCGGTAAAATATTATGCGGGGGAAATGCCGTAAAGCCGGAAGGAAGATGTGCCGGGGGCTATTTCATTAAACCGACCATAATAGAAGGGCTCGGGCCGGCTTGTAAGACCAATACCGATGAGATCTTCGGCCCGGTGGTTACCCTGCAGTCCTTTAAAACAACCGAAGAAGCTTTGCAACTGGCCAATGCAACGCAATATGGACTGGCAGCAACCGTCTGGACGCAGGATATCAGCAAGGCAAACCTGGTGGCAGCTAAAATTCAGAGTGGTATCATCTGGATCAACTGCTGGCTGGTGCGGGACCTGCGAACCCCTTTTGGCGGAATGAAGGACAGCGGGGTTGGAAGAGAAGGCGGATGGGAAGCATTGCGGTTCTTTACAGAGTCTAAAAATGTTTGTATACAATTTTAATTAACCGCAAAGACGCAGAGGCGCAAAGTTTTGCTGGATACTATTTATTTTCTTTGCGGCTTTGTGCCTTAGCGGCGAAATATTATGAGTGAAATAATCAATACAGAAGGAGCAGCAAAGCCATTAGGCGCCTACCCCCATGCCCGGCGTGTAGGAAACTTATTATTCCTTTCCGGTATCGGCAGCCGGAGTGCAAAAGATAATTCCATACCGGGTTTAGAGCAGGATGCAGATGGGAATATCATTAAGTACGATATTGCAGCCGAATGTCATCAATGCTTTGCCAATGTAAAAGCCGTGCTGGAAGCCAGTGGCAGCAGTTGGGATAAAATGGTGGATGTGACCGTTTTTCTTACCAACATGAAAAAGGATTTTCCTGTTTATAATAAGATCTATGCGGAATATTTTACAGCCGTGCAGGCATGCCGCACCACCGTAGAAGTAAAAAGTTTACCCACACCAATAGCCATTGAATTAAAAGTAATAGCCACCATAGAATGATCCGTTTACCATTTACTATTTATCATTATGAGCACCATACAAAAATTCGAAGACCTTGAAATCTGGCAACTGGCGAGAGTACTTGCAAAAGATATCTTTTTACTCACCCAAAATGGAAAGCTTTCAAAAAAATTTTCATTAAAAGATCAAATGGGCAGGAGTTCAGGCTCTATAATGGATAACATAGCTGAAGGGTCTGGAAGGGCAAGCAGACTTGAGTTTATTCAGTTCTTGAGCATTTCAACAGGATCGGCCGATGAATTAAAATCACAGCTTTACAGGTGTTTGGATAAGGAATATATCAGTAAAGATATTTTTGATACCCTATATGAAAAAACAAATGCAATTTATAAAAAGATAAATGGTTTTATTAAGTATTTAAATACAACCTTAGTTAAAGGCACAAAATTCAAGGAGAGGACTGCAATAAAGGCCAATGGTAAATAGTAAATAGTAAATGGTAAATGGTAACCCAAAATGAATTTCCAAAATAACGCTGACTTTGCAAAAAAACTGGACGTATCCGATCCGTTAAGGGATTTCCGTTCTAAATTTTATTTTCCTGTCATCAACGGAAAAGAATGCATCTACTTCACCGGCAATTCCCTTGGCCTGCAACCCAGGACCACCCAGGATTATGTACTGAACGAACTGGAAGACTGGGCCAGTTTTGGCGTAGAAGGTCATTTTCATGCAAGGCAGCCCTGGCTCAGCTATCATGAAATGTTCCCGAACCTCTTAACAAAGATTGTGGGCGGCCTGCCGGAAGAAATCGTGGTGATGAACCAGCTTACGGTGAACCTGCACCTGCTGATGGCAACATTCTACCAGCCAACGAAAGAGCGCTTTAAGATCATCTGCGAAGCCAAGGCATTTCCATCTGACCAGTACGCATTCGAATCGCAGGCAAGATTTCATGGACTGAACCCGGATGATGCCATTATTGAAGTGGGCCCCGGAGAAGGGGAATACGTGATCCGGACAGAAGACATACTCAATTCCATAAAGCAAAACGCCGGTCAAACGGCGCTGGTCATCTTCAGCGGCGTGAATTATTACAACGGGCAGGTGTTTGACATGAAAGCCATTACCAAAGCAGCACATGATGCCGGTGCTTACTGCGGGTTCGACCTGGCACACGCAGCCGGTAATATTGAACTGCACCTGCACGACTGGGGTGTTGACTTTGCCTGCTGGTGCAGTTATAAATACCTGAATAGTGGCCCCGGTGGTGTGGCCGGCGCATTCATACACCAGAAACATATTGCCAATAAGAATTTACCAAGACTGGCGGGCTGGTGGGGTTACGAGAAAGCAACCCGCTTTCAAATGGAGAAGGGATTTAAACCCATTGCAACAGCCGAAGGCTGGCAATTAAGCAATGCGCCTGTTTTAAGCATGGCTGCACATAAAGCATCGCTGGATATCTTTGAAGATGCCGGAATGGATAATTTACTGGCCAAAGGAAAAATGCTCAGCGATTATTTGTTCTTTATCATTGAAGAACTGAATAAAAATGCCAAAGAAAAACTCATTGAGGTCATTACCCCGAAAGATGCAAAGGGATGCCAGGTTTCCATGCTGATGCTTAAAAAAGGAAAAGAAGTTTTTGAAGCATTGAAACAAAACGGTGTGATAGCCGACTGGAGGGAACCGAATGTGATACGTGTTGCCCCGGTTCCATTATACAATTCTTTTGAAGACATCTGGAAGTTTGGCGAAATAGTAAACTCAATTTTAAAATATTCGTGATGCAGAAAAAGGAATCGACCATCATTGGTGCCGGGCTGGTTGGCTCATTGCTTTCCATTTATTTGTCAAAGCGGGGATATAAAGTAATCGTGTATGAACGCCGCGGCGACATGCGGAAGGAAGACATGGTGGCAGGCCGTTCCATAAACCTGGCGCTCAGCGACCGGGGTATCAGGGCCCTGGAAGAAGTTGGCTTAATGGACGAGATCAGGAAGATATGCATTCCCATGCACGGCAGGTACCTGCACAATGCAGATGGCAGTACTGCCTTTCAGCCTTATGGCAAAGAAGGACAGTTCATCAACTCCGTTTCCCGGGGTGAACTGAACTGCAAGCTGATGGACCTGGCTGAGAAAAACGGTGTTGAAATTTTATTTAATGAAATGTGCAGGAGCATCGACTGGCAAAAGGATGAGATCATTTTTGAGAATACACTCAACCACAAACCTGCCTACCGGACAGGCAGGCTTCAAACCACAAACTTCAAACTGCTATTTGGCAGCGACGGTGCCTACTCTGCAGCCCGCCTCACCCACCATTTACAGCACGACCGTTTTCAATACCAGCAATATTATATCGACTTCGGCTATAAGGAACTGAATATCCCTGCAGGTGCCAATGGCGGATTTTTAATGGAGAAAAATGCACTGCA
The DNA here is from genome assembly GCA_016710165.1 of Chitinophagaceae bacterium. Taxonomy (NCBI): domain Bacteria; kingdom Pseudomonadati; phylum Bacteroidota; class Chitinophagia; order Chitinophagales; family Chitinophagaceae; species Chitinophagaceae bacterium. The sequence goes on along the minus strand of JADJLJ010000002.1, from coordinate 523,942 downwards.
TATCTGGCCACGGGGTAATTACATGCTCATCGCCCTGCCCAATATGGATGGCAGTTTTACCTGCACCCTGTTCTTCCCGTTTGATGGGGATCCTTCCTTTGCAAGCCTGGATACGAAGGAAAAAGTAAAATCATTTTTTGAAAAGACCTTTACCGATGCAGAAAAGCTGATGCCAACCCTGCAGGAAGATTTTTTCAGAAACCCTACCTCTTCCCTGGTCACTGTAAAATGCTTCCCCTGGATACGGGGAGATAAATTTGCATTGATCGGCGATGCTGCCCATGCCATTGTTCCATTCTTTGGACAGGGAATGAATTGCGGTTTTGAGGATTGCGCTGTATTGAACAGTTTACTGGATAAGCACAACGAAAACTGGTCAGCCATTTTACCGGAATACCAGTCATTAAGAAAGCCCGATGGCGATGCGATTGCCGACCTGGCCCTGAATAATTTCGTGGAGATGAGGGATAAGGTGGCCGACCCGAAGTTTTTGCTGCAGAAGAAGATCGAAGCGGCCTTCAGCAAAAAGCACCCGGATAAATGGATCCCGGCCTATTCGCAGGTTACTTTCAGTCCGCAGATACGATACAGCAGTGCATTGGTGAATGGAAGAAAACAGGAAGCCATTATGCAGGAGATCATGTCGTTGCCCGGCATTGAAACCAGGTGGGAATCGGAAGAAATTGAAAAAATGATATTGGAGAGATTACACTAATTTAAACGAATTACACGAATTGGTAGGTTTCAAAAAGAACTAAATTTACCTGGGTCTGAATTTAATTCGTGTAATTCGTTAAAATTCGTGCATTTAAAAGAACAGCCACATGTACAAATTCGATTATTACACAGAAAAAGACCGGCAGAAGGTCATCGACTTCATGAAAGAGAATGCCTTTGCCCTGGTCACCGGCATAGGAGAAGAATACCCGGCAGCAACACAGGTTCCTTTGGCAATAAAAGAAAAGGAAGGTAAAATTTTCCTGGAAGGACACATCATGCGGAAGACCGACCATCACCTGGCATTTGAAAAGAATAATAATGTGCTGGTGATCTTTACCGGTCCGCATTGCTTTGTAAGCGCAAACTGGTACACCGATCCGCATATGGGCTCTACCTGGAATTATATGACGGTGCAGGCAAAAGGAAATATCCGTTTTATGGATGCAGAAGGAACGTACAATGCCGTGAAAGAAGTTTCAGATAAATATGTGGGTACACAGTCTGCCGGCGCTTTTGACAACCTGCCAAAGGAATACATTGACCACATGATGAAAGCCATTGTTGGCTTTAGCATTGAAGTAGAAAGCCTGGAAAACACCTTTAAGCTCAGCCAGAACAGGGATGAGGCATCTCAGCGGAATATCATTGAACAACTGGTGAAACGGGGGGATGAGCATTCCAGGAAGATCGCCAAGGAAATGATACGGAGGCTGGACTGACCGGTTTTGCCAATTAACTTTGTCACATGACCAGAAAACAACTTATAGAGCAGGTACAAACAAAGAGGTCGTACCTCTGCGTTGGCCTGGATACCGACATCAGCAAAATACCAGCCCATCTCCAGTCACATCCCGATGCTGTTTTTGAATTCAACAAACAGATCATCGATGCCACGAAGGATCTTTGTGTTTCGTACAAAATAAACACTGCATTCTATGAAGCCATGGGGCTGAAAGGATGGGAAGCAGTGGAAAAGACCGTAAACTATATTCCCAAAGAACATTTCACCATTGCCGATGCCAAGCGGGGTGATATTGGCAATACTTCTTCGCAATATGCAAAGGCTTTTTTTGAAACCCTGAATTTTGATGCCATTACGGTTGCTCCGTACATGGGTGAAGACAGTGTAAGACCATTTTTGGAATTTGAGAATAAATGGACCATCGTGCTGGGGCTGACCAGCAACCCGGGCAGTAAGGATTTTGAACAGCTTAGGGTTGTTGGTCGGGAGACCAACAACGGCAAGGAGACCAACAACGACAGGGAGGTCAACCAAGGCGGGGAGTATTTGTATGAATCCGTTTTACGGAAAGTAAGCAGTTGGGGAAGCCCTAGCAACCTGATGTTTGTGGTGGGTGCTACCAGGGCCAGTGACCTGGAAGGCATACGAAAAATAATTCCGGATCATTTTTTATTGGTGCCCGGTGTGGGTTTCCAGGGAGGAAGCCTGGAAGAAGTAAGTAAATACGGAATGAACACAGATTGCGGTTTGCTGGTAAATGCGTCAAGAGCCATCATCTATGCCAGCGAAAACGAGGATTTTGCAACCGAAGCAAGGGCCATTGCGCACCAGTACCAGGCCGAAATGGCAACCTATCTTAAATAGCTGAAACCAATCTTTATGCAACGCAGAAAATTCCTCCAGAACGTATCTCTTATTTCTGCAGCTTCTGTCCTGCCTTCCCTGGCAAATGCAGGATCTGCTGAAAAGAAAAAACAGTTTACCATTGCTTTCATCAGTGATATACACATCAAGGCCCTGGATGCGGCTGAAGCCGGAATGAAAAGGGCTTTACAGACCATCAACCAGATGAAACATCAACCCGATTTTATCATAAACGGGGGCGATAGTATCATGGATGCCCTGGCTGCCGATAAGGAAAAGACCCAAATACAATGGGACCTGTTCAATAAGATAATGGAAGCAGAAAACAAGCTCCCCGTAAGACACTGCCTGGGCAACCATGATATCTGGGGCTGGCAACTGAAAGAGGACGTAAAAAGCGATGAACTTTACGGCAAGGCCTGGTGGCTGCGGCAAACAGGGTATAGCAAAACATACTACAGTTTTGGTCACCACAACTGGCATTTTATAGTTTTAGACAGTGTGCAGGAAAACAAGGGAGGTTATATTGCCCTGCTGGATGAAGAACAATTCAACTGGCTGGACAATGAACTGAACAGTAATAAAGAAAAATTCATCTGCATCATTTCCCATATCCCCATCATGTCTTTTTGCAGCGCTATGTTCTTCAACGACATGTTGCCCAACGGTGACTGGAAACTCTCGAGGGCCTTATTGCACACCGATGCCAGGAAAATAAAAGATCTTTTCAAAAAACATCCCAATATCCGGTCCTGCCTGAGCGGGCACATACACCTGCAGGACGAAGTGAATTACCTCGGCATAAAATATTACTGCAACGGTGCGGTAAGCGGCAACTGGTGGGGCGGCCCCTTCCAGGATTTTGCACCGGCCTATGCGTTGTTTGATTTTTATAAAGATGGAACGGTTGAAAGAAAGATGGTTGAATACTGATCCTTATACTCCCCGGTTTATTTTCCCGGTTGACATTATTTTTTCAACAATGGCCTGGATCTCGTCGGGTCTTTTTGTGCCGATCAGTAAAAGTCTGCCGTCAACAAACTTCAGTTGCAGTCCTTTATTGGAGGATTCAGACGTATTAATGGCCCTGCCTGTTCTTGAGGACCCGGTCCGTATCCCCCACCCCCCGTATTCATGAAAGGAATTGTACTCCCGTATATATGCATCATTCAGTTCATGCCACTCAATGGCTTTTTCCCTGAACTGGAATGGATAGAACCGGTAATAGATCCCGGTTTCGGTGATCCTTGTCTTCAACCGGATGGAACCCAGGAAGATAAAAAGGGCAAGAAGGAACAGTTCAACCAGGATCAAAACAAGATCAGGGGCGGGCTTTGTGCCGAATGGTTTGCCAATGAATACCTGCTGCAGGATCGCATAAATGAAAAGCATATTCAACACCCCCACGGCACCCCATGCCCACCATGTTTTGAACCGCTGTGTTTCTGAAAAATTCAGGACATCCTTCATCAGAGTTCTTTTAAAATCGCATCAAATAATTTAGCCGCCCATTTTTCATATTCTTTCCCCGAGGGGTGCAAACCATCCGCTACCAGGAAATCTGCTTTGTGCCCATCCACCCGCTGGGAAGTTGTGATATCAATAAAGCTGGCCTGGAATTGCTTTGCCGATTTTTCACAAACATAATTGAAGGCATCTATCTCATCAGCCACCTGGCTCCTGTCCCTTCCGGCTGCAAAGGGGGTAATACCCCAGTCGGGGATGCTGAGCACAAAGACCCGGTAGGGTTTGTTATCTGCAAACCGGATGGCTTGCTGAAGCAACTGTTCAAACCCGGTCTTGAATTCAGTTGTGCTGCGGCCCCGGTATTGGTTGTTTACACCGATCAGCAGCGAAACGATATCATATCCCCCGAGCAGGGATGTATTTCCGATGGCATGGTCCAGTTCATCTGTTGTCCAGCCGGTTTTTGCAATGATCTCGGCCGCATAAAATGCAAAGCCCTCTTTCCGTAACAACTGCACAGTTTGATTGGGGAAATTTTCTGCAAAGGGTACCTGTTCACCAATGGTATAGCTGTCGCCCAGTGCCAGGTAAGAATAGGTTGTCATGGTATACTTTATTAGTACAAATTTATGGCTAATCACAAAATCCCCATACTTTATTTGTTAAAATATTCTTACAAAATGTAAAATTATTTTGACTTAATGTAAGATATACTTTACATTTGTGAAAACAATTAATTTATGTCTACCAAGTTATTATTACCGAACCGCTATAAAAAATTTGGCTGGTTCATCCTGGTTCCGGCCTGCATTGCAGGCCTGGTACTGCGTTACTACGATTTTGATGCGAACTGGATGCATGCCAGCGTATTTGCATTCGCAAGTGATGGCTTTCCGGGGAACCCCACGTACTTTGGGTTTATAGACACCAATATTACCAATACGGTGATCGGGTCTTTATTCATCCTTGGTGCGATGCTCGTGGGGTTCTCCAAAGAAAAAAATGAAGATGAATTCATTGCCGAACTCCGGCTTTCTTCGCTGCTATGGGCTGTTTGTGTCAGCTACCTGCTGCTGTTGCTGGCCTTCTTATTCGTATATGGCACCCCCTTTTTTGATGTGATGGTGTACAACATGTTCACCGTACTGATCATCTTTATTGTACGGTTCAATTTTATCTTATACCGAAATGCTAAAACCGTTCCTGATGAAAAATAATATCAAGATAGAAAGAGCGATCAAAGGGCTTACACAGGAAGACCTGGCCAATAAAGTATCCGTCAGCCGGCAAACGATCAATGCCATGGAAGCAAATAAATACGTCCCTTCAACGGTGCTGGCCTTGAAAATAGCCAGGGTCTTTGGTAAACCGGTGGAGGAGATATTCATACTTGAAAAAAATGATTAGTTGGTGATGTCCTGATTTCAAAGCCTGTCTTATAAAACTACAAAGTGCCGGTAACTGAACACCGGCACTTTATGATTCATGGCTATATATTTACGAGCTAGGTCCTGGACTTATCCTTTGTTTTATTTTTTCCCTTATCCTTCATGTCTTCCTCGGAGGCTTCGCCCACGATGATCTTGCTAAAACTGCTCTTTACTTTAACCGGTACTGTACCGCCCCCGGATTTACCGGAATATTCATGGTCGAATTTGGGTCCATACCTGTTGTCTTCATCCTTGTCTTCGCCGCTTGTAAACTTCACATTACTGGTATTTTTAAAAGAGCCAAAACTGGTAGAGATGGTATAAGAAGCCGCTAAATTACCCAGTGGCTTAAGATTCACGGTTGAATAGGATGTTTTCAGATCAAGGCTGGTAAGGTTATTGTCAAGACTCAATCGAACATTATTGCAGAATTCAAGATTCAGCTTTACATCTCCTGATAATTTAGAAATAGTAACAGCCTTTGAAAACTTAATGGTCACGGGAGCACTGTTAATATTAACCAGGTTAGCTTCTCCAAACTCAATATGAATACTCTTAATACTGGCCAAATTACCTGCTTTGAGTGAGCCGAATTTGCTGGTCAGGTCCACTTCCCCTTTGAAATCCGGGATGATGATCCCCCCGAAATCATTCTGTACTTTCAACGGGTTGTTCTCCGGCATTGAGATGGTATAGTTAATCTCCATACTGCTCTTTTCGCCCTTGCTGTTGTTCACGTCTTTCGTCTCTGTTTCAAACGAGATGTCCTTTCCGCTCCGGGCATCGGTAACGGAGATCCGGTCGATCATCTTCTGCGCCAGGGCCTCGGTATTGGCGGTAACTTCAATATCCACATCCACCTTGATCTCGTTGCGGTTCCAGGTATTTACTTTTACAGAGCCGAAGGCATTCTTGATGTTGAGTTTGTCAGAAGAAGAAACGTTGTACGATTTGTTTACGCTTTTCTTCTTTACGAACTCGTACTTTTTCTTGTTCTCGTTCCTGTTGTCGTTGTCATTTTCCTGTGCAAACAGGTTTGCCTGCAGCATCAGCACCAGCGGCACCAGGAGCTTAAATGGCTTGATCAATCTTTTCATGGCTGTTCTTTTTTGATTGTTTGATTTGATTAATGATGTTTAATTGCTGATTCAGCACACTGAGCTGCAGCTGCAGGTTCTGGATCATGGCTTCCAGCAGCATTTCCCGGTTGGGGGCTGCAGTCAGCTGACTTTTCAAGGTATTGTAGGAACTATCCAATTGGTCAAGGTCGTTGGTGAACTTCCGGTAAAGTTCCGGTTGCTCGGCTGCCAGTGTTTTCAGCTCTTCCTGCTTCATGTCGATCATTTTCACAAACTGGTTCATCTCGGGCGTAAATGATTCTGGTCCGTCAGCACCCGTTCCTTCCGGGCCGGATGACACGGTCTCTACCGGCGCTTTTTTATCACCCACCAGAAAATAAACCCCGGTGGAAATGACCAGCATGGCCGCCGCAGCCATCGTCCATTTATAAAGCGGGCGTATGACCGGTCTTTTCTCTTTCCTGGATGAAAAAGAATCTTCTATATTCTCCCACACTTTTGCAGACGGAACCCTGTCGTCGAATTCATTGCGGTTGTCGTCAATAAATTGTTTCAGTTTTTTGCTCATATCCCTTCTTTTAAAAGTTGAAGTAATTTTTGTTTTGCCCGGATGAACTGCGAACGGGTGGTTGATTCGGCCACATTCAGTATCTCCGCAATCTCTTCGTGATCGTATCCTTCCAGCAGGTACAGGTTCAAAACGGCCCGGTACCCGTCCGGAAGACGTAGGATGGCTTTCTTCACCGATTCCACCCTGTATTCCATCTCCGCTTCATCATAAGGCAGTTCCTCCGCACTGTCGTAACCCGCAACCTGTTCCATATCCACCCAGTTGATCCTTCGTTTTTTTAGCTGGCTGATGGACCGGTTCACACATATCTGCTTCAGCCACCCGCCAAAACTCGTGCGGTACTCGAACCTTCCCAGGTTCTTAAATGCCTCCATAAAACTTTCCTGTAATACATCCTCCGCTTCGGCCGCATTGCCGAGAAAACGCAGGCAGGTATTGAACATGGCTTTGGAATAACGCTGGTACAATTCCTTATACGCCAGGCTGTCTCCCCGCAGGCAGCGTTCTATCAGTTCATCTTCGCCTGCCTGCCGGTAGGCAGGTTGTGGCATTACAGCTAATTCCAAAAGTTCAGTGTTTATAATAAAGAGACAAGGCTTTTTCGTTCATGTTGCATCCGGTGATTATTTTTTTTCCGTCCAACCCCGGCAGTCCCAATGGCTATCGGGATACAACCCTGTCGATAGTTAAAAAAACAAAAAATTTTCTTCTGATTTAAGCTAATTATATTTGCGGGGATAGAATCGATGATAACACGGATCTATCCCGGTTTGAACGGATTTTAATCTACTCTTAGCCGGGTTTACGGATTAACCATTTAACGGATTTACGAATTAACCAATTAACGATAACGATGGCTGCCAAGACAGACAATTTTCAATCTCCCGATTACTTTAATGTAGATGAACTTTTGACCGAAGAGCATAAGTACATCCGGGAAAGTGTACGCAACTATGTAAAGAAAGAGATCTCCCCTATCATAGAAGATTATGCCCAGCGGGCTGAGTTTCCGCAACAGATCGTAAAGCAGATGGGCGACCTGGGTTGCTTCGGGCCAACCATACCGGAACAATATGGCGGCGGCGGGCTGGACTACATAAGCTACGGCCTGATGATGCAGGAACTGGAACGGGGCGACAGCGGTGTACGGTCAACCGCCAGTGTACAGGGAAGCCTGGTGATGTTTCCCATTTATCAATACGGAAGCGAAGAGCAGCGTAAAAAGTATTTACCCAGGCTGGCAAGCGGTGAATGGCTGGGTTGTTTTGGGTTGACCGAACCCAATCACGGCAGCGACCCCAGCGGCATGCTAAGCAATATTAAAGATGCCGGCGATCATGTGATATTGAATGGTGCAAAAATGTGGATCAGCAATGCGCCTTTCAGCCAGGTGGCAGTGGTATGGGCGAAAGATGAAGCCGGTGATATCAGGGGTATGATCCTTGAGAGAGGAATGGAGGGTTTCAGTACGCCAACCACACATGGCAAATGGAGCCTGCGTGCCAGTGCAACCGGTGAACTGGTCTTTGACAACGTGAAAGTTCCCAAAGAGAATATCTTCCCAAATATTAAAGGATTGAAAGGTCCGTTGGGCTGCCTGACCAAGGCAAGGTATGGCATTGCCTGGGGGGCCATCGGTGCTGCCATGGATTGTTATGATACGGCGCTGCAATACAGTAAAGAAAGGATCCAGTTTGGTAAACCGATCGGAAGTTTTCAACTGCAACAGAAAAAATTAGCGGAGATGGTAACCGAAATAACCAAGGCCCAATTGTTGAACTGGCGGCTTGGCGTACTGATGAACGAGGGAAAAGTTACCCCGCAACAGGTGAGCATGGCAAAAAGAAATGCCTGTGAAGTGGCCACCAATATCTGCAGGAATGCAAGGCAGATGCTGGGCGGCATGGGCATCACCGGCGAATACTCTGTCATGCGCCACATGATGAACCTGGAAAGTGTGATCACGTACGAAGGAACACACGATATTCACCTGCTGATAACAGGCATGGATGTGACGGGGATCAATGCGTTTAAATAGTTGATCGGTTAATCCGTAAATCCGTTAATTGGTGCAATTCGTTTTAATTCGTGTAATAAAATAGAAGTTATGATAAAGAATGTAAGTGTCATCGGCGCCGGCACCATGGGAAACGGCATCGCCCATGTATTTGCCCAATCAGGTTTTACCGTGAGCCTGGTAGATGTGAACCCCTCGCAACTGCAGCGGGCTATGGATACCATCCATAAAAACCTCGACAGGCAGCTTGCCAAAGGATCCATTACGGAAGATCAGAAAAGATCCACCCTGGCAAATATCTCTATTACATCGGTCATATCCGAAGGTGTAAAAGATGCAAACCTGGTGGTGGAAGCGGCTACTGAAAACGTAGAACTGAAATTATCTATTTTTGAACAGATCGATACGCATGCACCCGCCGGGTGTATCCTGGCAAGCAATACCTCATCTATCTCTATTACTAAAATTGCTGCGGTAACCAAAAGGCCGGGCATGGTGATCGGCATGCATTTCATGAACCCGGTGCCGGTAATGAAACTGGTGGAGATCATCAACGGCTATGCAACCAAAAAAGAAGTTACAGCCACCATTGTTGAATTAAGTAACCAGTTAGGCAAGATCCCCTGCACGGTGAACGATTACCCGGGCTTCATTGCCAACCGCATATTAATGCCCATGATCAATGAGGCCGTTTACAGTTTGTATGAAGGCGTTGCCGGGGTGGAAGAGATTGATACGGTAATGAAACTGGGAATGGCTCACCCGATGGGACCTTTGCAGTTAGCCGATTTCATTGGCCTCGACGTTTGTCTCAGCATCTTACATGTATTGCATGATGGTTTCGGCAATCCTAAATATGCCCCCTGCCCTTTGCTGGTGAATATGGTACAGGCAGGCAGGCTGGGTGCAAAAAGCGGGGAAGGATTTTACGTTTACACAGCAGGAAGCAAGGAACTGGTGGTGAGTGAGCGGTTCAGAAATTAATGGTGCAGGTATTTTCGCTCAACTAATTTAAAGTGCCGGTCAGATGACCGGCACTTTTTTTCTTGTATATCTTGTGTAAAAAAAGAACAACCATGCCGTTCACCTAAAAAAATAAATTTCTACCTTAACTATCCAACCACGCATTGAATATGGATAGAAAATACTGGGAAACGATCGCTCCCAAATACGAAACGGAGATATTTGATGTATTGCGCAATGATACATCCGGGAGCATTGTAGCCGCTATTGAAGAAATGGCTTCTCCCGACAAAACGGTGATGGACATTGGTTGTGCCGTGGGAAAATGGCTTCCGGTGCTGGCACCTAAATTTAAAACGGTGATCGCTGCAGATATCTCGGCAAAAAATTTACAGATCGCAAAGGAAAAATACCCCGAATATACCAATGTCGAGTACAGCCGCATGGATTTTTCAGCCGACGACCTGACCGTTACCCCCTGTGATACCGCAATCTGCATCAATGCCATCCTCACCGGTTCACTGGAAAAAAGGATCAATTTCTTCCAGGCGCTCTCGCTTTGCCTGCATGCAGGCGGCGAACTGGTACTGGTGGTCCCTTCACTGGAATCAAAATTATATGCCAACATCATTGCCGACCGGTGGAATGTAGATGATGCAGAGAATGATGTACTTCCTGCGGGCAAGGAGGCCACCCAAAAGATCAGCAACATCCGCCAGGGGGTTACTGATATCGACAATGTACCCACCAAACATTATCTAAGGGAAGAACTGCAGTTGCTGCTTACCCTGGAGGGTTTTCAAGTAAACCTCATCCAGAAAATAAATTACGGCTGGAATACCGAATTTCATAAACCACCCAGGTGGTTGAAAGATCCATATCCCTGGGACTGGATGTGTACTGCCAGGAAAAAAATTAATTAATCTTATACGATGGCAAAAAAAGAGAAGGCACTGGATGCCTACGTCGCCAAATCAGCTGATTTTGCAAAACCCATTTTAAATCATATCCGCGAGCTGGTACACAAGACCTGCCCGGAGGTGGAGGAAAAAATGAAATGGAGCTTTCCGCATTTTGATCACAAAGGCGAAATGATGTGCAGCATGGCTGCATTTAAACAACATGCCGTATTCGGGTTCTGGAAAGCAGTACTGATGAAGGACCCGGTCCTGGTTGAAAATGCAAGATCCGAAACTGCCATGGGACATTTAGGCAGGCTTACATCCGTAAAAGACCTTCCTTCCGATAAAAAGATGATCGCCTGGATAAAAGAGGCCATGAAACTGAACGAACAGGGAATAAAAGTCGCTAAGCCCAAACCAGCTGAAAAGAAAGAACTGGTCGTTCCGGATTACTTTGTAAAAGCGCTGAATAAAAACAAAAAGGCAAAACAGGTTTTTGACAATTTTGCCTACTCCCACAGAAAGGAATACCTGCAATGGATCACGGAAGCCAAAACAGAAGAAACCCGGAATAAACGGATGGCCACTGCCCTGGAATGGATCGCTGAAGGAAAAGGAAGGAACTGGAAATACGAACGGAAATGAGTTTACTTCTTTGCTTTAGCAACAAGGCTGTACGAATCGTCTATCATCTCCATTAATTGTTTTGCAGACAACCTGCCATCCACCATAATGGTATTCCAGTGCTTTTTATTCATGTGATAGCCGGGCAAAACCGAATCCGGATGATCTTCTCTGAGCTGGATCGCTTTTTCAGGATCACATTTTACATTGAACTGTAATGGGGAACTATCCAGCCCGGCTAATAAGAAAAGTTTTCCATTTACCTTAAACACAAGGGTATCTTCGCCAAATGGAAAACCTTCCGTAACAGAAGGTTTTTGCAGAACATATTCACGGATGGATTCAATATTCATATATCAACCGATCGTTTTCCTTGCTTCTTCCAGTTTCTTACTGATCTGCCCGGTGAGCATGTGCCAGAACATCACGAAGTCGCTACCCAGGCTGAACAGGGGATAGGTAAATGTGGCCGGCTTGTTCTTCTCGATAAAAAAATGCCCTGCCCAGGCAAAACCATAACCACAGACAGGTACCAGGGCAAGCATCCACCATTTTTGTGTTGCAATGGCAACCACCAGTATAACCAGCAAACCAGCTGTACCGATAAAATGAAGTGTACGGTTTTTTACATCCCCATGCTCAGTGAGGTAGTAGGGATAAAAGCTCCAGAAGCTTTTATATTTTTTTTCTGCTGCCATGGGGATCTATTTTTCAGAAAATTACAAATTCCGGTTCATTATCCGCATTTTTTAACGACAACGTTCTGCAGGTCTTTCAGCTTATACAGCACTTCCTCCAGCCGGTTTTTTGGAATACCGGCCTTCATGACACAGAACAACTGCATTTCCTTTGAAATAACCGTACAGTTGTACTGCTTTATGATCATCATCACTTCATTCATCCGGGTATAATCAAACTCGATGGTATGAACCACCTCAACCTGTTTTTGAATAACCGGTGTTACCTGTAATGCCAGGGCCGTGGCTGTTTTATACGCATTGATGAGGCCGGGTACACCCAATAAAGTACCTCCCCAGTAACGCACCACGATCACTGCTGCATTGGTGATCCCCTTGCTGTCGATCTGCCCCAGTATGGGTTTGCCTGCCGTACCGGATGGTTCCCCGTCATCGCCGGAACGGAAACTATTTCCATCGGTTCCGATGCGGTAAGCAAAACAATGATGCACCGCCTTGGGATGTTCTTTCTTTAAACGCTGCAGCTGTGTTTTGAAATCATCTGCCGATTCAATAGGAAATGCATACGCAATGAATTTGCTTCCCCGGTCCTTGAATTCAGCGCTGGATGGTTTCTCAATGGTAAAATAAAAGTCTTCGCTCATTCCTTATCCGGGTTTGCCTGCCTTGTAAAATAAGAAATAACATCCGTATCCATTTTTTCTTCCCGCAACAGTACCATATTTTTTAAAACCGGCGCTTCAGGCCCGTTGCCAATTGTCAGATGCCGGTTACATAGTACCCTTGCTTCGTCCCACAACCCTGCATCAATGAACGACTGTAAAAGTTTGGTCCCTCCCTCCACGATCACCGATTGCAGCTTTCTTTCATATAGAACCAACAGCAACTGTTTCAGAAGATCTTCGTTCCTGCCCAGTTGCTGATAATGCAGCTTTCCCTCATCTCCCGTTTTTAAGTAATTGAATATGATCGTGTCCCCACTACCGTCAAAAAGTTTCAGATAAGCCGGCAATTTCAATTCCTTATCGATCACCAATCTTACAGGACTCTTACCTGGCCAGTGCCTGGTTGTTAAGGAAGGATCATCCCTCAAAGCGGTATTTTTTCCCACCAGGATGGCGGCTTCCTCACTCCTCCATTTATGGACAAGCCGGTTACTGAATTCATTGCTGATCAGTATTCTTGATGTGCCGGCTCCGGCAATTTTCCCGTCACTGCTCTGCGCCCATTTTACTATTATATAGGGCCGCTTCCGGTCATGAAAAGTAAAAAAGCGCCTGTTCAGTGCAAGGCTTTCTTTCTCCAAAACGCCCACGGTAACCTGTATGCCGGCCGCTTCCAGTTTTTCTATCCCCTTTCCATTCACTTCATTAAAACTGTCGCGGCAGCCAATGACCACGGCGGGAATTTTATTTTCTATAATAAGACCGGTACAAGGGGGTGTTTTACCAAAATGAGCGCAGGGTTCAAGCGAAACATACAAAATGCTTCGTGCGATCAGCTCTTTGTCGGCAGCGCATACACTATTTATGCAGTTCACTTCGGCATGTGCCTCCCCATATTGCCGGTGATAACCTTCACCGATGATACTGTCTTTGTATACAAGCACAGCCCCTACCATCGGGTTGGGTGCTGTATGGCCTGCACCCGATCCTGCCAGTTGCAGGCAGCGTTGCATATATTGTTCGTGTGATGACAAGGGACAAAAATAAGCAACCAAAAATAAACTATGTTTGCGCCGGTGATGATAAAAGAACTATACCGGAATTTTTTACTGCAGTTGCAGAAGGTTTACAGCCTTGGCGAGGCCACCAACATAACCGACTGGGTATTTGAAAAAAAAGTTTCCCTGAAACGGACGGATATCATAAAGAATCCCAATAAACGGATAACTCCTGCTGCTGATAAGCTTATCCAGGAGGCGCTTGGGGAATTACTGACACATAAGCCCGTACAATACGTATTGGGTGAAGGCTGGTTCTACCACATGAAACTGAAAGTGAATGAACACGTACTGATCCCCAGGCCCGAAACAGAAGAACTGGTGGAACAGCTCATCAAAGACAGGAAGTCGAGGCTTACCGACCCGGCCATACTGGATATTGGTACCGGCAGCGGCTGCATACCCATTGCCATAAAGAAATACTTACCCGCAGCCATCATCACCAGCATGGAAATCAGCAGGCAGGCCATTGACCTGGCAAAAGAAAATGCAGCTATGCACAATGCCCATATCCACTTTGTTCACCTGGATTTTTTAGATGAAAAGAACTGGCCTGCCCTTCCCCTGTTTGATATCATCATCAGCAACCCGCCCTATATCCCGGTTAATGAAAAAGAGAAATTAGACAGGAATGTTACAGACTTTGAACCACACCTGGCCTTGTTTGTCCCGGATGGGTCCCCGCTGATATTTTATGAGAAGATCGCCGCTTTCGGAAAAACAAACTTACTGCCCAACGGGAAGATCTACCTGGAAACACATGAAGACCTTGCCAATGATGTTGCAGCCTTATTCAGGAAGGATTATCAAACGGTGATGATAAAAAAGGATATGTACGGGAAAGAAAGGATGGTATTAATTACTATTTGATATTGGCCGCCAGTTTTGCCTTCGCCCTTTTAGCTGCTTCCATAATGCGGAATGCCTTGCCGTAATAAGCGGCCGTATCCACATTCAGGATCACGGTTGGCGTATCCACGTATTTTTTGCTCAGCTCCACCTGTTTCTTCAGCAACGAATCGATATAGATCATGTCGATCAGTTGGGTGCCAATGTATACCTGCTGATCTTTGGTGACCGTAACCACAATGGTCTGGTTAACCCGCGTATCGCTCTTTCCCCGGGGGTTGGTAACCTTCACCACGTTTGGATTTGCCAGCGTGGATATCAGCAAAAAGAACATCAGCAGTATGAACAGCACATCATTGAGCGGACCGGCGTCCACTTCATTATGACTGTCTCTTAATCTTTTCTTAAACTCATAATACTATTTCATTCTTGTGAGCTCACAACGTGGCAACGTTACAAACGTTTAAACGTTGCAACGTTTTATCGTGTCGGTTCCTGCAGGATATCAATAAAATCAGCGCTGGCCGATTCCATTTTATTCACTGTTTTGTCGATCTGTGTATTCAGGTAGCTGTACCCCAAAAAGGAAAGGATACCGATGATGAGGCCCGTTGCCGAGGTGATCATCTTCACGTACATGGCATCGGCAATATCGTTGATGGACGGGTTGGCTGCCGCTGCAAAATCCCTTAACAGCATAACCAGGCCGATGATGGTACCCACAAAACCAAACAGGGGCGCTATACGGGCGATCACCGAAAGCACCGGCAGGTTCTTTTCCATTTTATATATTTCCAGCTTGCCTACATTGTCCATGCTTTTTTCAATGGCATCAATGGGTTTGCCGATACGCTGAATTCCCTTGTCGATCATTTTCGCCACCGGGTGGCCGGTATTCTTTGCCAGGCTGCGGGCAGCGGTCACATTACCGGTGACGATATGATCCCGGATAATGCTCATGAAATTATCTTCGATCTTGCTTGCTTTGCGGATGGCGATCAGCCGTTCAATGAAGAAAAAAATGGCCAGGGCGAAGAATATAGCCAGGGGGATCATCAAAACGCCGCCTTTAACCAATAGAGAGAACAAAGATTCCTTTCCTGCCGTTGAAGTGCCGAGGGCCACACTATCAACCTGTAACAAAATATTAAACATGGATGCCGGTTTTAATGGTTGCTTGTTTCCTTTCGATAATTATGCCAAAATTGTTTATTTCTGCAATGAAACGAAACAAAGTTACAATAGCTGCATAACAAAATGTTAATCTTATATTTTATCCTGCATACCTGAACCACAACCTGTCCCGCCAATGGCATGGATAGACACATAGAAAACAATAGAAATGCACATAAACACTTCCATGTCTTTGGCAGACACGATTTCTTAAACACATGTCTGTACCGGGTTACAGGCAGGCTGCTTAAATAAAAAGCCCCGGAATATCCGGGGCTTCAATGCTATAACGGGCTTCTTTTACTTTTTTGATTCCATCTGCTGCATGGCCATGATCTGCCGCATGGTCTTTTCCATTCCGTCGCTGCTGCCGTCCAGAAAGATCACATTGCCCTTTCCATATTCAGCAAAATTCTTGATGGCTTCTGTCCACATACTGAACAGGATTACATTGGTATCCAGGTTGGCCTGCTTCATTTCGGCAGCTGCCTGGCTCATGCCCTTGGCCACTTCTTCCCGGAATAAAGCCACCCCCTGGCCTCTTAACTGTGCTGCCTGCCTTTCCGCTTCTGCAGCGATCTTGATGGAATTGCCTTCTGCCTCTGCAGCTTTTGTTTTGGTGATCAGCAATGCCTGGCCTTCATTTTCCGCAGCAGCTTTCAGGTTATTACTGGCCACCACCTTGCTCATACTGTCAATGATGGCCTGGTCAAACGTAATGTCATTGATCTGGAGGTCCTGCAGATGGTAGCCCCATTCTTCCAGCGATGTATCCACATGTTCTTTCACAAATTCCACAATATCCCTTCTCAGTCCAAGTATCTCCGATTGGCGGCGGGTGGCAACAAAAGCCCTGATATTGCCTTCAATGGTACGAACCAATGCCTGCATCAGGTCCTTATCGCTGATGAATTTAAAAGCCACTTTCTGTATCGTTTCATCATTGGCGTTCTGCACGGAATATAAGAGCATTGATTTAAAATAAACATTCGCCTGGTCAATGGTAACCGCCTGGAATTCCAGCTCCACCGAGCGGTTCTGGATACTTACTTTTTTGAATATCTGCTCCAGGAAAGGTATCTTAAAATTCAGGCCGGGACGAAGGATACGGCGGTATTTACCAAACATGGTGACCACACCGATAAAACCCTGGTTGATGGTCACAAAGCAACCCAATAAAGCAAATACCAGTACGATCAGCCACCAATACTCTCTTAATAATTCCATAGTAGTAAAATTTAAACTGAAGGTAGAAATTTTTTGGGTAGCCGGAAGAAAATATTTGCCCTGCTTCATCTAAACAGGGTTCTTCATTTCCGGAAACCCGGCAACCTTTCTGAATGCCAAAACATTCCTGATAAGTGCAGTCATTCTGGGTTCATCTTCTTAAATTACAGGCTGATTGCTTACCCGGCACAAAGAAGTCATCCAAACATGAGTACTGAAAAGAAAAGACCGAACAAATTCGCACGTTTCTGGAAACTGCTGGGTCCGGGGTTGGTAACGGGCGCCAGCGACGATGATCCATCGGGCATTGCAACCTATTCACAGGCCGGTGCAGCATTCGGCCTTTCCACGCTCTGGACATCCATCGTGGCTTTTCCGCTCATGGCATCCATCCAGCAGATGTGTGCAAAGATCGGGTTGGTCACCTCCCAGGGATTGACCGGAACACTGAAAAAAAATTATCCAAGGCCGGTTTTGTACCTCATGCTGCTATTCAGTTTCCCGGCCATCGTAATGAATATCGGCGCCGACATTGCAGGGATGGGTGCGGTAGGAAACCTGCTGTTCCCTTCCATTGATGCAACTTATTTCAGTGTGCTTTTCACCATCATACTCCTGGGCCTTATCATCTACCTGCCCTACCAGAAAATTGCTGCTTCATTAAAATATATGTGCATCGTCATGCTGGTTTATTTTATTGTTCCGTTCCTCTACAAACAGGACCTGCTGGAGATCCTTACCTCCACTTTTATTCCAACCATCAAATTTGACAAGGATTTTATCGCCATACTGGTGGGCATACTGGGCACCACCATCTCGCCCTATCTTTTCTTCTGGCAGGCATCGGTGGAAGTGGAAGAGATGAAGCATAAGAAAAAACACCTGATGGTTGACAAAAAGATCATCCACGAAATGAAACAGGATGTGGATTTCGGGATGTCTTTTTCGGGCCTTGTCATGTTCTTCATCATTCTTACCACCGGGACCGTGCTGTTCAAAGGGGGCATTCACCAGATCGACACCGTTGAACAGGCCGCGATGGCCCTGAAGCCGTTGGCCGGGAACCTTGCGTATCTCCTTTTTGCGATCGGGGTGATCGGTACCGGGCTTATCGCCATACCGGTATTATGTGGTTCCCTTTCCTACATCTTTGCAGAGACCTTTGGATGGGAACAGGGCCTCGATAAAAAATTTCATGAAGCAAAAGCATTCTATGTCATCATCGCCGTTTCACTGATCCTTGGTCTCTCCTTGAATTACATAGGCATCTCTCCGGTCAAAGCACTCCTCTATACCGCCATACTTTATGGTTTGACCTCTCCTGTCCTGATCGCCATCATCCTTCATATTTCCAATAACAAAAAGATAATGGGCGAAAATGTGAACGGAAGAACATCAAACATTCTTGGCTTTGCCGCATTGATCATCATGACGGTTGCTGCAGCTGCGTTGTTCTACCTGCAATTACGTGGAGAATAGAACAAGAAATTTTGAATATCACGGAGTCTGCCCATTCATCATTCAGTATTCCTTGTTCCTTGCTCAATATTCCTTACTCCGTTCTTCCCAGATCATCGCCAGGTGCACGATGGTCTCGGCTGCCTTGGCCATATCCTTTGTCCCGATCCATTCCAGTTTGCTGTGAATGTTCTGCATGCCGGTGAAAATATTCGGGCAGGGCATACCAATATAACTGAAGCGGCTGCCATCGGTGCCACCACGGATGCTTTCTTTTTTTATGTTCAACCCGGCCCGTTGTATGGCTTCTTCTGCATAAGCAACCACCTGCGGGTGTTTGTCAAGTACTTCCTTCATATTCCGGTATTGCTCCTGCACCGTATATTCCATTACGGCCCCGGGAAATTCAGCAACGGTATCTGCTGCTATTTTCTTCAGTCTTTCATGGTGCTGCAGTAAACCCGCTACGGTAAAATCCCGTACAATAAATTGCAGGCTTGTTTTTTCTGCAATGCCGTTAAGGGTGGTAGGATGCACAAAACCCTGTCTTTTTTCCGTTGTTTCCGGGCTCCATTCCTGTTTCGGTAATGCATCCAGTATGGCGCCTGCCACTTTCAGCGCATTCACCATTTTATCTTTTGCATAACCCGGGTGAACGATCACGCCATGTATGGTGATGACAGCCCCATCTGCACTGAATGTTTCATCTTCCAGGCTTCCTGCCTCGCCGCCATCCAGCGTATACCCAAACTGTGCACCCAACTTCTGCATGTCCACCCTGGCAGTACCCTGTCCCACTTCCTCGTCGGGGGTAAATAAGATCTTTATATCGCCGTGTTTTACGGCCGGGTTCTGTACAAAGAATAATGCTGCTTCCATAATGGCTGCCACACCGCTTTTGTCATCGGCCCCCAGCAAGCTGTTGCCGCTGGCGGTAATGACGCCGCTGTTGAGATGATTCTTTAAATAGGGCGAATCACTCATCCGCAGAACCTGCGCCGGGTCATCCGGCAGAACAATATCCCTGCCATCATAATAGCGGTGAAGGACCGGTTTCACATTGGTACCGCTGCAGTCGGGCGCAGTATCCACGTGTGCGCAAAAGCAAATGGCCGGAATATTCTTTTTGCCGCTGTTGGAAGGAATGGTTGCATACACATATCCAAACGCATCGGTGGAAGCATCGGTGATGCCCATGCCGAACAGTTCTTTCAGCAGGAGTTTACTCAGGTCCTTTTGTTTTTCGGTAGTAGGATGTGCAGTACTGGCCGGATCACTCTGTGTATCAATCTGTACATAGCGCATAAAACGGTCGGCAATACTATCCGGGCTTATCTGTATCATAGCTTAAAAGTAATAAGTTAAAAGTTGTAAGGTATAAGTTAAAAGTAAAATTAGAGAATACGCTACAAAAAAAGGCGGCCTGCAATTGCAGGCCGCCTTAATTATTACTTAGTACTTACAACTTATTACTTACCCTATCTCCACCAACTCAATATCAAATACCAACTCCTGCCCGGCCAGAAAATGATTGGCATCCAGTACGATCACGTCTTCCCTGATCTCTGTAACGATCACCGGGAAAGGCTGACCAGCCTGGTTGCTCAACGTAAGCTGCATACCCGGTTCCAGTTGCATATCCGCAGGTACATTCTCTTTTGGAAAATTAATGATGGCTTCTTCCAGCCGGGGGCCATACCCTTCTTCGGGTGAAATATTGATCGTTTTCTTTTCGCCCAAACTCATTCCGGGCATGGCTGCATCAAACCCTTTTATCATTTGCCCGGCGCCTACTGTAAATTCCAGCGGCTCCCTGCCGGCCGAGGAATCAAACTGCTCACCGCTTACTAATTTACCCGTGTAGTGTACTTTCACTACATCTCCTTCTTTAACCTGTTGCATAAAATTTTGTTTTGATCCCCCGCTGCAAGCGGGGGGAAAGATTATAAATAGTGTGCAAATTAATATATAAACGGAAGCAGCTATTAAAAATATTTTAAGCAACTTTACTTCATGAAAAGAATATTGCCTGCCCTGATCGTCTTGCTTTCCGGTCATTTTGCCGTTTCCGGACAAGAGGCAAATAACCAATCAGTTATAACCGGCGCCGACCGGATGCATGTCTATCTTCCCATGCTGAAGGGGAAGGCTGTAGCCGTTTTTGCCAACCAGACCAGCCTGGTAAACGGTACCCACCTGGTGGATACACTGATAAAAAGCGGCATCAATGTGGTGAAGATATTCGGGCCGGAGCATGGCTTCCGGGGTGATGCCGATGCCGGGGAAAAAGTGAGTGATGCCAGGGATACAAAAACCGGGCTGCCGGTGATCAGTTTGTATGGGAGTCACAAAAAACCGACCCCAGACGATCTGAAAGACGTGGATGTGCTGATATTCGACATACAGGATGTAGGGGTGCGGTTCTATACTTTCATTTCTTCCCTACAATATTATTTAGAAGCCGCCCTGGAAAATCATAAGCCGTTGCTGATACTTGACCGCCCCAACCCCAATGGATTTTATGTGGATGGCCCGGTACTGGATACCAGCTTTAAAAGTTTTGTCGGCATGCAACCCATTCCCATTGTATATGGCATGACCATCGGGGAATATGCACTGATGCTTACCGGGGAAAACTGGTTATCGGCAAAAGCAAATGCCATCAATGCCTATAATATAACTACGGAGCCTACCCCCGATACGCCCTTTCATGTGCAGGTGATCAAATGCAAAAATTACGACCACAAGACCCGGTACATACTTCCGGTAATGCCCTCCCCCAATTTAAAAGAGATGCAAAGCATTTACCTGTATCCCTCCACCTGTTTCTTTGAAGGCACGGTGTTGAGTGAAGGCAGGGGAACGGATAAGCCGTTCCAGATCTTTGGGCACCCTTCTTTACCAAATACCTTATACGCCTTTACACCAAAACCAAATGCCGGTGCCAAAAACAGCAAATGTTTTTTCCAGCGATGCTATGGGTGGAATTTAAGCGGAACCAATGAAGAAGTATTAAAGAACCTCCATGGACAGATCCAGTTGAAATACCTGATAGAAGCATACCGCTTATTTCCCGGCAAGGATACTTTCTTCCTGAAAAATAATTTCTTCAACAAACTGGCCGGCAACGATATTTTGATGCAGCAGGTAAAACACGGGGCCACCGAGAAAGATATAAGAAGAAGCTGGGAAGTGGAACTGAAGGTTTTTAAGGCGATCCGGAAAAAATATTTACTGTACGAAGATTTTGAATAGCATTTGATGACAACAAACGATCCGGGTAAGTTTACAGACTTACGTATAGTGTTTATGGGCACGCCTGAATTTGCTGTTGCATCACTTGATGCATTGGTAAAAGCAGGATGTACTATTGTGGGTGTAATCACAGCGCCGGATAAACCTGCCGGCCGGGGAATGGAAATACAGCAAAGCGCTGTAAAAAAATATGCGGTAGAAAATAACCTGCACATTCTTCAACCCGAAAAATTAAAGAACCCTGAATTTTTAGAAGAACTGAGATCTTTGAAAGCCGATCTGCAAATAGTTGTTGCATTCCGGATGTTACCCGAAGCGGTCTGGAATATGCCACCCATGGGTTCGGTAAACCTGCATGGCTCCTTACTGCCGCAATACCGCGGCGCCGCCCCCATCAACTGGGCGGTCATCAATGGCGAGAAAGAGACCGGTGTGACCACCTTCAGACTGAAACACGAGATTGACACCGGCGATATCCTCTTACAACAACGCTTTCCAATTGCTGAGAACGAAACCTCCGGTGAAGTGCACGATAAGATGAAAGATATCGGCGCACAACTATTGGTAAAAACGATCAGGGGATTGGCAGAAGGAACAATACAGGAGTTACCGCAGGATCCGGGACCCGGGATCCGGGACCAAAAAATCCGTCACGCCCCGAAGCTATCCACAGAAACCTGCCGGATAGATTTTTACAAAAAAACAGCCGAAGTGCATGATCTCATCCGTGGCCTCTCTCCCTTTCCAGGTGCGTTCACCAGTTTCAACGGCAAAACACTCAAGATATACCGGACCGAAAAAGAGCCGGGTACCACCAGCTCATCGCCCGGCAATTTTGAGACCGATAAAAAGACCTTCTTAAAATTTGCCTGTGCCGATGGCTATGTACAGGTGAAAGAACTGCAACTGGAGGGAAAGAAAAAAATGAACATGGGGGATTTTCTCCGGGGATATCATTTTCCATAAAACATACCCGGGTCCATACTTATTTTGAATAACTGATATTGCAGCCATAATTATTTTCAGCAACTCCCAGTTCATTGGCAGCAGCATTGCTGATGAGGATGAGCAGGCCGTCATTCTGCTTCAGGTCCGGCATTATATCCAGCACTTTTGCGTATACGATCTTACCGGTGGAAGTGGAAGCTATTTTGATGATGGTACCCGGGCTTGCGTTATTATAAAGGCAGTAATACTTTCCATCATTCCAGCCGCTGGTGCTCTTAAATACACCGAACGACCCCTGTTCATTGACCACATTCCAATTGCTGCTTTGTGATTCAAACAATGCCTTAAAAGCACCCCCCTTACTATTTTTTCCGGCTACATCTGTTATTGCCGGATCTGTTTTTTCTGTCCCCTTTACTACATTCGCCGGTTCTTTCTTTACCGTTTCGGCAACAACCGGTTTTGCTTTTTCTGTTTTTTCAATGGCTGTTTTTTTGAGATCTGCTGTTGCTTTTTTATAGCCAACAACCAGGTTCGCTCCTTCATTCACAGCATCGCCGGTAAGGTTATTCCATTTTTTAAGATCATCTATGGTTACTCCCGGGTACAGGGTGCTGATGTGATACAAGGTTTCTTTCTTACCTACTTTATGGTAGACGGGGGTTCCGGTCTCTTCGTTGGTCTCTGCTTTGGTTTCCGACTTTACTGCCGGGGGTTGGATCAGGGTTTCCTCCTTTTTTACAGGTTCCGTTACCTGTTTTACTGGCGGTGCTACCTGGTCAAGCGTGGTGCCTTTTGGCGGGATCTTTAATACCTGCCCGATGGTAAGGCCTTTATCATAATCAATGCTGTTGTAATTGGCAAGCACCCTGCCGTTCACTTCATACAGGCGGCCAATGCTGCTGAGGTTTTCTTTCGGGCCCACCGTATGCATCTTCACCGGTTTTATTTCGATACCCTTTTGTGCAGCAGCAAAAAAAGGCAGCAAAAAAAGTACGAACAGAATTTTTTTCATCTTTCAAAGGAGTTGTGTCTGCAAATATGCAAAAATTAGTTGGTTTATTCCGACAATCACCTGTTAAGAATACGCCATGGAGCCGGGTAATGGTTATTGATGCGGTTTGCCAGGACTTTTACCCAGCCAATGGGTAAAGCCCGGAACGTGACCAATGCCCAGCCTTTATATTCCGTTTCGATCTTTATTTCATCACGCCGCAGGTATTGCAGGGCGGTTTCTTTGTCTACTTCAAACCGGGCAACTGATGGACCGATGAGCGTACTCACCGCCAGTTCATGCGCCGGCACCAGTTCTTCCCGGATGATGGCACCAATTTTTATGCCTGCTTTTTTTATATAGAGTGCTGATCGCATCAAAGCAAGGGCATCTTCCATGGTTGCCGGGATGGCCAGCACCTCCTCCTGCTGTTTGATGAATACAAGATCATCTGCATCATTCAAGGATCGTTTTATAACCTCTCTCTCCCTGGCTGTAACTCCATCAACCGGCTTTTTTGCTTTTGTCCTGAGCGGAGCCGAAGGATGTTTTTTGACCTCATTCTCCTCCTCATTTACCCGGCCTTTTTTAAATGCTGCAATGAAAAATCCCTCTCCCTTCACCTTCTCCGGATAAAAACGGTATCCGAACGAATTGTATTTTGCTGAAACGGTTTCAACGATCCCCTGGTTCTCCCGAACTGTCAATTGCAAACTGTCCGCTGCAAACTCCTCCACCAGCCAATCTGCTATTTCTTCATCTTCATCCTGTGAATAAGAACAGGTAGAATAAATAAGGATCCCTTCTTCTTTCAACGCCGGCATCACATCCGCCAGTATCCGTTGCTGGCGCTGGGCACAAAGCTGTACATTGTTCTCGCTCCATTCCGAAATAGCATCCGGGTCTTTACGAAATAAACCACTCCCGCTGCAGGGAGCATCCACCACGATCACATCAAAATAATTCTCCAGCCGCTGGAAATCCCTGGGGTCATTATTGGTAACGATCACATTGGCTGCCCCCCATTTGGTCATATTCTCCGACAGGATGTTCACCCTTGCCCTGATCACTTCATTACTTACCAGTAAACTGTCCTTTGAGATAACGGACTGTATCAATGTTGATTTACCACCCGGCGCTGCACAGAGATCTAATACTTTTACAGGCTGGGCAAGATCTACCGTTTGTTTCAACACTTCTTCCAGGAACATACTGCTTGCTTCCTGCACATAATAGGCGCCTGCATGAAAGAGCGGGTCAAGTGTGAAAGAAGGACGTTCGGTTAAATAGAAACCGTTTGAGCACCATGGAACTGGATCCCGGATCCCGGATCCAGGATCCGGGATCCAGGATTTGTTTGGATTCATTCTCACTGAAGTGATCTGACCACCCTGCTGATGTACCGATATAAAAGCTTCTTCATTAAAGCTTTCCAGGTTACGCAACGACCGGATCAATTCTGCTGGTAGGCTGTTCAACGATGATAATTTTAATATGCGGCTGAAGTTAGCTGATAATTTTTATTTTCGCAGACACTTATTCAACCAACGCACCATGTCATTATTGTTAAACCGCACTGTTTTTGGAAACCCTGTAAATGCCGGCAATGTTTTAAGCCGGGAAGAGGCATACCGGTTATTTGCCGACTGGGTAAAGAATGAACGGCTTCAACTGCACATGAAGCAGGTGGCTTATTTAATGAAATGCTGGGCTGCTGAAAAAGAAGGCCTGGATGAAGCAGGCCAATGGCGCTGGGAAATGGCTGGCCTGCTGCATGATGCCGACTGGGACCAATGGCCCGACCTGCATTGCAAAAAGATCATTGAAGAACTGGAAGCCCGGAATATTGACCCGGAGATCATAAGAGCGATTGCCAGTCATGGGCCCAATCATTTTGGCGTGGAGCCTGAAACCAAAATGGACAAAATGCTTTTTGCTTTCGATGAACTGAGTGGTCTGACCCATGCCTATAGTTTAATGCGGCCCGAAGGATATGCCGGCATGGAACTGAAAGGCATTAAGAAACGTTTCAAGGAAAAAGCCTTTGCTGCCAACGTGAACCGGGATGAGATCGTGGATGCTATGCAACGGGCAGGTGTGGAACCGGAGACGATTATGCAGTTTATTATTGAACGGCAGGGAGAGGTAAAATAATAATTTTTCACCCAGAATTAAACCATCTTCACTTCCGCACAAAGATCCTGCAATACCTTTTTCGCATCGCCAAACAACATGCTTGTTTTGGGCCGGAAGAAAAGATCATTTTCAATACCGGCATAACCGGGTTTCATGCTTCGTTTGTTTACAATGACCGTTTTGGCCTGCTCCACTTCTAAAATGGGCATGCCGTAGATGGGGGAAGCAGGATCGCTCTTTGCAGCCGGGTTCACCACGTCATTGGCGCCCAGTATCAGCACCACATCGCAGGTCTTGAATTCGTCATTGGCCTGTTCCATCTCCAGTAGTTTTTCATAAGGCACATCGGCTTCTGCCAGCAACACATTCATGTGACCGGGCATGCGGCCCGCCACCGGGTGAATGGCGTATTTGAATTCAACCCCTTTTTCTTCCAGTATCTTTTCCAGTTCATGACAGGTATGCTGTGCCTGTGCCACGGCAAGGCCATACCCGGGAACTACCATCACTTTGTTAGCATAAGCCATCAGCATGGCAGCATCGGCCAGGCTTATTTCTTTATGGTTGCCCTGGGTCTTGCCTGTTGCTGTCCCGGTAGCTTTATTACCGCCTCCAAACGAACCGATCAATACATTGGTAAGTGAACGGTTCATGGCCTTGCACATGAGTATGGTAAGCAAGGTTCCTGCTGCGCCCACCAGTATACCACCGGTAAGCATGGCTTTATTGTCGTACAGGAACCCGCCGCAGGCTGCTGCCACACCGGTGAATGAGTTGAGCAGGGAGATCACAACCGGCATATCGGCGCCCCCGATCGGCATCACAAATAAGATCCCGTAGATGAATGCAAACAGGCCGATCAGTATAAAGGGAATATAGATATCACCGATGTTTGAACGGTAGGCAAATACTGCCGCTACCAACGTAAGCAGCAGTACGATCATGTTCACAATATGCTGGCCTTTAAAAGAAAAATCCTTTACCCGACCGTTCAGTTTGCCCCAGGCAATGATACTTCCGGTATAGGATATTGTTCCGATGATGGCGCCTGCAACAATGGTGATATAGGTACCAACAGAAACAATATCTGAAAAAGCAGTGCCGGGAGAATCCTGGTGTACTTTATAAATATGATAGAACTCAGCAGCAGAGATCAATGCCGCACAGGCGCCGCCCATTCCGTTGAACAGGCTCACCATTTCGGGCATGGCCGTCATCTTCACTTTTTTTGCAGCCAGTGTTCCAATGATGCCGCCCACAAGTAACCCCCCGAATATCCATCCGTAGTTGTGCAGCCGCTGGCCCCCGCTTTCGTATAAAAAAATAGTGCCGATGATGGCAATGGTCATGCCTGCGGCGGCAACTAAATTTCCTTTTCGTGCGGAGGCAGGATTGCTCAGCATTTTAAGGCCAAGGATAAATGTCACGCTGGCGATCAGGTAGCATATCGTAAGCAGGTTCAGTTCCATTTTATCTGTTAATCCGTTAATTGGTTAATTCGTGTAACTACTTTTTCTTCTTGAACATTTCCAGCATCCGGTCAGTAACCACAAATCCACCTACCACATTCAACGTACCGAGTATCACCGCTAAAAAACCGAGTATCAATGCCAGGTAATTATCGGGTTCTGCCTTGCCCATAACAATGATGGCCCCGATGATGACCACGCCGTGTATGGCATTGGCACCGCTCATTAAAGGAGTGTGCAACACGCTGGGTACACGGCCGATCACTTCTATCCCTACAAAGATCATCAGGATGACAATGTAGATGATCTGCTGATTTTCCGAGATCCAGTTTAAAATATTTTCCATAGCAATTAATTTATCATTTCTCTTATCCGGTCGTGCACGATCTGCTGATTATCTGTAATGCAGGTACCTAAGACCAGGTCGTCCTCAAAATTCAGATTCAGTTCTCCCTCTTTGGTGATCATCAGCTGTAAAAAATTCAGGATGTTCTTGCCATACAGTTTGCTGGCGTCGCTGGGCATGGTTGCGGGCAAAAACGAATTGCCGACAATGCGGATGCCGTTGTGCATCACTGTTTCGTTATTCTTTGTCAGTTCGGTATTGCCGCCGGTTGCAGCAGCCAGGTCAATGATCACCGAGCCGCTTTTCATGGCACCCAGCATTTCTGTGGTGATCAATATGGGTGCTTTCCTGCCGGGTATCTGTGCGGTTGTTATAATGATATCTGCCTTGGCAACACTCTCTGCGATCTTTGCCTTCTGCCGCTTCATAAAATCTTCTGTCTGCTCCACGGCATATCCTCCTGCCTTGCTGGCATCGGCTGCTCCTTCCACTTCAACAAATTTGGCACCCAGGCTCATCACTTCTTCCTTTACCGCAGGCCGGGTATCAAAAACCTCCACCACGGCACCCAGTCTTCTGCCGGTAGCAATGGCCTGCAGACCGGCAACCCCGGCACCCAGTATCAGCAGTTTGGCCGGCGGAATGCTTCCCGCTGCCGTCATGAACATGGGAAAATATTTTGGGAACAGGCCGGCTGCATGCAACACGGCTTTGTACCCGGCTATGTTAGCCTGGCTGCTCAGTACATCCATGCTTTGTGCACGGGTAGTACGGGGCAGCATGTCCATACTGAAAACGGTCAATCCTTTTTCGGCCAGTTCTTTCATCAGGCCCGGGTTGAACAGGGGTTGATAAACACCCAACAGAACAGTACCCGGTTTCAATGCCGATAACGTATCTGCCCCGGGGTTATTCAGGGAAAGGATGATCCTGGCAGTATCAAGCAGTTCTGCACGGCTCACCGGTTTTGCACCGGCCTCCGCATACTTTTCATCATTGGCAAAAGCATTTACTCCTGCCCCGTTCTCTATACATACCTCTACATTCCATTTTTTCAGTATTGCGATGTGTTCTGGAAGCAGGGATACTCTGGTTTCGGGAGAAGGCTCTTTTAAAACACCAATTATCATAGTCAGTTAATTGGGACAAATGTAAGAAAAATTAAAATCGGATTGAGAAGTGTTGTTTATGATTAATATCACGGCTGAATATGACGATGCCTATGAAAAACAGGTCGATCGTTAATGTGACCGCCGGGTGTTGTTTTATTTCCTCCCAGGCCGCTTCCATACCGGCACTCCAGTGGATGTCGTCGAATATGAAAATGGAAGAATTTGTTGAATGGTTTAACAGTAGTTGAAAATAGTTTAAGGTAGGTTCTTTCCGGTGGTTGCCGTCTATAAATGCCAGGTCGATCTTACCGGCCCGGGATAAAACAGCAGTCAGCGTTTCGGCAAAATTTCCTTCTGCAAGGTGAATATTCCCTAAACCAAGTTCATTAAAATTCTGTTTTGCAATAGCGGCTATTGAAGAAGCACCCTCACAGGTATACACATCGGCCATACCATTGGCAGAAGCCAGGTAAGCACTGCTGATACCAAAAGATGTACCCAGTTCAAGAATGGTTTTGGACTTATAATATTGTGCCATCCGGAACAATAGTTGCGCATATTTTTTTGGCTTGAGCGATGAAGCAGCAATATCTTTTACTACTCTTTGCTTTGTTTTGATCACGGATGAGCCGGCACCAAAGTCCTGTACTTCGATCACGGTCTCATTCCTGAGCAATTCTTTTCTTTTTGCTTCGATCATTGAATAACAGGGATACTCCTTTCTATCATTTAAAACATGCTGAATGAAATCGAATACGAAAGGTGAATGAATGCCATGCCCTTTACCGTTGGAAGCAGTGAGGTAATACCGGAGGTATTTTTTTGCTGATTGATAACGGTTGAACAATTAAGAATTAAGAATTAAGAATTAAGAATTAAGAACCTGCCCTCCGGCAGGCGGGTTAAAAATTATTTCTTCATCCAGGTTTGAAATGAATAGGCAAAAGAATGTTTATCATCCGCAGCAAATTCCTGGTTGCTGGTCAATTCCCATTCAGCCTCATTGATGACAGGAAAGAAGGTATCTCCGTCCAGTACCGCATGAACCCGGGTAAGATAGATCTTACCGGCGATCTCAAAACCCTGCGTATATATCTCCCCGCCGCCAATGATGAATGCTTCTTTGCAGTTTGTTTCAGCTGCTTTCTTCAGCGCATCATTCAGATCCGCCGCAACAATTACGCCCTCCGCATTCCAGCCGGGCTGCCGGGTAATGACAATATTAAATCTTCCGGGAAGGGGCTTGTTCACCGATTCAAATGTTTTACGCCCCATGATCACGGGCATGCCCCAGGTGCTGTTCTTGAAAAATTTCAGGTCGTTGGGCAAATGCCAGAGCAACTGGTTGTTTTTACCAATGCTGTTGTTTTCTGCAGCTGCGACGATGAGAGAGACCATAAAGCCAAAATTAAAAAGTAAAAATACGGAACTTGTACACTTCCCGCATTTTTACCTAATGACCTAATGACCTAATGACCTAATGACTTAATGACCAATGACCATCTAATTCTTCAATATCTTAAACTCCACCCTCCTGTTCAACTGGCGCCCTTCGGGGTTATCGGTACCATCATCATTGTTATTATCTGCCACAGGTTTTGTTTCGCCATAACCCTGCGAGATAATCCTTGTGGCTGCAATTCCTTTCGACAGGATATATTCCCGCACAGACCTGGCCCTGTTATCGCTCAATTTCATATTGTATTCATCCGAACCTTTATTGTCGGTATGAGCGCTCATTTCAATCTCAATATTGGGGTATTCATTCAGGAAACCCACCACCCTGTCTAATTCAACAAATGATTCCGGTCGCAGGGTATACTTATCAAAGTCAAAGAACACATTGTTCAGCCGGAACACCTGCCCGATCTCGATCGGCGCCAGGTAAAGGTCTTTATGAATTTCTTTGTACCCTGCTTTGACCAGGGAATCTAAGTTGAGGTTTTCAGAAATGGCAAAGAATTTATCGGCCGAGGCCCGGATACTGTAGTTCTTATCGTAGGGCAAAACCATTTTGAACGACCCGTCTATCGGGCTCGAAACCCCATTGCCCACTTCGGTACCATCGGGCAATGTTTCATAGATCAGCGATGCCGCCAGGGGTTCTTTTGTTTTTGCATTATATACATTGCCGCTTACCAGCACCACCGGGTTTGGTTTTTCCCTTTCCAGTAATTTCACCCGTACAATATCACTGCCTCCGAAAGCGCCGTCGCTCGATGTCAGGTATGCATATTCCCCCCCGGCATCCAGCGTAAAAAATGCTTCCGAAAGTTCCGTGTTGATGGGCCTTCCCAGGTTCACCGGGTCGCTCCATTTGGTCCAGCTGTCATCCAGGCGTTTGCTCATCCAGATATCGTTCTCGCCGATCCCTCCCGGCCGGTCGCTGCTGAAATAAAGCGTTTTGCCATCCGAAGCAATGAAGGGACTCATCTCGTTATAGTCAGGAAGATTGATCTTTTTTCCAAGACTTTTAGGAGCTGTCCAGATATTATCCCCTTCCAGGAAGGAAACATAGAGGTCATTCTCATAGCTTCCCTTTTTATCCGTCATGTAAAACAACAGGGTCTTGCCATCCTGCCCCATGGAAGCGCCGAACTGTGCTGTTTCCCTGAATTTCTCAAAATTCCGGATGCGGAGCATTTGAGCATCCGTCCAGCTGTTATCGCTGCGCTTGTGGATCATGCTTACTCCCATGCCATAATACTGCCCGTCGATGAATGACCCCTTCAGCAATATCTTATTCAGGTCGGGCGATATCCAGAACACCGCATTGTAATGGGATGCATTGACCCGGGCGCTTAAATGTTTTGCCGGCGACCATTTGCCCGTACTGTCCCGCATGGAATACCAGATATCCTGCGAGTTGGGCACCGTGGCATACTGAATATTGGCCGGGTCGTTCTGGCGGATGAAGAACAAGAGGTTTCCATCTGCAGAAATGGTTGGCCGCATCTCGGGGTTATCCGTGTTGATATCGGCGCCCAGGTTCTCTACCTGGATGATGGTGGTTTCCTTAATAACATTTTCCTTCTGTTCTTTTAACGTGGTATCCCTTGCAGGCTGTGCAACGGTCATTAAAACGGAAACAGTAAAAAAGCAGAGTGTAACAGTTTTTTTCATAAGATATCCTTCCTCGTCATAAAACGAAAAAGCGGAAGGATTAATATGCAGGGGAACAGAAAAATGTGCCTTTTCCTGGTCTGACGCCCCCGTCTGACCAACAGGATATGTTTTATTGGTCAGACGGGGGCGTCAGACCAGGGTTAAACAGCCACCGGCGCCTTAATAGCCGGGTGAGATTGGTAATTCAGCAGTTCAAAATCCTCAAAGCTGAAACCGAAAATATCTTTTACTGCCGGGTTTATCTTCATCTGTGGCAAAGGAAACGGCGTTCTTGTCAACTGCAGATTGGCCTGTTCAAAATGGTTGCTGTACAGGTGAACATCGCCGAATGAATGAACAAATTCGCCCGGCTCCAGGTCGCAAACCTGGGCGATCATCATGGTGAGTAAAGCATACGATGCGATATTGAAAGGCACACCCAAAAACACATCGGCAGAACGCTGATAAAGTTGACAGGAGAGACTGCCTTTCACGCCCCTCTCTCCTGAGCTTGCCGAAGGATGGAGAGGGGTTGGGGGTGAGGTATAAAACTGAAATAAACAATGACAGGGCATCAGTTTCATCTTCGGCAGGTCGGCCACATTCCATGCACTGATGATCATACGCCGGCTGTCGGGATTATTTTTTATTTGATGGATCAGGTCCTTCACCTGGTCAACCACCACGCCATCGGCCCCTTCCCAGCTACGCCATTGCTTTCCATACACCGGGCCAAGGTTGCCGTTCTCATCAGCCCACTCATCCCAGATCCTTACATTGTGTTCTTTCAGGTAACCAATATTCGTGTCGCCCTGCAGGAACCAGAGCAGTTCGTGAATGATGCTCTTCAGGTGGGTCTTTTTTGTGGTAACCAACGGGAACCCTTCACGAAGGTCAAACCGCATCTGGTAGCCAAAAACACTTCTTGTTCCTGTGCCGGTTCGGTCGCTTCTATCGGCGCCGGTTTCAATAATATGTTTTATAAGTTTCAGGTACTGCTGCATGGCTGCAAAGTAAGTGAAAAGTTGAAAGTTGAAAGTTGAAAGTTATCAAGGGCTCTTAGTATTTAAGAAATTCCCGAAACCATAAACTGCAAACCTCAAACCACAAACTGATTTCGTATCTTTGCCGGTCCTTAACGAATGAGAAAAAATGAGCAAAAAAGGAAAGGTTTTGATGGCCATGAGCGGCGGTATCGACAGTACCGTGGCCGCTTTGATGCTTCATAAAGAAGGTTATGAAGTAGTGGGCATCACCATGAAAACATGGGACTATGCAACCAGCGTGGGTACCACCGGGAAAAAGGAGACCGGCTGCTGCAACCTGGACAGTTTCAACGATGCCCGGCAGGCAGCCGTACAGCATGGTTTTCCGCATTTCATCCTCGACATACGGGAAGAATTCGGCGATTTTGTGATCGATAATTTTGTGGAAGAATACATGGCCGGCCGCACCCCCAATCCCTGTGTGATGTGCAATACCCATATCAAATGGCGGGCACTTATGAAAAGGGCTGATGCGCTGAACTGTGATTTCATCGCCACCGGCCATTATGCCCAGGTGCATCAGCATACCAACGGAAGGTATTTTATCCGGAAAGGAATTGATGACACAAAAGACCAGAGCTATGCCCTGTGGGGATTGCAGCAGGACCTGCTGAGCCGTACCCTGTTGCCCCTGGGTACCTATCATAAAAAAGATATCCGCCAGATGGCCCATGATTTTGGTTATCCTGAACTGGCCAAAAAGAACGAAAGTTACGAGATCTGTTTTGTGCCCGATAACGACTACCGCGGTTTTTTGAAAAGAAAAGTGGAAGGCCTGGAAGAAAAAGTAAGTGGCGGCAATTTTATCGACAAGACCGGGAAAGTGCTTGGAAAACACAAAGGCTACCCTTTTTACACCGTTGGACAACGGAAAGGGCTGGATATTGCCCTGGGCAAACCCGTTTTTGTGACCGAAATACTGCCCGAGACCAATACCGTAGTGCTGGGGGAAGAAGATGACCTGAACCGCAGCGAAATGAAAGTTACCAGGCTGAACTGGATCAAATACGATGGCATTACCGATGGAATGGAAGCCCTTACCAAGATCCGGTATAAAGATAAAGGGGCACTCAGCAACCTCTACACATACGAAAACGGCATAAATGTTCGTTTTTATGAAGACGTAAAGGGCATTGCCCCAGGCCAGAGTGCCGTTTTTTATGAAGGTAATGACGTGATCGGCGGGGGAATTATCCAGAGAAGAGAGCAGCCTTTTGCGCTATAATCGTATCTTTATTGGTAACCCATAGAAACTTATGAGAAAGTTTTTTCTTCTTGCAACCATAATTACAGTGGTCATTTTCAGTGCCTGTAAAAAAAGCACCGAAGATTTTCAAACCCCTCCTGTGAGTGATTATTACCCGCTGGCTGTTGGCAAGTACATCAGCTACAGTTTAGACTCAACCGTTTTCATCAACTTCGGTACAAAGGATACGGTCATCAACTACCAGGTAAAACACCAGGTGGATGCACTCATTACCGATAACCTTGGAAGGCCTGCCTACCGCATCATCCGTTACATACGCAAAACAGCCGCCAACCCCTGGGTACCGGATAATACCTTTATGGCAGTGCCCACCGAATTTTCTGTTGAATTCATTGAGAACAACATGCGCTTCATTAAAATGAAAGCGCCCGTACGGAACGGGTTCAGCTGGAAGGGCAACAGTTATATTGATACCTATTCTTTAAACTCGGATGTAAAATATCTGGACGATTGGGATTATACCTACGACAGCCTGAATACAACGATCAGCCTTGCTGCACTTACGGTTGACAGTACGCTGAAAGTTGACCAGCGGGATGAAGTGATCGGGAATCCCAATGACCCCAATTCATACAGCGAAATAAACCAGGGTGCCGAAAGGTATGCAAAGGGCCTCGGGCTTGTTTACCGCAATTTCCTGCACGTAGAATACCAGCCCCCTACTCCCGGTCGTGGCGGATACAGGCAGGGATATGGTGTTAAGATGACGATGATAGATCATAATTGATACGGGATACCGGATGCCGGATACCAGATGCCGGATTCTTGCAAATTGCCAACTGCCAACTGCTCACTACTTCTATTTCTTCCTGCAAAAAACAACGAAATCCGTTTGGGGGATCTTATCTGCTCCCAGTTGCCGCAGCATGGTAACCAGTTGTCCCCGGTGATACGTGCCGTGATTAAAAACATGCAGCAGTACTTCATATACCGGCTGTTTGAATTCTTCC
Source organism: Chitinophagaceae bacterium (assembly GCA_016710165.1). Taxonomy (NCBI): domain Bacteria; kingdom Pseudomonadati; phylum Bacteroidota; class Chitinophagia; order Chitinophagales; family Chitinophagaceae; species Chitinophagaceae bacterium. Next base: position 488,807 of record JADJLJ010000002.1, on the reverse strand, counting down.
TTCTTGTTATTGCGGTAAGCAAACACATGCTGCAATTGCGCTTCGGTGGCATTATCCACCCAGTCTTTCCATACCTGTGATTGCTGGCTGACCCTTGCCAGCAGTTCTGAGAAACCGCCGGTAAAACCTTCGCTGGGTATCTCCACTTTTTCGGCAAGCCGTACCCGTTGCCACCAGGCTGCTTCAGCATCCCACATATGGATCACCGTTTTGCGGATGGATGGAAAACTGCTTACAATTTCTTTGTCAACCTGTTCTTCCGGTAAGTTGCTGATGCAGTCAAATATCTTTTGATTGGCCCAGGCGGTATACGCTGCACATTGCTGCAGGAGTTGCTTCATGGTTTTTCTTAATTTTACTTTTCGAAAGTAGGTATTCCGTTCACATCACTCTTCAATAATTATCAACAATGCCAGCTAAAAATTTTCCTTATACCGGTTTCAGTTCGGTGGCCATACATGGTGGTCATGAACCGGATCCCAACTACGCACACCTTACCCCCATTTATGCCAGCAGCACCTACGTGTTTGATGAAGCCGAACAGGGCATGCGGAGGTTCAGCGGCGAGGAGAAAGGTTATATCTACAGCCGCTGGGGAAACCCCACCATCACCGAAGCAGAACAGAAGATCGCAGCGCTGGAAAGTTTTGGCCTCGCCAGTGAAACAGGCGAACCGCTGATGCTGAAAGCCATTTTACATTCCAGCGGCATGGCTGCATTGAGTACCCTGATGATCGGAACGCTGAAAGCAGGCGATAAGATATTATCACACTACTCCCTGTATGGTGGCACGCAGGAGTTGCTTGAAAAGATCCTTCCGGCACTGGGTATTGAGGTCATCATCACCGACCTGAGGGACCTGGACAAAGCACAGCAGGCGATCCTTGCGGATGATAAAATAAAGATGCTTTACCTGGAAACACCGGCCAATCCAACCATCCAGTGTGTTGACCTGGAAGAACTGGCCGCATTGGGAAAGGAGAATGCCCTGGTCGTGGCGGTTGACAATACCTTTGCCACGCCTTTTCTGCAACAGCCATTTCTATATGGGGTGGATTTTGTATTTCACAGCACCACCAAATTCTTAAACGGGCATGGTACGGCCATTGGCGGCGTATTGATCGGGAAGGATATTGAATTAATGAACGGCCACATCACCAAGGTGCACCGGCTGCTGGGTGGCAACAGTAATTCCTTTGATGCTTTTTTATTAACGCAGGGAATGAAGACGCTCGAGGTACGCATGCAACGGCATTGCCACAATGCCATGGAAGTGGCCGCTTATTTAGAGGATCATCCTGCTGTAAGCAAGGTGAACTATTTGGGTCTTATATCCCATCCCGACTATCACACGGCATCAAAACAAATGCGCCATGCCGGTGCCATGCTGAGTTTTGAAATGAAGGACGGGCTGGAGGCAGCTAAACAGTTCATTGATAAACTGCAGATGTGTATCCGTGCGGTATCACTCGGCACCTGCGATACCCTGCTTTGTCACCCGGCAAGCATGACGCATCATGGAGTACCCAAAGAAAAAAGAGAACAGTATGGCATCACCGATGGATTGATACGGATGAGTGTGGGGATCGAGAATGTGCAGGATATACTGATGGACCTGGACAACAGCCTCCCCTCCCGATAGCTGTCGGGACCAAAGGAGGGGCTTAAACAGGACAATTATTTAAAGAATTTTTATTTATGACAGAGAATAACTCTACAAACTCAGAAAAGGATTTTAACTCATCGGAGTCTTCAAAAGCCCCCTCCTTCGGAGGGGGTTTGGGGGAGGTTGTAATAAGAAGAGCCGTAAAAGAAGATTGCAAAAGAATGATGGAACTGGTTCATGAACTGGCCGTGTATGAAAAAGAACCAGATGCGGTAACGGTTAGTTTTGATCATTTTGTAGAAAGTGGTTTTGGCCCCAACCCGGTTTGGTATGCTTTTGTTGCTACCTCACCCCTTCCCTCTCCAAAAGGAGAGGGTGAGGCGAAGAACGAAGCGAAGGGTGAGGTCGTTGGATTCGCCCTTTGGTATATCCGCTACAGCACCTGGAAGGGACAGCGCCTGTACCTGGAAGATTTCCTCGTATCCGAAAAAATGAGGGGGCATGGAATTGGCAAATTATTATTCGACAAACTGATCGAAGAATGCAAAGAAAAAAAATACAGCGGCATGGCCTGGCAGGTACTGGACTGGAATGAGCCTGCTATAAATTTTTATAAAAAGTACCCGGATGTGCATATTGATGGTGGTTGGCTGAATTGTAGTATCAACTTTTAATGATTGACCGTACCTTTGCGCCACATAAAATGATCTGACGTCCTCGTCTGATCATTTCATTTTAATTACGAAAACTTAAACGATTGGTCAGACGAGGGCGTCAGACCAAGTGAAAAATTATGGCTGAAAAGATCACCATGGCCCCCAGCGGCAAACTGAACGTACCCAATAACCCCATCATCCCCTTCATTGAAGGCGACGGCATTGGCCCGGAAATATGGAAAGTGGCACAGAAAGTATTTGATACCGCTGTGGCCAAAGCCTACAACGGCGAAAGAAAAATCGAATGGAAAGAAATGCTGGCCGGTGAAAAAGCATTCAAACAGACCGGTGAATGGCTGCCCGCAGAGACCCTGCAAACCGCCAAAGATTACATCATTTCCATCAAAGGCCCGCTCACCACACCCATCGGCGGCGGCATCCGCTCGCTGAACGTGGCCATGCGGCAGGACCTGGACCTGTTCGCCTGTGTGAGGCCGGTCAAATGGTTCAAAGGTGTGCCCTCTCCCGTTGTTCATCCCGAACAGGTGAACATGACCATCTTCCGGGAGAATACAGAAGACATCTATGCAGGCATTGAATGGATGGCCGGTTCACCGGAAGCAAAGAAATTTGAAAAATTCTTATTGGAAGAAATGGGCGTAAAAAGCGTCCGTTTCCCCGGCGACTCCAGTTACGGCGTAAAACCGGTCTCATCCGAAGGCAGCAAACGCCTGGTGAGGGCTGCCATCAACTATGCACTGGAAAATGACCTCCCTTCCGTAACCCTTGTACACAAGGGCAATATCATGAAATTCACCGAAGGCGGTTTTAAGAACTGGGGATATGAAGTGGCCCGCCAGGAATACGGCGACAAAACCTTTACCTGGGACGAATGGGACCAGCTGAAAAAAGAACACGGTGAAGCGCATGCCAACGAAGTACAGCGAAAGGCCCTGCACGACGGGAAACTGCTGGTGAAAGACATCATTGCCGATAATTTCCTGCAGCAGATACTGATCGCCCCGAAAGATTTTTCGGTAGTGGCCACCCTGAACCTGAACGGCGATTATATTTCGGATGCACTGGCTGCCGAAGTGGGCGGCATCGGCATTGCACCGGGAGCGAACATAAATTATAAGACCGGTTATGCTGTTTTTGAAGCCACGCATGGTACCGCCCCCAAATTTGCCGGCACCGACAGCATGAACCCATCTTCCGTGATCCTCAGCGGCTGCATGATGCTGGACTATATGGGCTGGAAAGAAGCAGCTGAACTGATCACTTCTGCACTGCAGGCCGCTATCATGCGCAAACGGGTTACCATCGATTTCTATAACCTGATGAGTAATGCCACCCTTTTAAAGACCAGTGAGTTTGGAGAAGAAATCATTGCTGACCTGGGTGCAGTAATTGCAGATTTCCAGTTGAAGAAGTCGACGGGGCTATAGGCGTAGGCGGTATTTTAAAAATACCAGAATTCAATATTGGACTGTCATGCTGAGGTACGAAGCATCTTACCCTGAATAAAAGATTCTTCTCCGCCAACCGGCGGATCAGAATGACAGTCAAAAAATAAATACTTTCGCAAAAAATAAAACCAAAAAATGGCAAAAATAAAAGTAGCAAATCCCGTAGTTGAACTGGACGGCGATGAAATGACCCGTATCATCTGGAAATTCATCAAAGACAAGCTTATTCTCCCTTACCTCGATGTTCCCATCCAGTATTACGACCTGGGCATGGAATACCGTGACCAGACCGACGACCAGGTTACCATTGATGCCGCCAATGCCATCAAGGCCTGCGGCGTGGGCATCAAATGCGCCACCATCACCCCCGATGAAGCAAGGGTGAAGGAGTTCAACCTGAAACAGATGTGGAAGAGCCCCAACGGGACCATTCGTAACATCTTAGATGGTACTGTTTTCCGGGAACCGATCGTGATGCAGAATGTACCCAGGCTGGTTACCAACTGGACGGCTCCCATCATCGTTGGCCGTCATGCATTCGGCGACCAGTACCGTGCTACCGATACAGTGATCAAAGGAAAAGGCAAACTGACCATGACCTTCACACCGGAAAGCGGTGGCGAGCCACAAACATTTGAGGTATATAATTATAAAGGAGATGGCGTTGCCCTGTGTATGTACAATACCGATGAAAGCATCTATGGCTTTGCAAGAAGCTGTTTCAATATGGCGCTCAGCAAAAAATGGCCGCTCTACCTTTCTACAAAGAACACCATCCTCAAAAAATACGACGGACGTTTCAAGGATATTTTTGAAGAAGTGTATCAAAAAGAATTCAAGAAAGCTTTTGACGCAGCTAAAATAGTTTACGAACACCGCCTGATCGATGACATGGTTGCCAGTGCGTTGAAATGGAACGGCAACTTTGTATGGGCCTGTAAGAATTATGACGGCGACGTACAGAGCGATACCGTTGCACAGGGATTCGGTTCATTGGGATTAATGACCTCGGTGCTGGTCACCCCCGACGGCAAGACCATGGAAGCAGAAGCAGCCCACGGTACGGTAACCCGCCACTACCGGGAACACCAGGCCGGTAAACCCACTTCCACCAATCCCATTGCATCCATCTTTGCATGGACAAGAGGACTTGCCTTTCGTGGTAAATTAGATAACAACCAGCCACTGATCGATTTCTGCAATGCCCTGGAAGCCGTTTGTATTGAGACCGTTGAAAGCGGCAAGATGACCAAGGACCTGGCGGTTTGTATCCATGGCAATAAAGTGAACCATGGTGAACATTATTTGTACACGGAAGAGTTTCTGGATGCGATCGATGCAAACCTGAAAAAGAAGATGGGATTATGATTTCATTAAGTTCAGCAATATTGAACCGTCCTGTTTCAAGCAGGGCGGTTTTGTTTATCTTTAAGCATGACCTCCACCATCATTATTACGCTTTGCATTCTGTTACTCATCGCTTATATCTTTGACCTCACTTCTTCCAAAACCAGGATACCTTCGGTGATCCTTTTGTTATTGCTGGGCTGGGCAGTGCGCCAGGTATCAACAGCAGTACACATAACGATCCCTGACCTGAGGGGCCTGCTGCCCCTTTTTGGAACCGTGGGCCTGATCCTGATCGTACTGGAGGGTTCACTGGAACTGGAACTGAACCGTTCCAAAACACCGGTCATCAAAAAATCAGTGCTGGCAGCGCTGCTTCCCATGCTCGTTCTGGCATTTTTGCTGGCCTATGCTTTTCAGTTGTTTCAGCCGAGCATTTCTTTCCGGGATGCATTGACCAATGCTGTTCCGCTTTGTGTGATCAGCAGTTCCATTGCCATACCCAGCGTGAAATACCTAAGTTCATTTAACAGGGAATTCATTACGTACGAAAGCAGCCTGTCGGATATCTTTGGCGTTGTCTTCTTCAACTTTGTAGCGCTGAATGAGCTGGGCCAGTCGCACAGCATGCTTGAGGCAGGCCTGCAACTGCTCATCATGATCCTTGTTTCCTTTATAGCCACGGTGTTGCTTGCATTTTTGCTGGGAAAGATAGACCACCATATTAAATACATACCCATCATTTTACTGGTGCTGCTGATCTATGCCATTGCCAAACTGTATCACCTGCCATCACTTATTTTCATACTCATCCTGGGTTTATTCCTGGGAAACCTGGATGAACTAAAGCGGTTCAAATGGGTGGCAAGGCTGAAACCCGATGAGCTCAATACCGAAGTTCATAAGTTCAAAGACCTGATAACGGAAGCCACGTTCCTGGTACGTACCGTCTTCTTCCTATTGTTTGGCTACCTGATTGAAACAAACGAGATACTGAATACGGAAACATTGTTTTGGGCCACAGGGATAATGGCTTCTGCCCTGCTCATTCGTGCTGTTCAGTTCAGACTTTCGGGCATTGCCCTCTTTCCCATGTTGTTCATCATACCCAGGGGGCTGATCAATGTACTGCTTTTTTTATCCATTGTTCCGTTGCAGCAAATGCCGCTGGTGAATAAATCCCTGGTATTGCAACTGGTCATCTTATCCGCTGTGATCATGATGCTGGGAATAATGATGTCGAAAAAAGGAAAAGAAACCAATAAAACAGATGAGCCAGCCGCTATCAAATGATCCGCTTCACGGCAAAACACTGGAAATGATCGTCACGCATTTGGTGCAGATGTATGGCTGGGAGGAACTGGGAAAGATCATTCCCATTAATTGCTTTAAGAATAACCCCGGTATAAGATCCAGCCTGAAGTTCTTGCGCAAAACACCCTGGGCACGGAAGAAAGTGGAGGAGCTTTATATCAATGGATAGGGAAAATCCCGTGTTACGATCTTTTCCGGTAGTTCATAACCGCCCAGGTATTGAAGAAGATACCCAGTCCCAGCACAGAAAAGAACTGCAGCTTCACATCAGCAAAACTGCTGCCCTTCAGGATGATCATCCGGGCTACTTCAATAAAATAGGCAACGGGATTTATTTTGGTGATCCATTTTGCCCACTCAGGCATGCTTTCAATAGGGGTATATAAACCGCCCAGCAGCATGAACAGCATCATTACAAAAAAACTTACAAAAGTTGCCTGCGTCTGTGTTTCGGCATACGTGGATATCAGTAAACCCACTCCCAGCAGGGTAAAGAGGAATACCATTCCAAAAAGATATATCAAGGCAATGCTGCCAACAGGAATGATTCCGTAAAATAACCAGGATACCAGTAAACCCAGCGTAAGGGTCACAAGGCCCAGGATCCAAAACGGGATGAGTTTTCCTAAAATAAACTCCAATCTGGTTATGGGAGAAACATTGATCTGTTCAATGGTCCCGATCTCTTTTTCATGAACTATGTTCAGGGCTGCCATAATGCTGCCGATCAGTGTAAGCAGGGTCACGAGTATGCCCGGCACCATGAAGAATTTGTAATTCATGGTGGGATTATACCAGTTGCCCGATGTGATCTCAATGGCTGGTTGTGCATTGAAGCGGGGGAAATTTATCCACTGCATCTGCACTTCCGAATTAAACTCCCGGATGATGTTGGCCGCATAGGCACCGCCCAGGTTTGCCTTGGTACCGTTCACCGCATTTACCGCTATCAGCATGCTGGCTTTACTCTCTTTAACCAGGTCCTTTTCAAAACCGGCAGGATCTCTATAATAAGATCTGCCTTATCCTGTTCAACCGACTCCATAGCTTTATCGTAAGAAGGAGAATAGTCAGTAAGTTTAAAATAACCCGACCCGGTTATCTTATTGATGAATTTCTGCGAATAGGATGAATGATCATGATCCACTACCGACAACAACACATTCTTCACTTCGTAATTGGCGGCAAAGGGAAATACCAGCAACTGCACCACGGGCATCACCAGCACCATGCGCAGGATGGCGGGGTTCCGGAATACCTGGCGGAATTCTTTTTCCAGTATGACCAGCAGTCTTTTCATGCCAGGCGTGTTTTAAATTTTTTAAAGCTGATGCCCAGGAGCAATAAGGTCATGCCCACCAGTACCAGCGATTCCTTCCATACGACTGAGAATCCAAGTCCTTTTATCATCACATCCTTCACGATATGAAAGAACCATTTGGAGGGTACGATATTGGAAATGATCCGCAACGGCAAGGGCATACTTTCGATCGGGAACATGAATCCTCCCAGCAACAGCGTTGGCAACAACAGGGCCATAAGGGAGAACATCTGTGCCTCCTGCTGTGTCTTGGTCAGGGTAGATATCATCAGTCCCAGTGAAACAGCGGTAATGATGAACAACAACGATTCGGCCATTAATAAGAACAGGCTGCCGTTGATGGGTACTTCCAGGAGGGTTACACTCACCAGCAGGATCGTTGAAACATTTACCAGCGACAGGAATATATAAGGAATGGCCTTGCTTAAAATGAACAACAGCGGCTTCAAGGGTGATACCAATAATACCTCCATCGTATTGATCTCCTTTTCCCGTACGATGGCCACCGAGGTCATCATGGCAGCAATGAGTATCAGTATCATCGCCATCACACCCGGTACAAAATTATAAGCGCCCTTCAGCTGCGGGTTATACAGCATCCTGATCTCGGGCCTGATCATGTACGGGACCTGTACCTGTGTATTCAGTTCTTTCTGGTAATCGCCGATCACATTGGATGCATAGTTTGTTACCGTGGTGGCCGTGTTCGGATCAGATGCATCGGCGATCAGTTGAACCTGCGCATGGTTGGTATGCAGCAACGATCCCCGGAACCCGGGCTGGAAAACAACCACCAGTCTTATCTTACCGGTCTTAAACGCCGTTTCAATATCCTGCCTTGTGTTCAGATACATGGCAACATTAAAATACCGGCTTGCATCCAGCCGCTGGATGATGGTGCGGCTTGATTCATCCTTTGCGTTATCCAGCACGGCAATATGGCTGTTCTTGATCTCATTGGTAAGGGCAAATCCAAACAGGATGATCTGAACAATGGGCATCATGACGATGATGAGCAGCGATTTCCGGTCGCGGAAAATGTGACGGAATTCTTTCTTTACGAATATGATAAATTGTTTCATCTTTTTTAATCTGCTGTGCGTTTTGCTCCCCTTGCCAGTTGCAGGAATACTTCATCCATGGATGCTGCTTTGAATGTTGTTTTCAGGTTACGGGGTGTATCCAGTGCCTCGATCTTCCCATCCACCATGATGGAGACCCGGTTGCAATACTCCGCTTCATCCATATAATGGGTGGTCACAAAAACGGTGATGCCTTTTTCAGCGGCCTCGTAGATCAGGTTCCAGAATTCACGCCTTGTCACCGGGTCCACACCGCCGGTGGGTTCATCCAGGAAAACGATCTTTGGTTCATGAAGGATGGCTACTGAGAATGCCAGCTTCTGTTTCCAGCCAAGCGGCAGGGATCTTACCAGGCTGTTCTCTTCGTGGGTCATCTGCAATTTTTCCAGCAGCAAGCCCATCTTCTGTTTTATGACCGGCCTGCTTATTCCGTAAATGCCAGCATAAAAACGGATATTCTCTTTAACGGTCAGGTCCTCGTATAAAGAGAATTTCTGACTCATGTAGCCAATGTTCTGTTTGATGTGTTCCGTCTGCCTGTACACATCAAACCCGGCTACGCTGGCTGAACCGGAAGAAGGAAGCAGTAACCCGCAAAGCATGCGCATGGCAGTGGTTTTACCGGCACCATTGGCACCCAGGAATCCAAATATCTCTCCCTTCTCCACCTCAAAGGAGACCTGGTTGGTGGCAATAAAGTCACCAAATTTTTTTGTGAGCTTATCAACTTTTATAACGGTCTCCTTCATGATAGTTTTAATTATTGCTGCATCAACTGCATAAAGCAATCCTCAATATTTGGCTGTGTTCTTTTAATATCGATATTCTTATGCTGATGTTCACGCAGGTAACTCAGAATTTCATTTTCATTACTGTCATCATTTTTTAAGACCAGGTGATGGTATTCGCCGAAACTGTTGCAGCTTTCTGTGCTCTCATAGCGTTTCAGGTCATTCAGCAGGCGGTACATTTCCTGCGAACGTACAGCCCAGAGCGGTTTACTGAATTTACTGATGATATTTCCCGGGGTATCAATACTCATGATCCTTCCCATCTGCATCAATGCCACCCGGTCGCACATCGCTGCTTCATCCATATAGGGTGTGGAAACCAGGATGGTGATGCCCTGCTTCTTCAGGTCTTTCAACATTTCCCAGAATTCTTTTCTCGAAACAGCATCCACACCCGTGGTAGGTTCATCCAGGAATAAAACAGAAGGTTTGTGAATGAGGGCACAGCACAGGGCCAGCTTCTGCTTCATACCACCGGATAATTTTCCGGTACGCCGGTCTTTGAACGGTTCTATCTGCACATAAATATTCTTCACCAGTTCATAATTTGCCGCGATGCTGGTATTAAAAATACTGGCAAAGAATTCCAGGTTCTCTTCCACGGTCAGGTCCTGGTACAGCGAAAATTTTCCGGGCATATACCCAACCCGGTGGCGGATCTCTTTGTATTCCTTTACCAAATCAGATCCATCAACGCCTGCAGTACCACTGTCGGCGGGCAACAAGGTGGTCAATATCCGGAACAGGGAGGTCTTACCGGCCCCATCCGGGCCGATGATACCAAACAGCTCTCCTTTTTCAACCGTAAAAGAAACTTCATCAAGCGCTTTTACTGTTTCTTTTTTTGAGCCATAGGTCTTTACAATATTATTTACCGTAACTGCATTCATTATCTCATTTTTAAAAAACCACTTCGCCATACATCCCGATCTTCAGGTAGCCATCATTCTTCACATTTATCTTAACCGCATACACCAGGTTGGCACGTTCTTCTTTTGTTTGAATGGTTTTTGGTGTGAATTCCGCCTTATCTGATATCCAGGAAATGGTACCGGGCAGTTCCCTGTATTTTCCCTTCCCGTCATCCACTTTTACTTTTACGGGCTGGTTCAGTTTAACCTGCGCCAGCTGATCGCCGGTGATGTAGGCACGCAGTTTCATCGTGGACAGGTCAGCGATCCTGTACAGGGCTTTGCCGGTGACGGTAAATTCATTTTGCCGGGCGTATTTGGTAAGCACTGTACCTGCAACCGGGTTCCTGATCGTTGTCTTGTCAAGCTGGTCCTGTATCTGGGCAACCCTTTTTTCCATAGGGATCTTCTCACTCAATATCCCCCTGTTCTGAATGGCCACGGAACGGCGTTGCGAACTGACCTGGCTTTGCAGCACATGCAACTGTGTTTTGCCCGCTACGATCTTTTCTTTCAGCACATTTACCTGCCCGTTGATATCATCCAGTTGTTTGGCAGGCACTGCATCGGCAGCAACCAGTTTCTGAAAACGCTGCTGTTCTTTTTGCAACACCCGTAACTGCTCTTCATCTACGGCAATTTGTTTTGTCTGCAGCAACATCTGCGACTCCAGTATGTTAACCTGCGGCTCAGCATCATTGGTTCGTTGCTGCAATGCTTCTACAGAAGAGGAGGCCTGTTCCTTTTGCAATTCAATGGCGGTTGGGTCTATCTTTCCAACAACCGAGTCCTTTGCCAGGCTGGCTCCTTCCTCAATATTCAATTGCAGGATCTTCCCGGTGGCCTCTGCCGAAACGATCACTTCATCCGCTTCAAAAGTTCCGGAAGCATCGTAATTGCCGTTCCCGTTGTTACAGGAAACAAAGCTCATGATGGCAAGCGGTGTGAGCAGTTTTTTAAAAATTGATTTCATAAAATTGTATTTGACGTATTTTATTTACCAAGAATGAGTTTGTAATTGTATTGCGACTGCAGCCATTGTATCTCATGCAGCTTCTGCGTAAGCATGGCCTGGCTCTCGGCATTCAGTTCGGTGATGTAATCGCTGGAAGTGATAATGCCGTTGGCCAGGCGGAAGGAAGCATTCTCTTTTATCTTTGTCCGCAGGGCAACGATCTCTGCATCCGTTGCCACCAGTTGCTTGTATTTTTCCACCTCATTTTTTTGCTGAACAAGCAATTGCCGGTTGTTGTTCAGAAAATTTTCTTTCTGCCTCTCAACGATCTGTTCCTGTATCTTAATGACCCGTTGATCACGCTGCTTCGTGAATTGTCCGGTAATAGGAATGCTCAACCTCACGCCGCCGGTATAGAACCACTGGAATTCGTTCTTCAGCATGTTCAGGCCTGGTTTCCCGTATCCTCCATTTGCAAAGAATGAGAACCTGGGATTTGACCTTGCACCGATCAGTTTCGATTGCAACTGAAACTGCTGCTTTTGAAAGTCGAATAATTTCAATTCGGGGCGATCTGAAACTGCCTCATCTGTATTGGCAGCGCCAGCTGGTTTTACAAACGATGTACTTTCAGCGATCGCTGTACCGGTAAGTATTTCCAGCATTTGTATGGCGGCTTTCCGGGCAGCGTTGTATTCAATGATCTTTTGCGATGTTTTCAACAGTTCTGCCTTCAATACGTCTACGTTACTGTTTGTAGCAATACCATTTGCTGCCTGTGCAGTTAGCTTTTTGATGTTATTATCCAGGTCGTCCTTTACCAGGTTCATCACCCGGATATTCTCTTCCATCAATATAGCGGTAAAGAAATACCCGTTCACTTTTGATCTAAGCTGGAACAGGTCTACTTCCACCCGCTGGCTTTCCACATTGGTGGTTGCATGCTGCAGTTTTTTCTGTGTGCTGATGACACCTCCGTCGTAAACCGGCTGCAGAATATCAAGCGTTCCTTTGTATTGGTCTTTACTCAATTCTTCAACGGTTACATTGGGCAACTTTGCCGGGAAAGATGTAACAGCCGATTGATAAGTTGCCTGTGCATTCAGGTCAACCTGCGGCAGCCATTTGAGGTTCTGGTTCTTCTCGGCCATATTTCCGGCACGGATGGTAAGTGCCTTTTGCTCGGCCAGCGGAGAAACGGTGGATGCCAGTGTATAACACTGCTCCAGCGTGAGTACTGGTTTATCCTGGGCCATCAGCCGGTCAGCAGCAAACAACAAACAGGAAATAATTATGTGTTTTATCTTCATAAAATGTCTTTATTGATTTAAAAAGATCATGCTTTAATGGCGCTGATGATGAATTGGGCTACCTCTGTTTTTCGCCTCTGGATCATGGTCATGTATGTTTTTTCATCCATCTGCATCAGCGCCTTGATCATGGGCCGGGCGATGAAGGGGAAGATGCACATGGACTGAATATTGATGAAAAGCTGCTCGGCCGTTATCTTCCGGATTGTTCCTTTTTTTATTTCGGAATTGATCTGTTTTTGAAAAACGATCAGCACTTTCTCCACCGGTATTCTTTTAAGCCGCTTCAATAACACATCCGGGTTCCGGCTCATCTCATTCAATACAAAATTGGGCAGGCCGGGGAACTGGCTCAGGCGCTCAATGTCGAGCGATACAATACTTTCAATTTTTTCAAACAGGGGCAGGTCGGAAGCAACGATGGTAGCCAGGCTGGAGAACAGGTTACTGAATTCCTGTTCAAACACCAGGTTGAACAGGTTATCCTTCGAAGTAAAATAATAATGCACCAGCGCCTTGTTAAAGCCGGCCTGGTCAGCAATATCCTGCATCCGGGCTCCCGTCAGCCCCTTCTGTATGAATATCTTCCGGGCTGTCTGCAGGATCACCTGTTCCGTATTCTTGTCTTTCTTTTTCATTTTTTAACCATTTGGTTAATTATGCAAAACTAACCCGGTTTTCTTAAAATCCAAATTAAATTTAACCAAATGGTTAATTTTTACGGATGAACTGTGGTTCGGTGAGATGAGTTGCCTTTACAGGCCTCACTCCGGCAGGTTGCGGAAAAAAGAGTTATATTGTGTATAATCATTTTATGGAAATACAAAAAGATATACGGCTTGCGGTCCTGATAGACGCCGACAATGTGCCTTACAGCAATGTAAAGGGCGTGATGGAAGAAATTGCCAAGTACGGCACCCCCACGTTTAAAAGGATCTATGGAGACTGGACAAGGCCCACCGTCTCGGGCTGGAAGAATGTGCTGCTGGAAAATGCCATCACCCCCATCCAGCAATACAGTTATACCAGCGGGAAGAATTCCAGCGACAGCGCCCTCATCATTGATGCCATGGACATTCTCTATTCCGGCAAAGTGGACGGGTTCTGTATCATCAGCAGCGACAGTGATTTCACCCGCCTGGCACTGCGATTGAGAGAAGCCGGTATGAAAGTTTATGGCATCGGGCAGAAGAAGACGCCCAACCCGTTCATCGTGGCCTGCGACAAATTCATTTACATGGAGATCATCCCGGCCTTTGAAGCAGAAGAAAAAAATACAGTAAAAACGAAGACCAGTAAACCTGCTCCCAGGGCTTCGGTTGATAAGCTCAGTAAGGAGACAATCAAATTGATCGCTGCCAGCATTGATGACCTGGCCGATGAGAACGGATGGGCGTTCCTGGGTGATGTGGGCAACCTGCTGCTGAAAAAACAGCCCAATTTTGATCCCCGGAATTACGGGTTTCAGAAACTAACACCCCTCATTAAATCAATCCCCCAGATCGAGATCGATAAGAAAGAAACGGACAAAGCAGGGATAAAGCTGGTGTATATACGGAACAGGGTAAGATCATAAATCCAGGATTCAAGATGCCAGATAAGTTTATTCGGGATCGTAGAGTTGTTCTTTCCTATGCAGCATCTTGTATCCGGCATCCTGCATCTCGTATCCCGCATCTTAACCTTCTAAATAAAATCACCATGTACAACTGTGTATGGACCATCGACATTGTTTTCGGTAAACAAAAAGAAGCGCTCGACATCATCAAAGCCTGGGGCGCCGAAAAATTCAGATCATCACATTTTAAAAATTCAGTGAACCGGTTGAGTGTGGGGCATATCGGCGAATCACCTTCACATATCGTAGACGAATATCTTTTCGAATCCCTGGCTGATTTTGAAAAAGCATTGAGCGAAATGGGGCAGCCGCAGTTCAAACAATACAGCGATGCCATAGCCCCCTATATTGTTCCTGCATCACAAAAATGGACGGTGTTCCGGATGATCAGTTGAACATGGATTGTTGTACTTTGAATATTCATTGGGCTAAGAAATGTTCAATAATCAATTCCTGATTTTCAATTGGTCCTTCTATTTTTGAACCCGGTAATCATCAATCGATCTTTCCTACGGTCCAGTTCGTTCCATCGGAAATAGCAATAACCGTTTTGCCTGATGCGGCACCAGCCATTGAATAGTAAGCACCGGGGGCAAGACAGGCACCACTGCCCGGGCAGATCAAACCAGCCACACTTCCAAGCTGTGCCGCAACAGTATTATCGGTATTCCGTATATAATAGATGCGGCCGGCACAATTTAAAGGATTTGGCAATTGATAATGATCCCCCCCGGAAGGGCTTAGTGATAAAAATGATTTTTGCGTACTGATCACAGTTGGTGAACCGATCGTACCACCAGTAATATTTGAAGAAACCCCTACTGCAAGCGTTCCATCCACCTGTAACGTACTTGTAGGCGGCAACGAAGTGGCAATGCCTACTTCCCCGGAAGAAGCAATGATCATCCGCAGAATATCGTTGGCGCCAAATTCAATGTCGGCATTCTGGTAATTCCATACCCTTCCTGTGTTGCCAATGCCGTTATCTTTTAAGCCGGTATAAAATCCGTTGGAGGACGAAGGCAGCGAAGTATTGGTGACCATTACACCCGGAAGAAGAGCGCCCGTTCTGTCGATGATATGCAATTTTGCAATGGGACTGGTAGAGCCTATCCCGACTCCGTCACCGGTGATCCGCATTTTTTCGCCAAGCGTAAAATCGCCTCCCAGGCCAAAACGCAAAGAATAGCCGGGCGGAAATGAGGAGCCATCACCAAAATTCCAGAAAGAAGCCGTACTTAAAACCGTATTGTTATCATACCCTACAAACAGCCCCCGTTCGCAAGCATTGCTGTTTGCAGGGGTATTCAACCGTATCCCGTTCCGGATGCATGGAAAAACAGCTGCTATACCCAGCCGCATGTCTAAATTGTATTGCGGGTCTGTTTCACCCAATCCCTGGAAGGCGGCAGTGGTAAACCGGACTATTTCGGTATTGTTAAGTCCCAGTTTAAGATTTTGTGCACCCGATAAATTGTTTCCATAATTCCAGATGGAAGCATCCGCAATGGAAAGATTATTATCAAGTCCCATAAAAAAACCATTATCGCAGCCATTGCTGAAACCGGGCGGCTTAAGGCGTATACCATTGCGTGTACAGGGATTTACAGCAGCGGTACCCAGTGCGATATCCATATTGTATTGCGGATTGATCTCGCCGTAACCCCAAAAACCCGAGTTGGAACTGATGCGTCCAAATTCAAAACTGTTTGCCGCAAAACGGAGATCGGTGCCGTTATTGGTACCCAGATAGCTGGAGGCCGTGGCATTGCTGTTGCCGGTGATCAGCCATTCCTCCGGGGTAACACTGTTGGCCAACCACGCCCAGTTGCTGCCACTGTAATAATGGAAACCAACACTATCAGGCGCTGTTTGAAAGATCAACAACCCTGTGGCGGGTGAACCGATCGCAATTTTCTCTGTCTTCGTCATCCGTGGAATGAGCAGGCCCCTGGTAGTACTTTTTACATCCAGCAGGGCGCTTCCATGGGCCGTACTTCCATCGGTATTCACGGCCAATGATTGTGCATTGGAATCATTGTTGCACAATAAGGTTATGGCAACCATTATAGTTATCTTCTTCATGAGATATGATTTTGAAATGGGAATTGATAAATAAAGTTAAATAAATAAGCGCATTATTTATCTGATCGCTTTGTACCGCTGTACAATTCGTATTCGAACAACCGGCAATCAATTTTACTTGTATAGAATTCAATACGCCGGTTTGGCTTGAGGCCGATCTTTTTTGCCAGTTCTAAATTGCCGGTAAAAATATAACCGAAGTAACCCTTGCATTTCTTCTTTAAAAAATCACCAATGCGTTTATATGTGATCTCCAGTTCAGCTTCCACACCCAGGCGGTCGCCATATTCAGGGTTGAAATAAACAACACCTTTCCCTTCTTCAGGTACATTTGTCTCTTCAAAATCACAAACAGCAAATTCAATATATTCCTCCACACCTGCTATGCCCGCATTGATCTTCGAAATATTCACCGCGTCTTCGCTGATATCCGTGGCAATGATCTTTAATCCCGGCACTTCTGTAACCTGCTGCTCCAGTTCTTTAAATGCAGCATCATAGATCCTTTCATTATACCCTGCCAGGTGCATGAATGCATAATTAAAACGAAGCAGACCCGGTTTACGGTTGGTGGCAAGCAGAGCTGCTTCAATGGCCACCGTACCGGAACCACACATGGGATTTACAAAAACGGAATGCCTGTCCCATTTGGTTGCCAGCAAGGTTGCTGCTGCCAATGATTCCAGCATGGGCGCCTTGCCGGGGATCTTTCGGTAACCGTGCTTGGATAATGTTTCCCCGGATGTATCTATGAAAATCTCTGCCAGCGATTCCTTCCAGTACAAATGAATGACCGTTTTATCCAGCTCGGGTCCTGAGTTAGGGCGTTCGCCGGTCTTATTCCGGAACCTGTCTACGATCGCATCCTTCACTTTTACATTGGCGAATAAGGAATTGTTGATGGTATCATTGCTTACATTGCTACTGATGGAAAAATATCCATCCCGTTCCAGGATATCTTCCCATGGAAAATCGAGCAATGCCTTATACAGGTCATCTGCATTATCGGCCCGGAATTCTTTTAAGGAAAACAATACCTGGCTGGCACAACGCAGGTTCAGGTTCAGCCGGATACAGTCAACCAGTGTGCCCTTTAATTCCACCCCGGTCTTAAAGACCCGTTCGGGTTTGTATCCAAGCTCCGCTACTTCCATTTGCAGGTAAGAAGAAAGACGGTTACTGCAGGTAACGATAATGCGGCTGGGGGTTATGAAACTGGGCATGTGCAAAAGTAAGAATTTGAGGTTTGAAGTTTGTGGTTTGTGGTTTGAAGAGCTCAATGACCAGTTACCAGTATCCGGTATCTGGTATCCGGTATCTGGTATCCGGTTTCCGGCATCCGGCATCCTGCTTCCTGTATCGGCTTTCATCTTATATTTGCACCATGCTAACAGTAAGTAACCGCGGAATGCAGATGCCTGCTTCCCCCATCCGAAAATTGGTTCCGTATGCCGAAGCCGCAAAGCGCAAGGGCACAAAAGTATACCACCTCAACATTGGCCAGCCGGATATTGAAACACCAAAAATGGTGCTGGATGCCGTACGCCATTCTGATTTTAAGGTGCTGGAATACAGTCACAGCGCCGGCAATGAAAGCTACCGCAAAAAATTAGTGCAATATTATAAGAAAGTGGGCATCGACGTTACACATGAACAGATCATCATTACCACCGGTGGCAGTGAAGCCATCATCTTTGGCTTTATGGCCTGTATGGATGCCGGGGATGAAGTGATCATTCCCGAACCTTTTTATGCCAACTACAATGGCTTTGCCGTGGAAGCCGATGTGGTTGTAAAACCTATTACGTCTTCCATTGAAACAGGTTTTGCATTACCACCCATTGCTGATTTTGAAAAAGTGATCACGCCGAAGACGAAGGCCATTGTTATCTGTAATCCCAATAACCCCACCGGTTATTTATACAGTGCTGCAGAGATGGAAGTGCTGAAGCAGCTCATCATCAAACACAACCTGTATTTATTTGCCGATGAAGCCTATCGTGAATTCTGCTATGAAGGAAAACATACCAGCGCCATGCATTTAACGGGTGTTGATGATCATGTGGTGCTGATGGACACCATCAGCAAACGCTACAGCGCCTGCGGCGGACGCATTGGGGCCTTTGTCACCAGGAACAAAGCGCTGCTGGATACCACGATGAAATTTGCACAGGCAAGGTTAAGCCCCCCGTCATTTGCACAGATACTGGGCGAAGCGGCGGTTGACCTTCCTGATAATTATTTTGATACCGCCAAGGCAGAATACAAACTGCGCCGTGATACCATTGTAACGAGATTAAATAAGATACCCGGTGTCTTTTGTCCTAACCCCGGCGGCGCTTTTTATGCCATGGCCAAATTGCCCATTGATGATTCGGATAAATTCTGCCAATGGCTGCTGGAATCCTTTAACTACAACAACCAGACCGTGATGCTGGCACCTGCCACCGGCTTTTACAGCACACCCGGATTGGGCAAGCAGGAAGTACGGCTGGCCTATGTGATCAATGTAACGGCTATCAATGCAGCAATGGATTGTTTGGAGAAGGCGCTGGAGGAGTATCCGGGGAGGACGATTTGATGATTTGGTGATTTGAAGATTTACTAATGAGAAAAAGATTCATTGTTCATCATACCTTGTTTCTTGTTCATTATTTTCGTATCTCCACCCTCCACTCACTCCCGCTATACACTTTATGCACTTCAGAAAAATTTCCCATGTTCAGCGCAAAGGAAACCTGCAATAAACTGTTCAGGTAGATCAATGGCTTTCCTTTAGCCACGCCGCCAAAGGTCTCGCTGTAAGGCATGATCCCTTCGTATCTCTTTATATTGTTCCGGTAGATCAGTACCCGCAGCTTATCGCCAACCTTCACATTCAATTTATTGAAAAGCTCCGCCGGGATATTTGTCCAGATATTCCCATACTGCACATCCAGGATGGCAATGGTGCCTTTGATCCTGTTGCCGGTCAGCTCCGCTTTTTGAAAGGGGATCTTCACCACCTCTTTCTGCAATGCCGGGCCCACCTGCTCAAAGCGGATGCTTCCCGCTGCTAATCGTGCAGCTGTGTATGCATACACATCCCGCCCGTGAAATGTATAGGACCTCTCTGAATTCTTCCGGCGGTTCACCGCTTCATCGATCTCTCTTATCTCAGCAATACCGAGGGTTTCAGCAATTAAGGTCAGGGTGCCATTATCGGGTGTGACAATGAAATGCCCCGAGTTTGTTTTCAGTACAACGGACCTGCGGTCTGTTCCCACCCCGGGATCGACCACCGAAACGAACACCGTACCTGCGGGCCAGTAAGGAACGGTTTGCTCAAGCCGGTATGCTGCTTCCCATACATTGTATGCCGGGATCTCATGCGTAATGTCATATAATTTCAGATCCGGTGAAACGCCCATAGCCACCCCCTTCATGGCAGATACGGCGCCGTCCTTCAACCCGAAATCAGACTGGAAGACAACGATCTTGTTCTGGGCTGATAAGCATTTGATGAAAGCCAGGATAAAAAAAGAGAGAAGGAGTGTTGTATATTTTTTCATAACCCTGCTTTGAAATGAATAAAGGCATTCGTGTGAATGCCTTTAAAATTATTTTATTTTAACGAGGTTCTAAAAATTGAAAGAAACCTTTCCGAATAATTTTCTTCCGTTGAAACCCATCTGCACACTGTCCCATGGTCCGCCGGATTCGTTATCACCAAACCAGCCTTTCGCCTGTGGGTTCACGCCCAGGTTGGGATGCACATTAAATACATTGTCTGCCCCCACAAACAACGTGATGCGTTTACAGAGTTTATACGATGCATACAGGTCGGCCACCAGCTTTGACTTGAAGTTGAACTCTTCGGGCACGTATACATTCGGATCTGCATCGGTGGGCACCTGCGGGTTGATACCGGTCTGGTTCGGGTTATCGGCTGTTGCGTCACCAAAGCCCAGCAGTTTTATTTTACCAAAGCAGGTAAGGTTGGTACCCACGGCAAATTTCCTGAAGTTGTATTCCAGGTTCAAATTCAATTTGGTATTGGGCGCCGATGCCAGCAGGAAGGATTCTTCCCGGTCGCTGAAGAAGGTCTTCTGGTTCAGCACTGTTCCGTTCAGCGCAGCGGGTACATTGATGTCATCCACTTTCATGCGCTGGAAATTACCCGCCAGCAAGACCCTGATCCCGTTCCTGCCCCATTTTTTTGAATAGTCAGCAACAATATCCAGCCCGTAGTTGGTTGTATTGACCGCATTGGCAAAGAACTGGACCGTTGCTACGTCGGCCGGTATCTGCGAAGTAAAGGAGGGCGGCAAGGTAGGATCAGAAGCGCTGAACAGCCCGGATAATACGATACGGTCTTTTACTTTAACAATGTACCCGTCCATGGTAAATGTTAACCCGCTGATGGGTTTCCAGGAAAATCCGATGCTTCCGTTCACCGAGGTTTCTTCCTTCAGGTCGGGAATACCGGCTGCTTTTGTAATAGAACTTCCGTTGCGGGCAATGAGTGCATTCACCAGCACGCCGCCGCTGAAAGAAGTAAGCGTATTGCTGAAATTGATCTGCTGCAATGACGGCGCCCGGAAGCCCGTGCTTACCGAACCCCGCAGGTTGAAATTACGGGCCACTTTATAACGTGTTGCCAATTTGAAGGTAGCCACCGACCCGAAGTCGGAATAGTTCTCAAAACGAACAGCCCCGTCCAGCAGCCAGGCCCTGGTGGCATTCAGTTCTGCATCCACGTACAAACTGATATTGGAACGCTGTGCCTTGATGGCATCCGAAGGCGTGAAGCCGGGAAAACCCTGTGAACCGGAAGCAGGCGTACGGAACTCCCCTACATTGGGGTAAAAGATATCTGCCGGGTGATAATTTTTATACGAACCTTCTTCGCCGGCAAAAATGGAGTAATGTTCGTACAGGTACTCAGCACCCAAACCCAGGTTAAGCCCTTCGGCCACGGTGCTAAAAGACCTGCTTACGTCGAAGTTCAGTGTATTCTGCAAAAACCGGAATCCCCCATCATCAAAATGAGTAGGCAACGGGGTACCCGGTGTCATGAACATGGAAGCATTGAATGTTTTATCTCCATAATAATGAAAATCATTATTGCCCAGGGTATTGCTCAGGTCCCAGTTCCATTTATGACAGATCCCTTTTAAGCCAACGGCAATGGAAGCGTCCTTGATCTTTGTCTGGATATGCGGGTTATAATAGATCTCCCCGTCATTTGCAGTACGCATGATATCGCTGTTGTAGATCAGGTCACCATTTGCATCCACGGGGAAACGCTGCGGCCTGGCACTCCAGTTACGGGTATAGGCAAAGGCGTCGGATGATTTTACATTATATCCTCCAAAAGAATAAAAAGTTGTTTTCTTACCTGCACCGGCGGGAATTTCCATGTTGTACATTGCGCCGTACGTTGTTACCGACCCATCGCCAAATGCACGGCGGTAGGGATTTATATAAGGCAATGCATTCTTATCGGTCTGCCAGTTTACGGTATCTGCCTGGCGATAGGTCTTTCCCTGGGTCAAAAAATCGAGGGAGATATTTACAAATCCACCGTTCTTTCCCAGTTTAAATCCGTTGTTTGCAGAAACCGTAACTGTTCCCCCGTCGATCGTATTTCCTGAATAATATTGGTTGCCGTCGTTGAATTTCCGGGCGTTGAACTTTGTATCGTAATAACCGGCCCATCCTGCATTGATCGACCAGTGGTTGATATCCCTTTTCAGAATGATGTTCATTACGCCTGCCATCGCATCGGAACCGTATTGTGCCGAAGCGCCGTCACGTAATATTTCAATGCGGTCAACCGCCGACTGCGGGAATGCATTCAGGTCGGCGCCGGAATTGCCACGGCCCCTTGTTCCAAACAGGGCTACAAATGCGGTCTGGTGGCGGCGCTTGCCGTTGATCAGGACAAGTGTTTGATCAGGACCAAGTCCACGCAGGGTACCCAGGTCAATATGGTCGGCACCATCGGCGCCGCTTTGTTTGTTGTAATTGAAAGAAGGAGCTGCCATGTTCAGTGCAGAGGTCAGGTCCATTTTTGCCGTAGGAAGTCCTACCTGGTTAATGCGGATCACATCCACCGGAACGGCTGTTTCAAGTTTAGCCCTTGGAGCACCACGGGTACCTACCACCACCACATCGCCCATATCAACCAGCGCTGTTTCAAGGCTGACAGTTACAGATGACTGGTTGCCTAATTTTACCGACTGGAAATTATACCCGATGTTGGTGATCTCTATCACATCATCGGCAGAAGCCTGGAGGCTGATGGTGCCATCGGCAGCGGTGAACCCTCCCTTGTTGGAAGATTTGATCTTTACCGAGGCATTTGGTATGGGGTTTCCTGTTTTTGAATCAACCACCCGGATGGTGAATGACTTTTGTGCAAACAGCAAGGAGGAGGTCAGCACAAGGCTAAGCATTAACAGTAGTTTTCTCATATAAAGGTTTTGTTGCAGCAAATTTGCGGATAATCCGCTGAAAACTGAAAATTAAGTTTTGAACCAGCTGTTAAACGGCATAGCACCTGAAGCATTTAAAAGATAGAAAACACCGGACTTTACACCGAAGTCCATGTGGTTCTCTTTGTTTCTATCACCTCCCGATAGTTACCGGGATGGTACAGGTTCACTGAGATCCTTAAAACGTAGAGTAAGGCGTTACGGAAGGTTTGGTCCGTTCATTTTCCAGGAGTTTGCTGTATTGATAGTATGTTGATAAAGCAACCAGCCGCTTCAGCATTCGTTTCTTATTTTTACTTGTAACAATTGCCTGCTATACAAGTAACTCTTTAATTCTTATTTGTATAAACATGAACCGAAAAAAAGCACTCATTCCTTTCCTGCTGCTGCTGGTAATTGTGGCCCTGTCTGTTCTCTTTCCTGCTGTAACAAAAACGGCCGTTACCGAAGTGGCAAACATCAACAATGCTGATACGGCCTGGATGCTTACGGCTGCTGCGCTTGTATTATTGATGACACCCGGGCTTGCCTTCTTTTACGGGGGCATGGTAAGCAAGAAGAATGTCATTAGCACCATGCTGCAGAGTTTTATCAGCATGGCCGTCATCACCGTACTTTGGGTGATGATCGGTTTCAGCCTGGCCTTCGGCGATTCCATCGGCGGTATCATTGGCAATCCCGGTACTTTTTTTATGATGAAGGGATTGCTGAACGGTAAGCCATGGATCCTGGCCCCTACTATCCCGCTCATGCTGTTTGCCTTTTACCAGCTGAAGTTCGCCATCATCACCCCGGCATTGATCACCGGTGCTTTTGCAGAAAGGATAAAATTCACTTCCTACATTTTATTCATCTGCCTGTTCTGCATTTTCATTTATTGCCCGCTGGCACATGCCACCTGGCACCCGGAAGGGATCTTATATAAATATGGCGTACTCGATTTTGCCGGCGGCACGGTGGTACATATGAGCGCCGGGTGGGCAGCACTGGCCAGCGCCATTTACCTGAAGAAAAGAAACGAAGAAGCGCATACACCGGCAAGGATCACGTATGTTTTATTAGGCACCGGGTTACTTTGGTTTGGTTGGTTTGGTTTCAATGCCGGTTCGGCATTTGGAGCAAACTCACTGGCGGTAACAGCGCTTGCCACCACCACCACCGCTTCGGCTGCTGCTGCATTTACCTGGATAATCTTTGATGCACTGCGTGGACGCAAACCCTCGGCCATGGGAACCTGTATCGGCGCCGTGGTCGGCCTGGTGGCCATCACCCCGGCAGCCGGTTACATCAGTATTGCCCATTCATTAACGGTGGGTATTGTAAGCAGCATTGTAAGCAACATGATGGTGGAATGGCGTACAAGAACCTCCATTGATGATACGCTGGATGTCTTTCCCTGTCATGGCGTGGGTGGTATGGTGGGCTTTTTATTAACAGCTGTTTTTGCGAACCAGGCCGTCAACAGCGCCAATACAACCGGCAATGGATTGTTGTTTGGAGAATCGCACCTGTTCATTGTTCATTTGGTGACCATGCTCGCTGTTTCGGCTTTTGTCTTTGCCGGAACATTTGTACTGCTCAGGATCACGGATCTCATCACTCCCTTACGGGTGAGCGATGAAGAAGAAATGAAAGGGCTGGATCTGAGCCAGCACGGGGAGAAACTTTAAAATATTTTGAACCACATAGAACATAGGAAACATAGAAAACATATAGGCAATGATTTGCTTCTTGGCGTTTTCTAAAGTCCTTGTGTTAAATCTTTTCTTATTTTTTCATTGAATCACAGATTTATCTTGCTCCCGGCGGACAATGCGCTTTCAAATAAGTGGTATATAAAGTAGATAAGTGTTCAAAGGTGCCGGCGCCTTCTGAAATGCTATGCGTTCTGTTTGGATAAGGCATGTACTGGAACTGTTTACCCTGTTTGATCAGTTCGTTCACCAGCAATTCGGCATTGCTGAAATGCACATTGTCATCACCCGTTCCGTGTATGTACAGGAGATTTCCTTTTAAATTCTTTGCATACGTAACAGGTGAACCGTTTATGAAATCTTCCATATTCTCCTGGGGCAGTCCCATGTAGCGTTCCTGGTAAATATTATCATAGAACAACTGGTTGGCAACTGCAGCAATGGAAATGCCCGTCTGGAAGATCTCCGGGTAGCGGAACAGCAGGTTGAGTGTAGATGAACCACCCCCGCTCCATCCCCATACGGCAATGCGGTCCTTGTCAAAATAGGCATTCTGTTCCATCAGCTTCTTAAAACCCATCGCCATGTCACGCACGTTTATGTCGCCAACCTTGCGGTAGATCGATTTGCGCCAGGGAGCCCCTTTCAGCATGGGGGTACCGCGGTTGTCGATGGCCACCTGTACATAACCATCCTTGCGTATGTCGCCGTTATATAAAAAATTGTTCTGGTTGCCGTAGCGGTCCAGCACGGTGGAAGATGCCGGTTCACCATACACATAAAATACCACGGGGTATTTCCTGGATGGATCAAAATCCTTCGGCTTGTTGATCCATGCATCCAGCGTGATGTTGTCATCGGTGGTAACCTGCAGGTATTCTATATTGACGTTGTTGTCGGTTTTCTTCAGCGCTGCAATGGTTTTAGCCGGGTTGACCGGTTTGTTATCCGGCAGGGTGATCCATTCCATCACCCGGGGTGTTTGGTGGTTGGAGAAGGAATGCGTGGCATATTTTCCATTGGGGGAGATGTTATAATCGTGTGAGCCCTTCAGGGTGCTGTCGCTTATCATTTCCGGATCTGCCCTGGGTTTGGAAACGATCTTCTTCACTTTCTGAATGATGTTTCCCTTTTCGATATTCACCCGGTAGAGGTACAATTGTGTTGCATTCTTTGGTGATGCGGTGAAATAAATATGGTTGTTGGCCTCATCAATGCACTTGATATCCCCAATGTCATAATTGCCTTTCGTGAGCAGTGTTTCAGTCTTACCGTCCCTGCTTATCTTGTAAATATGACGCCAGCCATCCTTATCGCTTATCCATAAAAAATCCAGGCCCTTGTTCACCCAGTTCCATCCGGCAGGGTCATCTGCATTCAGGTCAACCCATGAATCATTATTCTCAGCCCAGAAGGTGCGGCTGCTGCCATCGGTAACATTGCAGTATTTTAATTTACTTTCCTGTTGCTTGCGGTCGAGTTGCTGAACGATGAGTTCATTCAACCCGGCCCATTCCATACGGGGCAGGTAATTCTGCTGCGGATCGCCTTCAATATTCATCCAGCGGATATAACCGTTGTCGAGACTCACCACACCGATCCTCACCGGCGACGGCGCTTCTCCCACTTTGGGATATTCAACCGGTATCACCTGCGAGTAAACACTGTCGGTGGTATTGAGCATATAATAGTCACGTATCCTGGTAGCATCCACCTGCCAGAAAGCGATCCGGCTTCCATCTGGGCTCCAGCGGAAACCGTCGCGGCAGCCAAATTCTTCTTCATACACCCAGTCGAACGTGCCGTTTATCAGCTTCCTGCTGCCGTCCTTGGTAAGCTTGTTAATATTACCGGTGCTGATCTCTTCCACGTAGATATTGTGTTCACTCACATAGGCAACCCTTCTTCCATCGGGAGAAAATTTTGCAAACATCAATGACCGGGCGGGAAGCGTTTTACCCAGTTGCTTTAATTTATTGGCAATGATATCCAGTACCCAGTAATCGCCCCGGGTGTTGTAACGCCATACCTTAGCCGTGTTGGTAAAGATGAGCAGTTTGGTATTGTTGTTATTGAATGTATACGATTGAGGAACAAGGGGCCCCTTTGCCCCGGGAACAGTGAGTTGTTCCTTTCTTACCAGCACCACTTCTGCTTCGGTCTTGGGGTCTACTTTTACAATGCCGCCATCCTTTACTTTGGTATAGGCATTCCCATCTTCTGTCCAGTTTATGCGGCCCCTGTTTTGAGCAAGGCTGAACTGGGCGAGGCAAACAAACAGGATGACAATTTTGAAACTCCTGAATTTCATACGTTGTGTTTTAGTGAATAAAATTAATGAAATACCATGGCTTTAACCTGCATTGTGACAAAAGGATTTATTTTTGGATAATGGAAAAGGAAAAGTTACGCCTGGATAAATACCTGTGGGCAATCCGGCTGTTCAAGACACGGAGCCAGGCGGCAGATGCCTGCGACAGGGGAAAGATAAAACATAACGGGGATAATGCCAAAGCATCCCGTACGGTGAATGCGGGTGATGAATATGAAGTGAAGACGGAAAATAAACGGTGGGTGATAAAAGTGACCGCACTGTTATACAAACGGGTTCAATACAGCGAGGCCATCAGGCATTATGAAGACGTTACACCGGCGGAAGAAATAGAACGGATACAGTTCCAGGCAGCAGCATTCCATACCGGTAAACGGATGAGCAAACAGGGAAGGCCGACAAAAAAAGATAAACGGGACCTCGACCAGTTTATGGGCCCTTGAATATTGAACAAAGGAATGAATATCGAACAAGGAATTTTGAATGAGGATCGAGTGCTTACTTCAAAATTCCTTGTTCCTTGTTCAGTATTCACTTGTCCTTGTTCGATATTAGATTTACTTTGCAGCATGAAGATCGACATCATCTCCGTTGTTCCTGATTTACTGGACAGCCCCTTTGCCCATTCCATTTTAAAAAGGGCAAGGGATAAAGGCCTGCTGGAAGTGAACGTAATTAATTTACGGGATCATACCACCTATGCCCGGGCCCAGGTAGATGATTATGCATTTGGCGGCGGTGCCGGCATGGTAATGATGATCGAACCCCTGGTGAATGCCATTGAAGCATTGCAGAAAGTTACGAAGTACGATGAGATCATTTTCTTAACACCGGATGGCTTGACATTCAACCAGAAAATGGCGAACCAGCTTTCGCTGAAAAATAACCTGCTGCTGATCTGCGGGCATTACAAAGGGATCGATCAGCGGGTGCGGGATCATTTCATCAGCAAAGAAATATCCATTGGTGATTATGTTTTAAGTGGCGGCGAATTAGGCGCTGCGGTGCTGGTAGATGCCATCGGCCGCCTGATACCCGGCGTATTGAATGATGAAACTTCGGCGCTTACCGATTCTTTCCAGGACAATCTGTTAGCTCCTCCTGTTTATACCAGGCCCGAAGAATTCCGTGGATGGAAAGTGCCCGATGTATTATTAAGCGGCAATCATAAACTGATCGAAGAGTGGCGGCATGAGCAGTCGGTAAAGCGGACGGAAGAGCGGAGGCCGGATTTGCTGGATACCGGATACTAGATACAGGATACAGGATGCCAGATACGAGATACAGGATACGAGATGTAATATCCGGGATCTTGTATCCTGTATCGGTTTTACTTCTTCCTCACCCACACATATTCCGCAAACCCCAAGAGATCCCAGAAAACATTCCCCTGCAGTTTTTTTCCACGCAGCCAGGTCCTGATGATCCTGAACGGCATGGCCAGTATGAACCAGGCATTCCTTCTCGGTCCTCCTTTTAAAACCGTACAGCCATTCTCTCCAAACAATTTTGACAGTTCCGCTACGGAGTAAACACGTACATGGGTTGGATCGTCTTTAAAATTCAGCGAGCCGGGCATGGAAGGCAGGCGGGTACTTTTTTCGCCGGGGTATTCCAGGTACATATAGCCGCCGCTTTTCAGTTTAGGCAACAGTCCCCTGATCACTTCATCGCCGTTGTATAAATGTTCAATGACATGAACCATTAAGATGGCATCAAAATAATTATCGGGGATGGAAGAAAAGTTCAGTTTGGTAAGATCCATTTCATAAAAAAGCCGTCATCAGTTTAAAATCGGCTTCGCTGTTGTTGTAATCCCTTTCCATGTCAACGCCATGGTATTCACAATCCGGGAAAACTTTTTTTGCTTTTGTGGCAGAATGGTTACCGGCGCCGATATCCAGCAGGCAGAATGGCTTGTTGCCAAATGCCCTTTTTAAAAAGATGAACTTGGTTATGAAAGAAGAAGAGAAAGCTTTTAAATTCATGCGCAAATATACAGGGATACCCGGATACGGGATACAGGATACGAGATACAGGATTCAAGATGCAGGATATCGATCCATCTTGCATCTGGTATCTTGCATCTGGTATCTTGCATCTTGCATCTGGTATCTTGCATCTGGCATCTGGTATCCTGCATCAGTCTTTCCTCACCCCGATCACCGGCAGCGCCTTCTCCCGTATCATGTCATTCAGTTTTACCAGGTCTTCTTCGATGATCTTTTTCAGTTTGTTCAACTGCAGGTCTGCCTGTGCCGATAATTCTGCATACGCATCTTTCACCTGCCTGGCCGGGGCGCTGTTTCCGCTGGCAGCAAAATCATACAATCCGGATATTTTATCATCCAGGCGGATCGGGTAATTCAATACGTCCTGCCCGCTCTTTGCCCGGGTCTGGTGCAGGGCCTCTTCCACCACGGTCATTTGTTTATTGATACTGTCTGCCTGTTGTTTGATCTCTTTGGGACAGCCCTTTCCCTGCTTGTCGATAAAATCATTGATCTGCCTGCGGATGTCCCGGATATTTTTTCCCGCTTTTTGTATCTCGTTGAATTTATCCCGTATGGTGATGAGGAAATTAAACTGCTCTTCGTAATCCTGCTGCGAAACATTATACACGGGGTTTGCCCGGATGATGAAACTTCCTTCCGCAGAATCCGCATCAGCCTTTATCTTGTAATAATATCTTCCGGGAGCGGCTTTGGGGCCGGGCACCGTACCATGCCAGAGGATCAGCCCTTCCACCCTTTCGGCCGGCGGGTACAGCATGTTCCATACAAACTGGTTCATGCCTTTGCTCACTTCGATCTTGTCGTCCTTTGCATTGCTGGCAAAAAGTTTTATCCGTTTTTTATTCTTATCCAGTATCTCGATACTTACTTTGGAAGAGTCGGATACATGCTTCAGGTAATAGTTGATGATGGAGCCATTGGGCGGGTTCATCCCGGCATTTTTAGCATTCAGGTTCTGGTATCCATCAAACCGGTAGGCATCATTCGGCTCAAACACAAACAGATTTTTATCAATAATGCTGTTGTCTTTTTGCTGCACTACACCCAGGTCATCCAGCACCCAGAACGACCTGCCCTGTGTTGCCACGACCAGGTCATTTTCTTTTATCGCCAGGTCGGTGATGGGCACCACCGGTAAATTCAGCTGGAAGGGTTTCCAGCTGGCACCATCATCATAACTGATGTACATGCCGTATTCCGTTCCGCAGTACAGCAGGCCCGGTCTTTTTCTATCGGCCCTCAACGCCCGGGTGAAATGCAGGCCGGGGATCCCGTTGGTGATCTTTGTCCATGTCTTTCCGTAATCCTCTGTTTTAAAAATGTACGGGGCAAAGTCGTCACTCTTGTATTTTGTGCCCACAAAATATGCCTTGCCCTTTTTGAACGGATCGGTCTCCACGCAATTCCACATCATCCATTGCCCGGCCTCTTTAGGCGTTACGTTATCCCAGTTCCTGCCTCCGTCTTTACTTACGTGGATCAAACCGTCATCGCTGCCTGTCCACAGCAGGTCTTTTTCCAAAGCAGATTCGGTTGCTGTGAAAATGGTACAATACACTTCCACACCGGTATTGTCCTTTGTAATGGGACCGCCGCTGGAACGTTGTTTTTCTTTGTCATTGGTAGTAAGATCTCCGCCCAATGCCGTCCAGGAAGCACCTTCATTTTCGGTGGCAAATAACATGTTGCCGCCCGCATATAATTTCTTAGGGTTATGCGGAGAAAAGAAAATGGGAAAGTTCCATTGAAAACGGTATTTGGAAACATCAGCACCGGCGCCTAAGGGATCGTCGGGCCAAACACTTACAGCCCTGTTCTCCCCGGTCTTGTGATCAAGCCTTGATAAATAACCGCTGTAATTTCCTCCATATACAACATCGTTGTTCAATGGATCAGCTACCACGTAACCGCTTTCACTACCAGCTGTTTCCTGCCAGTCGCTTTGTGTTATTTGTCCGCTACTGCTTCTTGATAAAATACGTATGGTTGAATTATCCTGTTGAGCACCCAGTATGCGGTAGGGGAAATAATTATCGGTACTTACGCGGTAAAACTGGGCGGTAGGCTGGTTCAGGTAAGTACTCCAGTTTTCGCCGCCGTCAAAACTGATCTGTGCACCCCCATCATCAGCAACGATCATTCTCTTTGGGTCAGCCGGGTCGATCCAGAGATCATGATGATCACCATGCGGAGTCCGGATGGGTTTGAACGTTTTACCGGCATCCGTACTCTTTAAAAAACTCACATTTAACACATATACATCATTCTCATTCTTCGGGTCAGCAAAAACCTTGGTATAATACCAGGCCCGCTGGCGGATATTATTATCGCTGCTTTGCAATATCCAGCTTTCGCCGGCATCATTGCTTACATACAGTCCACCGTCCTTATTTTCCATCAGCGCATATAGCTTATCCGTATTGGAGGGACAAACGGTAACTCCCACAATTCCCCAAATTCCTTTGCAGTCCTTTGTTTGCCGAAATATTCTTCCAGGTCTCCCCGCCGTCAACGCTTTTCCATAAACCGCTTCCATCACCGCCGCTTTCGAGGCTGTATGGCGTACGCAGTATGCGCCAGGTGCCTGCATACAATACGGCCGGGTTCCCCGGTTCCATGATAAGGTCACTGCAACCGGTCTGGTTATTAACGTAAAGCACTTTCTTCCATGTCTTGCCACCATCCACCGTTTTAAAAATCCCCCGTTCTTCGTTGGGACCAAAGAGATGCCCGATGGCCGCCACCCAAACGATATCAGGATTTTTTGGATGAATGACAATGCGGATGATATGGCGGGTGTCTTTCAACCCGGTATGCTTCCAGCTGCGGCCGCCATCATCGGTACGCCATATTCCAAAACCTTCGCTCACATTTCCCCGCAACGAATTTTCCCCCTCCCCGGCATACAGGACGGTTGGGTCGCTGGGCGCTACAGAAACACAGCCGATGCTGCCGCCAAAATATTTATCGCTGATGTTCTTCCAGTTGCTGCCGCCATCGATGGTCTTCCATACACCACCCCCTGTTCCGCCAAAATAAAAAGTGTTCTTTTGATCCGGGTCGCCCGCAACAGCGCCGCTCCTGCCTCCCCTGTATGGGCCGATGGAACGGTATTTTACCTTGCTGAATAAAATACTTTCATCGTTACTGACGGGGGCAGTTTGTTTCTTTTGTGCCGGGGTTGAGAAGGCAACAAGCAATGTTGCAGCAAGCAGCGTTAGTTTTTGCATCGTAAATGAATTATTGAAGTAAGGTACAAAATGAAATGAAAAAGCCCCGCTCGGAAAGCGGGGCTTTTAAAAAAAAACCTGTTTTTTATTACTTGAAGATGTTTTCGTCTACCGTAATATTTGTTTCAATCTTGTCGTAGTTCGTTTCACCCTGTACGCTGCTGGTGCTGGTAAAGGGGAACCAGAAACCGTCTACCTGCTTATAGTTGGTATAGGTATTCTCGATCTCCATTTCTTCCCCGTTGATGGTCCTTTTACTTACGGTTTTGTTAAGCCGGTACGTATCAGACCCGATATAATACGTGGTTGCGATCCCGTTCTTATAGGTAACCTTCAGTTTGAAGTTGTCCACGCCGTCCACTTTCTCTTTTCCCAACAGTTCAACCGAAGTGCCTTTCTCTTTATAATCCAGCAAGGCGCTTTGTACATCCAGCTGGCTTTGGGCCGCATTCGCCTGTTCTTCCGACATATCGGTTGGCGAAGCCATACCCTGTACCGGCATAAAAGTAACCCCTTTACCCGGCGTAACGATCTGGTAGTTCTCCGTGCCCATCACCGAAATATCCATGCGCATCCCCTTCATGTGCAGCTTGGTTATGGTAATGGCAATATCAGTACCCTGGATGTTCATGCTGCCGGATAGCCTTACCGATTTTAAAGAAGATAATTTCTCTTTACCACCCAGGGCATCTATGTACTTGTTAACAACGTCATCCGCTGTTTGAGCCTGGGCAAACTGTGCAAACACCAGCGTAAGGATAAAAAGTCCGAAAATGATCAAATTTTTCATGTCAATTTTTTTAGGGTGTAAATATAGTTTAATTCTTAACTGTATGTAATTTTTGGCTTCCCTTTTATCCGGCACCATCTACCTTTGGTAAAAATTAAAGGCCAGGCATATGGATAAATTTAAGATACAGGGCAATATTGTTGACATCCCGTCAAAAACCATTTTCTATGGAGAGATAGCTGTTGAATACGGGAAAATTGTATCCATCTCTGAACTCCCAACCCCAAACCTGCCTACCGGACAGGCAGGCTATATCCTTCCCGGCTTTATAGACAGCCATGTCCACATTGAAAGTTCCATGCTGGTGCCTTCCGAATTTGCAAAACTGGCCGTGGTGCATGGCACCGTAGGAACCATCAGTGATCCGCATGAGATTGCCAATGTATGTGGTATGGCGGGGGTCGAATTCATGATAGGGAACGGGAAGACCGTCCCCTTCAAATTTCATTTCGGGGCGCCCAGTTGCGTACCGGCCACTGTTTTTGAAACAGCAGGTGCAGCGCTCAATGCAGCCGATGTAGACAAGCTGCTGCAAAAAGAAGAAATAAATTACCTGAGTGAGATGATGAACTTCCCGGGTGTGCTGCACGGCGATGAAGAAGTGCATGAAAAGATCGCTTCGGCAAAAAAATACGGCAAGCCGGTGGATGGGCATGCACCGGGATTGCGGGGTGCTGATGCAAAGAAATACATTGATGCAGGCATATCAACCGACCATGAGTGTTTTACGGCAGAAGAAGCGCTGGATAAATTGAATTACGGAATGAAGATCCTGGTGCGGGAGGGAAGCGCTGCCAAAAACTTTGAAGCCCTGGCCGGTCTCCTGCATGAACATTATGCGATGATGATGTTCTGCAGCGATGACAAGCACCCGGACAGCCTGGCCGACGGGCATATCAATCAACTGTGTGCAAGAGCGGTTGCAAAAGGCATTGATGTTTTTAAGGTATTGCAGGCTGCCTGCATCAACCCGGTGGAGCATTACAAAATGAATGTCGGGTTGTTGAAAGCAGGCGATGCAGCAGATCTTATCGTGGTGGAAGATCTCAAAAATTTCAATGTTATTCAGAACTATATTGACGGCAAACTGGTTGCGGATAAAGGAAGGTCACTGGTCATTGGGCATTCACCGGTTTTATTGAATAATTTTAATTGCAGGGAAAAGAACATTTCAGACTTCCGGTTCCAGGCCTCCGGTCTCAAAGAAAATATGTATGCCATAGAAGCACTGGATGGCCAGTTAATAACCAATAAGGTATTGTGCAAACCGCTCATGGAGGGCGGTTCGTATGAAAGCGATACAGCAAATGATCTTCTAAAGATCGTTGTGGTGAACCGTTATAAAGATGCCCCGGTTGCCAAAGCGTTCATTAAAAATTTCGGGATACAGAAAGGAGCCATCGCTTCTTCTGTTGCACACGACAGTCATAATATTGTTGCAGTGGGCGTGGATGACGAAAGCATCATGAACGCAGTGAACCTGGTCATTAAAGAAAAAGGGGGCGTGAGTGCCGTTTATGAAAACAAGGAAAAAGTGCTGGGGTTGCCCGTTGCCGGTTTAATGAGCAATGAGGACGGGTATAAGGTAGCTGCTGCTTATACGGCCATTGATAAAATGGTGAAGGAAGAGATGGGGTCAACGCTGGCAGCACCTTTCATGACCCTGTCTTTCATGGCATTGCTGGTGATACCGCATGTAAAACTAAGTGACCGGGGCCTGTTTGACGGCGATGCATTCCGGTTTGTATAAGAAAAAAATATCTACTCCGTTTTGGCCGCTACTATCCTCAACGCCACGCTGTCTGTGCCCTTTGGTGCAAAATACCTGGTCTTGAAATCGGCTTTACTCCCCGGTGCAATGGTCTCATAGATGACCTCATGGTCTTTTTCAAGCAACGCCCCAGTTTTGCTGTAAAAGGAAAGTTCTACATCCACATCTTTATAGCTGGCCACTTTTGCATTGTTGGAAATGGTTCCTTTAATTACCGTTTGCCGCCACAGGTTCTTCTTATCGTGGCCACTCACACTTAAAAAACGCCGGGGATTTTTCTTTTCGGTTTCTTCCAGTGTTTCCTTGGTTTGCTCGTACTTGTCTTTGGATTTGGCCTTATCCGCCGTTTTATCATCCCCGCTGCTGCAGCCCATGCAGGCCATTGTTGCGATTGAAGCCAGTAAGATCGCTCTTTTCATTTGCGTTATTTTGAATACAATAAAACTACATTTTTGTGAAATACTGTGTTAAAAAATAGCCCGATGCTGCTTTTTTTATTTTAGTTTTGTCTGGTTTTGCTGTAAAACACAAAACTGCAAGCAATGACAATCAACCTCAGCGAAGAACATTCCCTGGTGAGCAACTGGATAGGTGAGTTAAGGGATATTGATATTCAGAATGACCGGATGCGTTTCAGGCGGAACCTTGAACGGATCGCAGAGGTAGCCGGCTATGAGATCAGTAAGAAAATGCCCTGGCAGGAAAAGGAAATAACCACTCCCCTTGGCACCAGCAAAAGCAGGGTGCTGGCAGAACAACCCGTACTGGCAACTATTTTACGTGCCGGGCTGGCCATGCACAACGGTCTGCTCAATTTTTTTGACAAAGCAGATAATGCATTCATCAGTGCATACCGGAAGCATCACCCCGATGGCAGTTTTGAGATCAGGCTGGAATACATGAGCTGCCCCGAGATCGAAGGCCGGATACTGATCATCAGCGACCCCATGATCGCCACCGGCTCATCCCTGGTGAAAGCCATTGATTTTTTAAAGGAAGAAGGCACCATTAAAGAGCTCCACATTGTTTGTGCCATCGCCTGTACGGTAGGTATCGAATACGTTAAACGGGCCTTCCCAAAATCCACGATCTGGTGTGGGGATATTGATGACGAGATCACCGCCAAGGGATACATCGTTCCGGGCCTTGGTGATGCCGGGGACCTGGCATTTGGTTCCAAGATGCAGAATTAATCCTTAATTACTGAATATCAGCCTGGTATTATCAAAATAATTCCTGCCTATGCCTTGGCAGATCAACCGGTTGAGCCGGATCGGAAAATCTCTTCAAAATCCCGAATTAATTCTATGCAGCTTTTTACCGCAAATCCCTATCTTTAGGGTTCTGAACAGTCAATAAAAATGAGAAAATTAATAGTTTTTGCAAGTGCCCTATTGCTTACCCTTTCGGTTACAGCCCAGGATCCCCATTTTTCACAGTTTTTTGCATCCCCGCTTACGTTGAACCCTGCCTTTACCGGTAAGTTCAGCGGCACATGGCGCCTGGCTGCAAACCACCGGGATCAGTGGCCATCCATTCCAAAAGCATACGTGACCACAAGCGCCTCGCTGGATTTCCCGATCTTAAAAAGTAAGATACCCGGTGGGGATGTATTTGGGATCGGCATTTCAGGTCTGACCGATGCAAGCGCCAACAATATATTAAAGTTGAATTACGGTTCGTTGTCCATGTCTTATCACAAGGCACTGGATGAAAATGGCTACAGCACCATTGGTGCAGGTTTCCAGGCCACCTACTCCAGCCTTAACCTGGATGTAAGCAAACTGACCTTTGAAGATATGCTTACGCAAAACGGGTTTACAGGAACCACTTCGGATCTTATTACGAACGGCAACAACCAAAGTTATTTTGATGTCAATGCCGGTTTGCTCTATTCCGGTTCCACCAATGGCCAGAATAATTTCTATTTAGGGGCATCCATGTATCATATCAACCGGCCAAAAGTTGGTTTTAAGGATAAGAACTGGTACCTGAGTGGACGTATCTCCATTCACGGCGGCGGCTCGTTCCCTTTATCTGACCTGCTGACCGTTCATACTTCCCTGATCCACCAGATACAAAATAAGGCAAGCGAAACAACAGTGGGCGCTGCCCTGGCCGTCAATTTGAACCAGGAAGCAGAAAACCCGAGCAGTCTATATATTGGCAGCTGGGTTCGCTTCAACGATGCCATCGTTCCATATGTCGGCATTGAGTTTGGCGGACTGCGTATCGGCGCCAGCTATGATTTTAATATTTCCAGTTTGAAGGCAGCTACTGCCTCACGCGGAGGATCGGAATTTTCCCTGATCTTCATCAAGCGGCCGGCAGAGTACCAGGGAATTCCATGCCCTAAGTTTTAAGAAAACAAAGAAAAATGTGCTGAAAAGAAAAGAACGGTTTGACTTGTTTTCTGCATGGTTTCAGTTGCACATTTTCATTTTGACATCAGAGACTGATTGTACGGTCGGCAGGAATTGATTCAGTCGGTTCCCCATTGCCGGGCATCGAATTTTTTTAAAAGAACCATTAAAATTTTTATTCCTTTATAAACAAACAGAGTATGAAAAAAATCTACCGGATTTCATTTATCGCTTTGGTACTTTTTTCTGTTTCCATTTCCCTTTCGGCACAAAACGCATTTTTTACTGCAGTCAGTGAAAATGCGATCTCGCTGGCCAGCGGAAGCAAACGGGTGATTGTACCAACAAAATACCAGACCATTAAAGCTGACAATAACCAGTTAAGATCATTTCTTTGGTCTCTTCCCTCAGAAAAAAACATAAACCCCAACACGGCTCCCGTAATGGAGATCCCCATGCCCGACGGAAGGGTTGCCCGTTTCAGGGTTTGGGAGAGCAGCATCCAGGAACCCGGCCTGGAAGCAAAATTTCCTGAGATAAAAACATTTGCCGGCCAGGGGTATTAACGACCCCTATGCCAGTATCCGGTTCGATTATGGCCCCCGTGGTTTTCATGCGCAGGTCTTAACCGTTAACGGTTCATACTACATAGATCCGTATGCAGTAGGTCATACCACTGAATTAATAAGCTATTTCAGAAAAGACCTCCCTTATACGAAAGGAGCCTGGGCCTGTGATGTGCCTGATTATGCTCCAACACCCATCAATAATATCATTACCGCTGCCTGCCGCGGAACAGAAATGAGGACTTACCGGCTGGCTGTGGCATGTACCGGTGAATACGCCCAGGCACCCGGCATCAATGCGGGCACCAACCCGGTGATCCTGCACAATGCGATCGTAACATCCGTAAACAGGGTGGTAGGCGTTTACAGAACAGAGTTGGCCATAAGCATGACACTGGTAGCCACCAACGGCAACGTTGAATTTTTAGATGCAGCTACCGATCCATTTACCGGGAACAACAATGCAAACGTTTTAATAAACGAAAGCCAGACGGTTTGCGATAACTTTATCGGATCGCCCAACTATGATATTGGCCACACCTTCAGTACCGGTGGCGGTGGATTGGCTCAATTGAATTCACCTTGTGGTTCATCAAAAGCAAGAGGTATAACCGGAAGCCCCAATCCTACAGGGGATCCTTATGATATTGATTATGTAGCGCACGAAATGGGTCACCAGTTTGGCGGCAACCATACCATGGCCGGTTGCGGCAGTTCCCCCAATTCAACCAAGCTTGAACCAGGCAGCGGAACCACCATACAGGCCTATGCAGGTATCTGCGGCGGAGAAAATATTCAGCCGAACAGCGACCCCTTCTTTCATGGGATGAGTTTTGACGAGATCAGCAACTTCGTTTCGGGTGCCGGTTCTGCCTGCGGAACAACAAACCCCTCCGGAAACCAGATCCCCATTATTAATGCCCTCGCTAATAATAACCTGACCATACCGGTAAGCACCCCATTCACGTTAACCGGTTCAGCAACTGACCCGGATAATGATCCATTGACCTATTGCTGGGAACAATGGGATTTTTCCGGAACCGGTAATACAACCTGGAATGCCGGGGCAACTGCTGCTGCGGGCAACAGTGTACCGTTGTTCAAATCAAGGATTCCAAAAACAAGTGGAAGCAGGACCTTCCCGGATATTGCAGTTATATTGGCAGGATATCCTGCAAACCCGCCGTCTGCGATGGGTGGTTTGAAAGGAGAAACTTTATCACCCGTTTCCAGGGCCATGAAGTTTAAACTGACCGTGCGTGACAACAAAGCTGCTGGCGGCGGTGTTGCTTCCAGTGGTGCAGGCGGATGCCAGACCGCAACCGTCTTCACGGTAAATGTAGGAGGTACTGCTCCGTTCCTGGTAACTGCCCCCAATGGCGGCGAATCCTGGGCTGGCGGTTCCATGCAAACGATCACATGGAACGTTGCCGGAACCAATACTGCTCCGATCAGTTGTGCCAACGTGAAGATCTCCTTATCCACTGACGGAGGCAATACATATCCCACTGTAATTTCAGCCAGCACCCCCAATGATGGTTCTGAAGCGTTGACAATTCCTTCTGTTGCCACCACAACAGCACGGATCAAAGTGGAAGCTGCTGATAATATTTTCTTTGATATTACCAATGCCAATTTTACCATAACAGCAAGTAACCCTACTTTTACTTTTGTACCACCAGCTGCTCCAACTTCAGTGACCTGCGGAACCGCATCTGGCGCTGCCACCCTTGGAACAACCAGTGTGCTGGGTTTTGTGACCCCGATCAACCTGGTTGCAACCGGCAATCCTCCGGGCACCAATGTTACTTATTCAGTGAACCCTGTTATTCCGGGTAACAGCACCGTGGTAACACTTAACAACATGAACATTTTAACACCGGGCAACTACCCGGTAACCATCACCGGTACAGCAGGTGCTGAGATCAAATCGGTGATCCTGACATACATAGTTAATCCGGGTGCAGGACCTTCTATTACTGCCCAGCCAAATCCACAAACGATTTGTGTTGGAACCAATACCAGCTTCAGCATCACATCGGCAGCTGCTACCAGTTTCCAATGGCAGGAAAGCACCAATGGCGGTGGTTCATGGAGCAACATCACAAACGGAGGTATTTACAGCGGTGCAACAACCGCCACCTTAACCCTTACCGGTGTTCTGGTATCCATGAATAATTATCAATACCGTTGTGTTGCGTCTGTTCTTTGCGGATCAACAAATTCCAATGCTGCAACATTAACAGTAAATGCGGCTCCTTCCATTTCCAGCCAGCCTGCTGCTTCGGTAGTTTGTGGCGCTGCAAGTACCACATTCAGTGTTACTGCTGCAGGTGGAGGCCTTACCTATCAATGGCAGAGTGCAGCGTCTTGCGCAGGACCATGGACAAACCTTGCCAATGCGGCACCTTATTCAGGTGTTACCACGGCAACAATGACCGTTAACCCTACTTCTATTGCAATGAACGGTACCGCTTACCGTTGCATCATAACCGGAACGTGTGCACCGGCTGCAACTTCAAACTGTGTGACATTAACAGTGAACACACCAATAGCTATTACATCGCAGCCGTCTAACGCTACATTGTGTGCCGGTTTGCAAACAACATTCACAGTTGCTGCAACGGGTACTACTCCAGCCTACCAATGGCAGGAAAGCACCAATGGCGGCGGATCCTGGAATAACATAGTAAACGGGGGAGTATACAGCGGTGCCACCACTGCTACACTTACTTTAACCGGTGTTACAGCGGGCATGAATAACAACCAATACCGTTGTGTGGTAAATGGCGCAGCAACCTGTGCCGCTTCCAACTCAACGGCAGCTATATTAACGGTGAATACGGCTCCTTCCATCACAACACAACCTGCTGCTGCCACCACGCTTTGTGTAGGAAACAATGTTACCTATACCGTGGCTGCAAACGGAACAGCTCCAGCCTATCAGTGGGAGATCAGTACAACCGGTGCAGGCGGACCATGGACCCCAATTGTGAACGGAGGTGTATATAGCGGTGCAACCACTGCTTCATTGACCATCACCGGTGTAACAGCCGGCATGAGCGGCTCATTATACCGTTGTATAATTTCAGGAACCTGTGCACCTGCTGCAACCAGCAATAATGCAGCGCTTACTGTAAATACGCCCGTTTCCATTACTACCCAACCGGTAGTAACCACCAATATCTGTGCTACCGGCAGTACCAGCTTCACCGTTGCTGCAACGGGTACATCACCAACTTACCAATGGCAGATCAGCACTACAGGTGCCGGTGGACCATGGACGAATATCAATAATGGCGGTGTATACGGCGGTGCAACAACCACTACATTAACACTGACCGGGATCACAGCCGGTATGAACGGAAGCCAGTACCGCTGCGTAGTTAGCGGTGCAGCTCCCTGTGGAGCGGTGAATTCAAATGCGGGTGTGCTGAATGTTACCCCTCAACCGGTAATAACTGCAGCCCCTTATACAAGTTTACTGGCAGGTTGGAACACTACCTTAACGGTTAATGTTACCCCGGGTCCTGGTTTGACCTTTGCATGGTACCTGAACGGAACTCAGCAGCCGGAAACCGGTAATACGCTTGTGGCTACTGTTAACAGGCTCGGCGATTACAGGGTAATTGTTTCAAGCGCTTCGGGAAGCTGTCAGTCAGAACTGCTGAACATCCGTGATTCTGCCAGCAAAAAGCTGTTCATCTACCCGGTTCCGAACAATGGATTGTTTACCGTGTCTTACCATGTACCGGGTGCATCTGTCACAAACAGCACCAAGCAGATGATCACCATTTACGA
This sequence comes from Chitinophagaceae bacterium, assembly GCA_016710165.1. NCBI lineage: Bacteria > Pseudomonadati > Bacteroidota > Chitinophagia > Chitinophagales > Chitinophagaceae > Chitinophagaceae bacterium. The sequence goes on along the minus strand of JADJLJ010000002.1, from coordinate 447,301 downwards.
CAGCTATGGAAGAAGGGTACTTAATAAGGAATACCCTGTTACCCAGCCATACCAGTTGCACCAGATAGACCTGCGCCGCAATGGTGGTGGAGTGTACTACGTGGTTCTGAGGGAAGCAAATGGAAATAAGATCAAAACAGGCGAAGTGGTAGTGAAATAAACCGTATACGGAATTTTAATACAAACTCCCGGCAATTGCCGGGAGTTTTTATTACCGGGTGTTTTAAAAAATCAAACCCCCGGCAGACTTTTGCCAAAAATTAGCTGTAATTTTCCATACTCAAATGGCCTGTCAGACCGTTAATTCAAAACATGTTCAGGCTTTAAAGTCCTGATAAAACCCGGCAAATCAAAAAAACCAGTGCGATATCATTTTTATTGTTGCTTTTTTTAAGCCCGGGTAAATGCTGTGCTTATCCTGCTCTTCAGCAACCGTTTAAGTTCCGGCCAACGGAGTTTACTCACTTTACTGAAAACAACCGGGTAGCTGAACAATCATTAACACAAACCTTTTTTGCAATATCAAAAAAACAGATCCGGGTAGTACAGGTACAGTCATTCCTCCTACCGGTCTAAAATCAAAAAATCAAACGGAAATTTTATGAAACAATTCTTCCATGTAAAGAATGTATTTCTTTGTTTTCTCATCGCTTCCCTTGCCTTCACAAACGGGTGCCAGGAAAAAAAATCAACCGGGCATAAAGAAAAGACAGATGGATACGATGGCCCGGATAAAGCCATTGAATTTGAAATTGAGCGTACCCGTGACCTTGCAACCGGTAAAGTGCCCTGGGAAAAACTCAGGATCGCGATCGAGCAGACCGAACAGGCAAAATCATCTTCCAACATAATATCCGCTTTGTCGTGGATTGAAAGAGGGCCCAATGGTGATGTTTCCATTGGCGGCAACCCCCGCCCCAATAATGACCAGACCGCGGGCAGGATCCGGGCAGCCATGGTGGATTCTCTTGACCCAACGCATAAAACAGTTTGGGTAGGCGGCGTTGATGGTGGCCTATGGAAGACCACCGATATAACCGTTGCACCGGCTAACTGGACCCTGGTAAATGATTTTTTGGCAAACCTGGCCATAGCAGCCATTTGCCAGGACCCAAGGCCCGGATTTCAGAATATCATGTATTTCTGCACAGGGGAATCTTATGGAAATGCGGATGCAGTAAGAGGAGTAGGTGTATTTAAAAGTACGGATGCCGGTGTTACATGGAACTTTCTTCCCAGCACCAGTACTTATATCAATGGTACAAGAATAGTATGCGATTACCAGGGCAATGTATATTTAGGTACCCGAAACACGGGATTGTTGCGGTCAACAGATGGCGGGACCACGTGGACATCCATTACACCCACCGGCATCGGTGCCAGTGTATGCGACCTTGAGATCAGTTCCACATCCGGCCCGGGAAGATTGCATGTGGCCACAGGCATTTTCAGCACTTCGGGTTACCGCTTTACGGATATCCCTGCTACCGTTACTTCCGGATCAGGATGGACAACAGCAACAACCCCGTTTACTACCTTTAACCAAAGAACGGAATTAGGGATCATGGGGAATGTGCTGTATGCATGTCCCGACAATACAAGTCATGCCGTACCAACTATATGGAAGTCTACGGACGGAGGAGAAAACTGGGCATCTACTGCCGCCCAGCCAACCGGGAACTGGGCAAATGGCCAGGGTTGGTACGACCTGTCTGTAGGGATCAATCCTGCCAACCCCGATGAATGCATTGTAGGGGGACTGGATTGTCATAAAACCTCTAATGGAGGTGCATCATGGACTAAGATATCTACCTGGGCTTCAAGTACCGGTCAATATGTTCATGCCGACCAGCATAATATACAATGGTGGGATGGTGGTACCAAGCTGATGTTTACCTGCGATGGAGGAGTACACTATTCTTCCAATGGAGGCACAACGATACGGGACCGTAACAAAGGATTGCGTCTCAAACAATTTTATTCAATTGCCATTCATCCTACTTTGCCCAATCACTTTATTGCCGGGGCACAGGATAATGGAATGCACCGTCTTAACCATCCCGGACTTGACAGCTCTGTTGAGGTTGTTGGCGGCGACGGTTGTTACAGTGCCATTGACCAGAATCAGCCTCAATACCAGTTTGGCTCTTACGTTTATAATGTTTACCGGAGAAGTATTAATAACGGGAACAGCTGGTCAACACCGGTTAACAACCAGAGTACCGGGCGTTTTGTGAATCCCTGGGATTATGACAACAATACCAACATCATTTATGCATGTAATAATGCAGGCACGTTCTTACGATGGAATGACCCGCAGACCGGTTCTTTCACCGAAGTGATCAGCGCCGCTTCTTTTTCGGGCCAGAATGTTTCTGCTGTACATGCATCTCCGTATACCAACCACCGGGTCTATTTTGGTACGGGCAACGGGCTTATCGTACAGGTTGATAACGCAAACGTTGGTACCTCGGTTGCCGGAACGGTTCTCAACAGCGGCGCCAGTATGCCGGCGGGCTATGTCAATTGTATCGTTACCGGATCCAATGACCAGAACCTGATCGCATGCTTCACCAACTACGGCGTACAAAATGTATGGGTAACCAGCAATGGCGGTACTACCTGGACGAATATTGATGGCAACCTGCCCGATATGCCGGTACGGTGGGCTTTATTTCACCCGGATACCGATACCAAAGCCTTTATTGCCACCGAAACAGGTGTCTGGGAAACGGATCTTATCAATGGTACAAGTACGGTTTGGGCAGCCAATTCAACTTTCCCGAATGTACGGACAGATATGATCAAGTATCGTTCTTCCGATCGTACCATTGCAGCCGGAACGCATGGCCGTGGCATTTGGTCAGCCACGGTTCCTTCTGCAACATGTACCGCAGCGTCTGTAACAAACCAGCCATCCAACGCAACAATATGTGCAGGAGCCAATACCAGTTTCAGCGTAGTAGCTGCAGGTACAGCTCCTTTAACCTATCAATGGCAGCTAAGCACTGCTGGTGCAGGCGGCCCCTGGAATAATATTTCCAATGGCGGGGTGTACAGTGGTGCAACAACAGCAACCCTGGCCATTACCGGAGCCACTATTGGTATGAACACTTATCAATACCGCTGTGTGGTAACAGGAAACTTTGCACCATTTACCGTAAACTCCAATCCCGCTGTATTAACGGTTAATGCAGCTACGGTCATCAATACACAACCCCCTCCATCTGTTACTGTTTGTGCACCAGATCCGGTATCAATTCGGTGTTACTGTGACAGGTACAGCATTGCCTACCAATGGCAGCAAAGCACCAATGGCGGCGGTACATGGAATAACATTGCCAACGGGGGAATATATTGTGGTGCTACTACTGCCACCATGACTATTAACCGGGAGTGACCGCCGGCATGAACAACTATCAATACCGGTGTTTGCTAAACAGTTCCTGTGGTTCATTGAATTCGAATGCGGCGGTACTAACAGTGAATACCGCTCCGGCGATAACCGGTCAGCCATCAAATGTTTCTTCCTGCGCCGGTAACCTGGCTACCTTCAGCGTAACTGCAACAGGAAGCGGACTTACCTATCAGTGGCAGGAAAGCACCAATGGCGGCGGTACCTGGAATAACCTGGCCAATGGGGCGCCTTATTCAAATGTTACCACGGCTACACTTTCTATCAATCCTAGTGCCCTCGGTATGAATAACTACCAGTACCGTTGTATCGTAACAGGCACATGCCCTTCTGCGGCAACGTCGAATGCAGCATTACTTACTGTAGGATCTGCTATGTCTATAACCGGGCAACCCGCCAATGCTGCAATATGTGCAGGACAAAATACAGGTTTCTCCATAACCACCAGCGGAACGGTACTGGGCTACCAGTGGCAGGAAAGCACCAACGGTGGCGGTACATGGAATAATATTATCAATGGAGGTGTATACGGTGGTGCAACCACAACTGCATTAACATTAACCGGCGTTACCGCAGGTATGAATAACTACCAATACCGCTGCGTGATCAATGGCAACTGTGCATCTATTAATTCAACTGCAGGCATCTTAACCGTAAATACCGCACCGAATATAACCGCACAGCCTGCTAACAGCAGCATTTGTGCAACACAAACCACTTCATTCACCGTTGGAACTACCGGCTCATCATTAACCTATCAATGGCAGGTCAGTACGGCAGGATGTGCAGGGCCATGGGTGGACGTTAACAACGGAGCTCCTTATTCCGGTGCTACCACGGCAAGCTTAACCATTGCCGGGGCAACCACGGCTCTTAATGGATATGGTTACCGTTGCATCGTTACCGGGATCTGTGCCCCATTGACAGCTACTTCAAACTGTGGATTACTGACAGTCAATACGCCTGTCGGGGTTACCACACAACCTGTTAACTCTACGGTTTGTGCCGGAACAAATACTTCATTCACGGTTGCTGCTACCGGTACTTCGCCAACCTATCAATGGCAGGAAAGTACCAACGGCGGCGGTACATGGAATAATATTACCAACGGGGGTATATATGGTGGTGCAACAACAACAACATTAACACTCACGGGTGTAACTGCTGTGATGAATAACAACCAGTACCGTTGTGTTGTATCCGGTGCTGCAGGCTGCAGTGCTGCAAACTCTTCGGCTGCAACACTTACTGTAAATACAGCGGCAGCAATCACCGGTCAACCTGCTAATCCGGTTGTATATGCCGGTAGCCCTGCAGCCTTCAGCATAACTGCTACAGGTACGGCACTTACTTACCAATGGCAGTACAGTACCGGTGGATGCGGCGGTCCATGGATAGATGTGCCCAATACAGCTCCGTATTCAGGCGGCACTACTGCTACTTTAACCATCAATCCAACAACAGCAGCGATGAATGGCTATGCATACCGTTGCGTTGTTAACGGAACATGTTCACCGGCGGCAACATCAAATTGTGGTGTGTTAACAGTGAATATTCCAATTACTATCGTTACTCAACCATCCGCTACAACAATTTGTGCAGGCGCACAAACCAGCTTTACGGTTGCGGTTACAGGTACTACACCAACTTACCAGTGGCAGGAAAGTACTAATGGCGGAGGTAACTGGAATAACATCACCAATGGAGGTATATATTCGGGCGCTACATCAGCGACCTTAACTTTAACGGGTGTTACTGCAGGTATGTCCGGCTATCAATACCGCGTTGTTGTGAACGGAGCACCTCCCGGAGGATCTGTAAATTCAAATTCTGCAATATTAACCGTTGATACTGCCCCGGCAATAACCACCCAACCTGCAACAGGTGCTGCGGTTTGTGCCGGCCAGGTAAAAACGTACAATGTAGTTGCCAATGGTACTGCATTAACGTACCAGTGGCAGGAAAGCACCAACGGTGGTGGCTCATGGACCAACATAACCAACGGTGGTATCTATGGCGGTGCAACAACAAATACCTTAACACTGACAGGTGTTACAGTTGCAATGAATACTAATCAATACCGGTGCATCATCAGCGGAACCTGTGCTCCTTCTGCAACAAGTTCTGCAGTGACCATAACCGTTTACACACCAATAACGATCACCACTGCACCGGCTGATGCCACTATTTGCGCTACCGGTACAACCAGCTTCAGCACACTGGCAGCCGGCACCACACCTGCCTATCAATGGCAGGAGAGTACCAACGGCGGTGCAACCTGGAACAATGTAGTGAACGGAGGTATCTACAACGGAGCTATCACAACCACACTGACATTAACGAATGTTACACCGGGTATGAATGGCAACCGTTATCGTGCTGTTGTTACCGGGGCAGCACCCTGCAGTATTGTTAACACGGCCAGTGCTACACTTACTATCAGCGCCCAGCCTTCGGTAACACTAACCGCATCCCCATACACCAGGCTGTTGCCTGGCAGAACAACTACCATCACAGCATCCGTAACTCCTGCAACAGGTTTCACCACGGTATGGACATTGAATGGAACCTCTATTACGCCAACCGGAAACACGTACACGGCTGATGTGAACCAGCTTGGTACTTATACGGTAATAGCCACTATTGGATCGTGCACATCATTACCTGCAAGCATTGTCATATCAGATTCTGCAAGCAGCAAGCTGTGGATCTATCCAAGTCCTAATACCGGTTTATTTACGGTGTCTTATTATGTTCCGGGGGCTTCATCAACCAACCGGACCACCCAGAAACTGACCATACATGCAAGCGATGGCAAGTTGGTTTACAGCAAAGATCTTTCTATATCACAGCCATACCAGCTGGAGAAGGTTGACCTGCGCCGCAGCGGTCACGGGGTTTATTATGTAGTATTAAGAGATGCCGGTGGCAAAAAAATAAAGACAGGGGAAGTGGTGATCCGGTAACACAGGTTATTGATTCAATGATCCCGAAGCTCCCGTTACAGATCGTAACGGGAGTTTTTTATTTTGTTGGAGAACCGCTGACAAAGGGGTTGCCCTTTAAAAAGAACCGGTAAGGATAGTGAGCTGCTTCGCCTGCACTCTCCACGCCGATACGTTTGCTGGCGCCGATCAATTGCTCATTCAATCCATACCCGTCAGCAGCAATATAGATCGCTGCACCCAGCAGGTTTGTGCCGGAATGCATTTTGGAAATACCCAGCGCTTTGGCAGCATTGCCCGGACCCCGGGTAAGTGTGTTATCAAAAACCCTCTTGCCGGTACGTTTCAGCATCACATCAATTCCCGCGATGGGTTCCACCGCCCTTACCAGTACGGCATCGGGCACTTCTTTTTTATTGGTGACCACATTAAAGAGATGGTGCATGCCATAGCATATATATACATAAGCGGTGCCTGCTTTTGCGTACATATGCTCGTTACGGGCCGTGCGTCTGCCGCCAAATGAATGGGATGCTTTATCGGTGAGCCCGATATACGCTTCTGTTTCCACGATCCTTCCCGAAGTGGTCACCCCGCCGATCTCTGTAATGATGACCTTACCAATAAGTTCACGGGCTATTAAAATCACATCGGGGCCCTGGTAAAATTGAAGCGGCAGTTTCTTCATTATATTATTAACTTTAAAGCTAAAATACGGATTCGGGCCAATAGCCAAATGAAATAAACATGCTCAAGGAAATCATCACTTCTGTCCAGGCCTATTTTCATGCGCACCGTTTTATCATAAAACACCGGCTATGGAAGTGGATACTCATACCCGGGCTTATTTATGCCGTTCTCTTTTTACTGGGCATTTACCTGTTCATGAAATCAAGCAACAGCGCCATTGGCTACATGCTGCTGAAAAGCGGGCTTAAAGAATGGATGGAGCGGATGGAAAGCAGCTGGCTGAGCTTTTTACTGATATTCGGGCAACTGGTGCTGCAGCTGGTCTTGCTGTTATTTTATTTTTCCCTGTTCAAATACCTGTTCCTCATCATCGGCTCGCCGTTATTTGCCTATTTGAGTGAAAAGACAGAATCGATCATTGAAGGAAAGGATTTTCCATTCAGCCTTAAACAATTGATGAAGGATATCCTGCGAGGCATCCGCCTGGCTTTGCGAAACATGCTTTGGCAAACGGTTTACACGGTTTCCATCCTGGTATTATCCTTTGTGCCCCTGGTTGGATGGGTCACCCCCTTGCTGGCCTTGCTGATCGAATGTTACTATCTCGGCTTTTCGATGCTCGATTACAGCTGTGAACGAAATAAACTTTCCACTTCACAAAGCATCTTGTTCATCGGAAGGCATAAAGGACTTGCCATCGGCAACGGGATCATTTTTTACATGATGCACATATTGCCGCTCGTTGGATGGATACTTGCCCCCAGTTATGCGGTGATCGCCGCCACCATCAGTTTATATAATGCAAAAAATGCCGGCATCACTGCCCCTGTAAATTAGATCTATGAGACAGCCCGCTACTGTTTACCTGGTACCTTCTGTATTGCATGAAACCGCCGTGCAAACCATACCTGCCTATATCATTGATGCTGTAAAGGATTCTTCTGTAATATTTGCCGAGAATGAACGCACAGCCCGCCGTTTCTTAAAAAGTATCTGGAGGGAAATTGTTATCGACGATTATGAATGGTTTACCATCCACAAGGCAGAAAATGAAATGCTGGAAATATTCAGGCAGAAAATAAAAGAAGGGAAAAATATTGCCATCATCAGCGAAGCAGGTTGCCCGGGCATTGCCGACCCCGGGCAGGTCCTGGTTGGGGCTGCACAGGAGATGAATGCAACCGTAAAACCCCTGGTAGGGCCAAGTTCCGTTCTCCTGGCCCTGATGGCAAGCGGCATGAACGGCCAGCAGTTTGAATTTTTGGGATACCTGCCCATCGATGCAGCAGAACGGAGTAAAGCGATCGCTTCCTTAGAGCTTGCATCGCAAAAGAAGAACAGCACACAGGTATTCATAGAAACCCCTTACCGGAATAACCAGTTACTGGAAACATTGCTGAAGTCCTGTAAACCCGCTACCCGGCTTTGTATTGCATCGGAATTGACTTCTGAAAACGAGCATATAAAAACAAAAAGCATTGCCGGATGGAAAAAAGAGAAAATTGACCTGCACAAGAAGCCGGTGATATTTTTACTGCATGCGGGCTGATCAACGCTCAACAGGTTTCGTACTGATGATCTTATCCACGATGTATTTGCTGAAACCCCGCCAGGGCAGACTGCCTTTATATTCTTTATAATGCAGGTCGAAATAATTCCCGCTGTTATTCATCAGTACGTTTGCAATGCTGTCGTTGGTAACAGAAAATTCAAATTCATAAGAACTGATGGTGCCGGGTGTTTTGGAACGAAAGCCTGACTGGATAAGCTTTCCCTCGTATGTCTTAAAAACATTTCCCTTTTTTACCACGTAGTTCAGCTCTCCGGATTTCACCCCTTCGCCAAAAACAAAATAATACTTCCACCAGAATGAGATGGCAGCAGATACCAGGACAATGAACACAAACCAGCGGAGGAATTTCCGGAAACCACTTTTCTTTTTGGGTTGCTCTTTTGTTCCGGCATTCAATTTTACGTCTTCCATAAATTATTATTTAAGCACTATAAACCATATTTATCAACCAGGTAGATCAATGCGGTCATATTTACCGCACCCAGGTGCAGTTCTCTTTTACTTACTGCTTCAAACGTATCGGTGGCGGCATGATGCAGGTCGAAATAACGCTGGCTGTCCGGGCTGAGGCCCGCCAGGGCTGTTCCTACCTGTTTCAGCGGAGCAATATCGGAGCCCCCGCCGCCGGCAGCAAGTTCATACACGCCATAGGGATAGAACAGGTTTTTCCAGCTTATCACTTTCTGCCTCTTTTCTTCGGGCATATCCAGTCCGAAGCCCCTTGGTGTAAAGCCACCTGCATCACTCTCCAGGGCAAAAATGTGTTTCTTATTCTTTTCCTTTGCGACCTCAAGGTATTTGGCTCCACCCCTTCCGCCATTCTCTTCATTCATGAACATGACAGCCCGGATGGTTCGCCTGGGTTTTATACCGAGCGCTTTAAAAGCCCTGATCACTTCAATACTTTGCACACACCCGGCCCCATCATCCTGGGCTCCTTCGGCCAGGTCCCAACTGTCTAAGTGCCCGCCAACCGTAATGATCTCCGCAGGGAACTCGGTACCCCTTATCTCCCCCACCACATTGAATGAAGGCGCATCGGGCAGCATCGTACTGGTGGTTCTGAAATAAGCGGTGGTCACCATTTTTTTTCTTAGCTGGTTGCTCAGCCATTCTGCATCATTGGTACTGATGGCAACTGCCGGAATTTTAGGAAAAGAATCGTTGTAGATGGTAGTACCGGTATGCGGAAAATCATCCAGGTTACTTGCCAGCGAACGGATCATCACACCAACCGCACCGTATTTTGCGGCACGGGCCGGGCCTCTTGTGCGGTAGGAACCGCTTTCTCCATATGCCATGAAAGACCTTACATAGGCAGGGTTCATCGGGTAATTAAAGAATACGATCTTTCCTTTGACCAGGTCTGTACCCAACCGGTCAAGTTCTTCAAAATTCCGTACTTCTATTACCGATGCGGTAAGCCCTTTCTTCCCGGTTCCTTCGGAATTACCCAGGGCACATAATTTCAATTGATATTTCGTGCCATTCGCCCACCTGTATATACCCCTGCTCCTTTTCTCCCCTTACCCAATGCGGAACCATACAGGATTGCAGGTAAACCGTATCCGCCCCGGCATCTTTCAGCATGCGGAATGTTGCTTCCACGGCTTTTTGTGCCTGTGGTGATCCGCTCAGGCGCGGGCCTACCTTCTTACACAGGTAACGGAGGTTGTCATAGGCCGTACTTTTGGCCAGTATCTCATTGGAGATCCGCCGGATGGTGACAGAATCATCATTTTGTGCCGGTGCCATACCTGAAAGCACGAACAGGAATGCGGCGAGGGAGAAAAATCTTTTGTGCATACAGGCAGTTAAGGAAACAAACTTACTGATTTAATGGCAATACATGAGTGGAGGAGCTGGTGAAAAATAAATCGGTAAATTGCAGTTTCACAGAAATTACAAAAAAGGCTTTCTCATGAATATTGGTATTGTTTGCTACCCCACATTTGGCGGAAGCGGTGTATTGGCAACAGAACTGGGCAAGGCACTTGCCGACAAAGGGCATAATATCCATTTTATAACCTACCAGCAACCCGTACGGCTGAGTGGCTTTCATGCCAATATATTTTACCATGAAGTACGGGTGCCTACCTATCCTTTATTTGATTACCCACCGTATGAAACTGCGTTGGCAAGTACCATGGTGGATGTGATCCTGAACAACGACGTGGAGTTATTGCACGTGCATTATGCCATCCCGCATGCAGCAGCGGCATATATGGCCAAACAGATACTGGCCAAACAAGGCAAAAAGATCCCGGTGATCACCACCCTGCATGGAACCGATATAACCCTGGTTGGCAGGGACAAGACCTACAGCCCGGTGGTTACTTTTTCCATGAATGAAAGTGATGCACTTACCGCCGTGTCTCAAAACCTGAAGGAAGAGACCTTTAAGAACTTCACCATTGAAAAAGACATCGAAGTGATCCACAATTTTGTGGACGTACAACGTTTCCACCGCAGGCCGGTGGACGCCTTTAAGAAACTGATCGCCCCCAATGGCGAAAGAATACTGGTGCACGCCTCCAATTTCAGGAAGGTAAAGCGTGTGGAAGACGTGGTCTCTACTTTTTTACTGGTAAGAGAAAAAATGCCTGCTACCTTATTGCTGCTGGGTGATGGACCGGAGCGGTCGCATATTGAAGATTCAGCCAGGCAATGTGAATCGCACAAAGACATTAAGTTTTTGGGCAAGCAGGAACAGATGGAAGACATATTGCCGATCGCCGACCTGTTCTTACTCACCAGTGAGTACGAAAGCTTTGGCCTGGCTGCATTGGAAGCCATGGCAGCCGAGGTTCCTGTGATATCCACCAATGCCGGTGGTTTGCCTGAAATAAATGTAAATGGCTACAGTGGTTTCATGAGTGATGTGGGCGATGTGGATGACATGAGTAAAAATGCACTGGTAATATTAAAAGACGATGAGTCGCTGAAAACCTTTAAAGCCAATGCACTGGCCCAGGCCAAGAAGTTCGATATTGATAAGATAGTTCCGCAATACGAAGCTTTGTACAACCGGATGATCCGGTGATCACCGCTTCAACCATTTCTCGGGATCTATATTTCCCCGCTCATCATTGATAAAGAAATCAATTGCGCCGATGCCGTCCAGGTTTGCAGCAGCCTTTCCGATCACCTGCCCCGTCTTAACATGCTGGCCCCGCTGTACCGAAACACTGCTGAGATTGCTGTAGGTACTGAAGTATTTACCATGCTGGATGATCACCACCTCCATATCTTCAATAAATACTACGTTGGATACCACCCCGTCGAAAACAGCTTTTACATTACTGCCAATATCGGTTCCAACAGTTATTCCCGTCACATCTATCACACTGCCACTGGGCAACTGGTTCCTGCCGTAGTGCATGATGGTTACGCCTTTATCAACCGGCCAGGGCAGTATTCCCCTGTTCTTCACAAAATTTTCATTCAGCGCCATATTCTCTGAATTCAACAGGATACTTTCCGGCACTTTTTTAGGTACAGCTTTTACTGTTGTGGAAGGGGTTTTTACAGGTGCTGTAGCCGTTGCATTTGTTTTAGCTGATTCTTCATTGGCCTTTTTGATAGCGGCTTTCTTCGCATCGGCCAAGGCCCTGTTAATAGCTGCATTGATGGCATTGTCCACTTTTTTCATCTGCTTCTTATAGGCCGCCAGCTGGGAGTTCAATTCCTTTCCCTGCTTTTTCAGTTCATTCATTATCTTATCCTTCTCCAGTTTCTGCGCCTCCAATGCCGTCATTTCCTTGTCCTTGCTTTTAAGCACTTCGCTTTTCTGCACTTTAATGCCCCCGAGCTCGGCAATACGCTGGCGGCGGAGTTCCTGTGTCCGCAATATATTCTCTCCCTGTTTCTCCCGGTAATCCCGGTAATATTTCAGGTAGGCAACCCGGCGGATGGCGTCATTAAAGCTGGCGGCAGAAAAGATAAAGTTCAGAAAAGCATAATTACCCCGGTTCTTATAGGCATACACCATGCTCTTGGCATATTCTTCTTTCAAAGTATCCAGCAGTTTGTTGTACCGGTTTATCTCCCGCTGGTTGGTGTAAATATTGTTGTCCAGCAGGCCGATGTCCCGGCTTAAATTATCAATGATCCGGTTCTGCAGGTTCACCTTATCATTGATAAGTTTCCATTGAACCAGGTTCTCCTTCGTTTTTGCCTTGTTGCTGTTGAGCAGTTTTTGGGTTTGTTCCATTTCCTTTTTAAGCTGGGCACGCTGCTTTTCAAGTTCCTCACGGGTCTGCTGCTGGGCAAAAGCAACGGTGCCTAAGAAAGTGACTGCCACGAAAGAAAAAATCAATTTAACCATGATAAGAGATTGGGTTCAGCAAAAATACAATTCAAACCAATAGATATACCGTATTCAAAACCCACAGGCCGTGAATAATTTCCGATAACGCTTATTTGCGTGTGTAATTTTTCGGGATATTAAAAGACACTGATAATTCTTTGTTAAACTCATACTGCCTGAACTTAAGACTGATGTCGAGTTTGTTTTTTTCTGATACGGTTATTTCCCGGTACGTGGAGAAATTATACCCGTTTTTGCTCTCGTATTCACTGTAGGTGATGTCAGCCGTGCGGTTCCGGGCCATGTCCACATCATCCAGTTTGCTATGCTGCAATACATTATCATCAGGCGAGAGGGTGAGCAGGTGCTTAAAGAACAGGCCTACAGACATAAGCAGCACCTGGTTTTCAGTCTTCTTATAAGAAACGATATTGCTGCTGTCCAAAAAGATGGGATTACCAACAAGCAGGTCCTGCAGGGTCTTATAATCAAAAGGTATCTGTGTCACTTCCTGGAGGTAATCAAGCGAGTGGTACTGGACCACCTTTTCCTGTTTATTCAGCAGGATAACACTGTCCTTTTTTACAAGTACCCGGTATATCTCGATATTCAGAATGGAAGCGGTTAACGAAATCCAGATGGCGCTGTCCTTTACGATCCGGACAATGGCAGTAACATCCGGTTGTTTCCCTTTATTGTCCTGGTAATCTACTTTTATCTTCGCATTAAATGTCCGGAAATCTATATAGTTCTTATTAAGTCCTGTGATCGTGTTGCTGATCATCAATAAAGAATCTGCCTTCGTAGGATCTGCCGTATTAACGGCTGTTGTATCTTTTGGAGCAATTACCTTATTGATCTGTTTAACGGTTCGGCAACTGAATACGGAAATGGCCAGTACGAGTACCCCCAAAATAAAAACCGGTTGTTTCATCATGTGATCATTGTTTCATTTAATGCCTGTATGGCCAAAGCCTCCTTCTCCCCGAAGTGAGCCATTTAATTCATTCACCATTACCAGTTCCGCCCTCTCCACTTTTGCAACGATCATTTGTGCAATACGGTCGCCGTGCTGAATGACCTGTGGCATATTGCTGAGATTGATCAATATTACTTTCAATTCACCCCGGTAGTCGGCATCTATGGTACCGGGGGAATTCAGGCAGGTGATCCCCTGTTTTATTGCCAAACCGCTTCGGGGCCTCATTTGGGCTTCATAGCCTTCCGGTAATTCTATAAAAAGACCCGTTGGTATCAACTGCCGTTCAAGTGGCTGCAATAACACGTCCGATTGTAAATTAGCCCTTATATCCATGCCGGAAGATCCAGAAGTGGCATAGGCAGGAAGTTCATTGGAAGATGTATTTATGATGTTAACCCGGATATTTTGCATGCTGGCAAAGGTAATAATGTACAAAGGAAATCAAACACGAAAGGATTTTTTAACATACTGCTTTACCGGATTACCATTACCATGCCCTGCAGGTATTTCCGTACCCCATTCCCGGTAACATAATACAAGGTCCAGGGATATGCCCCATTGGGCACTTTTTTCCCTTTAAAGGTTCCGTCCCATTTTTGAGAAATAGCATCACTCTTATAAACCAGCTGGCCCCACTTGTTGAAGATCTCCATGGAAAAACTTTTAACGGTTGCATCTCCAAGTACGCCGAATGTCTCATTCAGGCCGTCGTTATTTGGTGTGAATGCTGAGGGAATGAATATATCGCAATCCCCTGCCACCACATTGACTGTATCAGTTGCCACGCAACCATTCAGGGTAACTTCAACGGAGTATGTGCCTACTTTATCAACCAGGATGGATCGGGTGCCGGCCCCGGTATTCCACAGGTACGTATCATACACCGTACTGCCGGTGGTCAGGATAACAGGTTTGTACTTGCAAATGGTAGTATCTGGCCCAAGACTCACGGTTGGCTTTGGTTTTTCAGTAACATTGACCGAATCCCTTATCCTGCAACCGTTCTGTTCTATTTCAAGCCAGTAAGTCCCGAATGCTCCGGTGGTGATCTTGTTTCCATTAAGCCCCGTATTCCATAAATAGTTGGCTCCGTCTATTTCTTCCACACCGATGGTAAGTGCCAGTAAATTGCAACTGGAAGTATCTGCCCCTAAAAAAGAACCGGTATCAGCTATCCATATCCTGCGATTGATGGTATCATTCTGACCGGAACAGTCAATTTTGTAAACGACAAGTTTTACGTCATAAAATCCCGGCGCTGCATACGTATGTGTTGGCTGCAGTACCTGGGACTGCTGCAGATCGCCAAAATCCCATTTTACAGAATCGATCCCGCTGGTCCGGGAGAGGGTAAAACTGATATTCCGGTTCAAACAGCTTCCCGAACGGGTGAAATCGTAGGGATTGGAAGAAGAATCAAAATAACTCTGAATAAAAGTGCCCATGCCAAACTGAACAGGTTCTGAACCGGCAGGTCCGATAAAAATTTTATTATACCGGAAATTACAACCCGGGCCATACACATCGGGGTCATCAATAACAGATACAGAAGTGTCCTTCCACATGGCCATATAGATCTTCATATCGGGCCCCAATTGGAGGGCACCGGCATACCAGGGTGTTGTTTGGGCGATGGTTTGTTTTGTACCGATGATGGTGGCAGCATTATGGGAAGTGATATCAAACTGGTACAGCACACATGGCTCTGCCGCAGAATTATTGGCAGACACGTACAATAAATTTCCATTTGGGGAGAACTCAGCACCGTACACCCCTATGAAGGAAGGGGTATGGGGTGTGGCATTTGGCTTGAACGTGACCGGGTTGGACAGCACACCCGTGGTGTTATTAAAGTCCATCAATTCCACCACATCATTCTCAAAAGAATGGACCGCTGCAAGTTTGTTTCCCTTTGCAGAGAATTTTAACGTACCGATCGCATTGTTTTCAAAACCGGTTGTTATTAAACCGGTATTGCTTACTACGGGCACCGGGTTCAATCCGCCTGCCGTCAGTAAATAGGTATGGTATTCATCACTGCCCCATTCATGAACAACAATCCAGACATCCCTTTTATTACAATGCCTAACCCCGGCAATCTTTTCAAAGATCACGTCTTCGATCACGATATTACCTGCTATTACTTCTCCCAGGCCACCATCCCCTTTCATGTTTACGATGTTGTACTGGAACTGGTGAGTTTCCTGCAAGGCAGCCCCGGTTGTAAAAACATAATAAATGCTGTCATTGCCGGGTAAGGGAACAATCAGTGTATTATTGGTGCTGCTTTGATGGCCACCCAGATTGCCACCGTTCTTCATCTGCAGGTGTTGCCGGTTCATGATCACCTGGCCGTTGGTATAAAAGAGCAATCGCCCGTTGTTGTCAGAAATGGTAGAACTGCCCTCGAAGGAACTGGCCTTGCCATCCCGCAATGTAAGGGGTGGGATATTATTAAAATCCAGGCCTGCCTTATCGCCAAAATACCAGATGTTTGTTTGTTTCTGGGCAAACGAAAAGAGTGTACAAAAAACCAGGCAGTATGCAAGAAATGCTGTTTTCAAAGCTTCTGTTTTCAAATTTATTTTAACGAAAGAAGGACAGTTGCAAAAGCCTGTAGACCTTCTTCCCGACCTACAAAACCCAAATGTTCGGTGGTGGTTGCCTTTACCGAAACATCTTTTACAGTGACCTTTGCTATGGAAGCAATGGTTTCCTGCATTTGGGAAACATACGGTTTTATTTTGGGTGATTGGAGGCAAAGGGTACTATCGATATTTATTACTTTGTATCCCCGGTCATCAATAAGGTCGATACATTTCCTGAGTAATATTTTGCTGTCTATATTTTTAAAAGCGTCATCGGTATCCGGGAAATGAGTGCCAATATCCCCAAGTGCCAGCGCACCCAAAATTGCATCGCAGATCGCATGGAGTAAAACATCCGCATCGCTGTGGCCCAATGCACCCTTCGTATGTGGTATTTTGATTCCTCCTATCCATAATTCCCTTCCTTCAGCCAATTGATGAAAATCTACTCCTGAACCTATCCTGTATGCCATGTCATGCTTTATTCGGTAAATATCCGATTTTTCAATGATACTAAAAACAAAAAGCGTCATACCGGGGGCATGACGCTTTTTGCATGAAAAGAAACTTAATTATTTTCCGCCAAAATTAAATACCAGGCCAAAGCGGTAAGTATTTGACAATGGATTACGGGTTGTACCACTTCCATTTGCAAATATGTAAGCAAAGTTCAAAGTAGCCACACTGTAGCTTACGCTTGCACCTACAGTGAAATATTTTCTGTTACCCTTGTTGGCATTCTCGTAGAAATAACCGGCCCTGAAACCAAACTGGTTGTTGTACCAGTATTCAGCACCCACAGACAGGTTGATCTCCTGGATCTCTTCATTGATCTTTCCGTCTGCATCACCGAATGATTTGATCCAGCTGTTGGCAACACCGTAGTTACGGTATTTAGCCAATGCTGCAGAGTCAGAAGAAGTAACACCCGTTAAAACCGGAGGTGTTGGAACCAGTAATTTATTTACATCAAGACCCAGCGTGATCTTGTTTGCTTCGTCGAAAACTTTTGTATAAGCCAGTCCTAATCCAAGATTAGCCGGGATATAATCTTTTTGAGTTGCATCGCTTGAATACGATACTTTGGATCCAAGGTTGCTTAAAGTCAAACCCCAGTTTAAACCCTGTCCGTTCTCTTTAGCACCATGGTGGTACAGGTGCAGATCACCCATAACAGAAGATCCTGCTTTATAATTCTGACCGTTGAAGTTGCCACTTGATAAATTAGAATTCACATAGCGAACGGCGATACCGATACCGAATTTGCTGGATAGCTTCCTTGAATAGCCCAGGTCGACTGCAAATTCCCTGGGGTTATACAGGTTCAGGTCGTTACCAAGCTGATCAGTAAATTGAATCTGTCCGAGTTTGAAATACCTCATGGAAGCAGATAAAGCCTGTTGATCATCAATTTTATAGTATCCTGCCAGAGAAGCAATAAATACATCATTCACTGAAAGATCCCTCAACCAGGGAGAATAGTTAACCGCTACCCCGATTTTGCTGGAAGCAAAAGGAGTCCGGGCTATATTAGCATAATTTGCATTCGCATCAGGCGCAATTGCAATACCCACATCACCCATACCTGCACTGCGGGTATCAGGTGTGATACGTAAAAACGGAACAGCAGATGTTACGGGGTTGATCTTGTTCTGGGCATAAGATACAGTTAGTGTTCCTCCCAGTAACATTACCAGGGCAGTAAGTTTCAAAGTTGCTTGTTTCATGCGTTTTGTTTTGTCTTGGTTAGGTAGACTTACCTCTATAAGCGTTAAGTTTAATGGTTGTATTATGTTGTAAAAATAATAGTTTTATTCAAATGAACAACTAAATTATAAAATCTTGTTAAAAAAACCTCAAAAAAAGGTGTTTTTTCAAAGATAAGGGCTTTCCCTCTGAAAACAATACCCTTATTCTGGCAAGGTTATCTGCAAATCGAAATCGGGGTAAGACATTCAGCAGTTGTAGTGCTTAGCCTCTACGTTGGATTTACAATAACGGCTTGCCGGCAAGATTATTGCAGGGATATGGGTATAATGGCATTTTGAGCAATCCCTGTATGGCTTTGCTGGCTTCGGGCTACTGAAAATACGATCATCCAAAATCAAAAAGAACTTACAAAACAAAGAATACTTTTTGTCGTGTATCGACTGCAAGATTAAAACTCTTGTTCTTATTCACCAAAAAAATAAAGCTAATTTTTACATACCCGTTACCCGGAATTTGTATTTTTTATAACCCGGCCTGGCCGCAGGCAGTATCTGCCGCCGGTCGTGCCAAATGTTCCATATTCATACCCGGTTTGTTTTAGTGGATATTTAACTGCAAAAAAAGTATGGTAAAAGGCCCAATATCGCTTAAAGTATTTATATTCGCAGCCGTATAACCCCATACAATAATTAAGAAAACCTTTCGTTAAACAATTTGAACAAACGAATGAACATGAAAAAACTATTTTCAGGTAAAAGTCTGGCGATCCTTTTAATTGCAGCACTTTCGCTAAGTGCCTGTAAGAAAAGCGGTTCAAAAAAGAGTGGTAAATCATCGGCCACCGGCTGGAATTATGATGACAAGAACATGGGAAACTTCCATGTTGCAAAAGTGAAGTATCCAAAGGCAGGGCCCGGACTGGTTTTTGTACAGGGTGGCTCATTTGTAATGGGCGCCAAGGACGAGGACGTAATGGGCGACTGGAATAATATTCCACGCCGGATCACCGTCCCTTCGTTCTTTATTGACGAGACAGAAGTGGCCAACGTTCATTACCGTGAATACCTTTACTGGCTGGAAAATACCTTTTCCGGCGATACCAATATCCTGAATAAGGCATTGCCTGATACACTGGTATGGCGTGAAGAATTAGCCTATAATGAGCCGTACGTTGAATACTATTTCCGCTTCCCCTCATACAATTATTACCCGGTGGTTGGTGTCAGCTGGCGCCAGGCACATGATTTTTGTATCTGGAGGACAGACCGTGTCAATGAACTGAACCTGCAAACTAAAGGGTATCTTAAAAAAGATGCCATCAAAAGGGAAATGAAAGGTGCAGGTGCCGATGGTTCCTTTAATACAGAAACTTACCTGATGGCTCCGGATATGATCCAGGGCCGGAATAAGCCTAAAAAATCTAATCTGAAAGACGTAAACGGCAAACCAAGGTCTTCTGTACGGATGGACGATGGCATCCTGAACATGGGATACCGCCTGCCAACAGAAGCAGAATGGGAATACGCCGCTTATGGCATGCTGGCCCAAAACCCGTCTCCCCGGAAAAAAGAGGGTAAAAGCGGTGAGGAATTGTTCTCAAACCAGCAGATCTATTCCTGGAGCAATAACCCGAACGGATTACGTGATAACCGCCGTGGAAGCTGGCAGGGTAAATTCCTGGCAAACTTCAAGCGTGGAAGTGGTGATAATATGGGTGTAGCCGGTGGTTTGAATGACCGTGCTGCCATTCCTGGAAACATCAAATCTTTCTATCCAAATGCTTTTGGTCTGTATAATATGAGTGGTAACGTGAGTGAGTGGGTTGGAGACGTTTACCGGCCTTTAACACCTACTGATGCCCAGGACTTCAACTACTTCCGGGGTAATAAATTCCAGAAATATTACAAGAATTCATCCGGCGAATACGAAAGAGACAGCATGGGCCGCCTGAAAAAAGTAGATATCTCTGATGAAGAAGTAAAGAACCGCAGCAACTACCAGAAGAATAACGTGATCAATTACCTGGATGGCGACTCTGCAAGTGGTGTATTTTACGGCTATGGCATTACTTCATTGATCAGCGATCAATCAAGAGTTATCAAAGGTGGCAGCTGGAACGACAGGCCTTACTGGTTATCTCCCGGAACCCGCAGGTTCATGGAAGAAGACCAGGCTGCAAGTACGGTTGGTTTCCGATGCGCCCAGACCTATCTTGGTCCGCCGGAAGGCCCCGGATTTAAGGAGGGTAACATTTTTGGGACCCGCAAGCAGAATTCAAGAAAGAAAAAGAAATAAAACATCCGATAAAAAAACTCCCGGCACAACCGGGAGTTTTTTTATACAGCTATTCCCGGCATCTCCATTAATTTTGAACCATGGAAATCTCCGCATTATATAAACTCTACCAGCAACATCCTTCCATAGAAACAGATACCAGGAAATTAAAAGAAGGGGATATCTTCTTTGCCCTGAAAGGCCCGAATTTTAATGCCAACCTGTTTGCAAAACAGGCACTGGAAAAGGGCGCTGTGTACGCAATCGTTGATGAAGAGCCTCCGCAACCGGATGAAAGGATAATCAAAGTGCCCGATACGTTACAGGCATTGCAAGACCTGGCCGGCCATCACCGGATGCAGTTTGAAAACCCCTCTTCGGGTAAAAAGATCCCGTTCATTGCCATTACGGGCAGCAATGGAAAAACCACGTCTAAAGAACTGGTGCATGCTGTATTAAGTACCACATACAAAACATACAGCACGGAAGGCAATCTCAATAATCACATAGGAATTCCCCTGACCCTGCTGAGGATAAAAAGCGATGCAGAAATAGCCATCATCGAAATGGGGGCCAATCACCAGAAAGAAATTGAAGGATATTGCCGCTATACCCGGCCAACCCATGGTATCATTACCAATTGCGGCAAAGCACACCTGGAAGGCTTTGGCGGAGTAGAGGGAATTAAAAAGGAAAAGGAGAATTATTTGACTACCTGCGTGCCAGGGGTGGAACTGCTTTTGTTATGTGGGATTACGATTACCTGCAGGAAATGAGCGCAGGGATCCCGGAAATAATCACGTACGGCACCCATGCTGCCGCAGTGACCGGAATGGTTAAGAACAGTGCGGGGTTGCTGGAGGTAATGATGACCGGCGGGGCAGCGCTGGATACCATAAAAACAAATCTCGTGGGTGAATATAACCTTCCAAACATCCTGCTTGCAGTGACCGTGGGAAAGTATTTCAACGTGCCGGAAGAAAAGATCAAAATGGCCCTGGAGAATTACGTTCCTTCCAACAGCAGGTCGCAGTTGATTGAAAAAGATACCAACAGGATCATCCTGGATGCATATAATGCAAACCCTACAAGCATGAAAGCAGCGATCGAGAATTTTGCCAACATGGACGGAACGGGGAAAGTGCTGCTGCTGGGAGGAATGATGGAACTGGGGAAGGAAAGCCTGCATGAACACCGGCAACTGGTAGAACTTATTAAAAAAATATCCCTGGAAAGAGGTGGTACTTGTTGGGGGAGATTTTAAAAATGTAGATCACCCGTTTTTAAACTTCGATGACTCGTCCCGGGCCAGGGAATGGTTCCGGCAACAGCATTTTTCCAATACAAACATCCTCATAAAAGGTTCCCGAAGCACGCAAATGGAAAAGGTACTGGAATAAAAAAATTCCCTCGTTTATACCGGGGAGGTTGCGGCGGAGACCGGGGCCCGGGATCTTTCGGGAGAACACCCGACAGCGTTTCCCTTTCATAAAAAAGAAAAATCCTTCATGCGTTAAAGGATGTACAGAAAGAATTTTTCTTTTTTCAAGCGGAGACTGGGGGATTCGAACCCCCGATAGAGTTTCCCCTATACACACTTTCCAGGCGTGCTCCTTCAACCACTCGGACAAGTCTCCTTTTATCAGGGGGGCAAAAATACAGTATCGGCCTTTATAAGCCGAATATTTTTTGAGCGTTGCTGCTTGTTATTGCAGCAACTTCTTCTGCGGGCATATTCTTTATTTCGGCCAGTTTTTCAACCACGTATTTTAAGTAACTGCTTTCATTTCGCCTGCCCCGGAACGGGACCGGGGTAAGGTAGGGCGAATCTGTTTCCAGCACCACATGGTTCAAATCGACCTTTGCCAGCACTTCAGCCAATCCTGATTTCTTATAGGTAAGTACCCCCCCAATGCCGAGGTAAAATCCCATACCAGTTATCTGGCTGGCATTTTCGTAGCTGTCGCCAAAGCAGTGAAAAATGCCCCGTACACCCCGTGGCACATATTCGCTGACCACATCAATGGTCTCCTGCATGGCATTACGGGTATGTATCACGATGGGAAGCCCATATTGTAAAGACCATTCGATCTGCATCCGGAATGCAGCATATTGTTCATCCGCAAACGTTTTATCCCAGTAAAAATCAAGGCCGATCTCTCCTACTGCTGCAAACTTTCTTTTGGCAAGCCAGTCTCCCACCATATCCAGTTCATCCTTATAGTTTCCCTTTACGGAACAGGGGTGCAGGCCCATCATGGCAAAACAGATACCTGGATAGCTGGCTTCAAGTTTCAGCATATTCTCCGTTTCACTGCTGTCGATGGCGGGCAGGTAAAATCGTTTAACACCTGCATCATCCGCACGCCGCATTACCTCCGCCAGGTCCGGTTTGAAATTATCCAGGTACAAATGACAATGGGTATCTATCAGCATTCTCTTTATTTAAAATGCAAAAATGCCTAAAATTAATTTAACGATTCTTTAAACCCTTTTAACAAGCATCAGTCTTATTCCTGTTCACTTATTCACCTTTATTAAAAAATTACTTTTATGAAAAAGACTATTAACCTCACCACATGGCTCCTGGCCTTCGGCCTCCTTGGAGCTATAACATTCACAAGCTGTAAAAAAGATGACAGCATGAGCCCGGTAACCGATAATTCCCCGGCAGAACTGGTTGCCACACAGGAAGCAACAACAGATGAGGCCGAAACAGAGGCCCAGTTTGATGATGTTTTCAACATCACTGCCAGCATGAACACAGGCCAGGTTGGCGAAGACCTGGGTGTGGGAGCAAACGTTTCAGGCCTGTTTGAACTGGGTACTACCACCCCAACGAATCAAACCCGTTGCTTCACCATCACCGTAGTGCCAAACATTCCGCGTGTATTTCCAAAAACAGTTACCATTGATTTCGGAACCGGCTGCCTTTGCCGTGATGGGAAATACCGGAAAGGGAAGATCGTATCCATTTATACCAACCCGATGGTGGTACCCGGTGCAAAAGTTTCCACCACGTTTGTCGACTATTTTGTTGACAGTTTTAAAGTGGAAGGCACCCATATCACTGAAAATACAAGTACCTCAATATGCAGGGCTGGAAAGTAGTGGTTATTGATGGTAAGATCACCAATATGAACACAAACAGGTGGAGGAAGTGGAACAGTGTGAAAAATGTACTTCAGATAGAAGGAAATGGTACCGCTCATTTCCCGCTGGATGATGTATACAAAATAACCGGCAATGGCCATGGTTCCAACTCTGGTGGTCATACCTGGTCTGCACTTGTGGTAGATCCCCTGATCAAAAAATTTACGTGTCCCTGGATAGTAAAAGGAACGGTAAGATTGGTAAGGGACGGCCGTGAAGCGTTACTGGATTATGGAAACGGAGTATGTGACAACATAGCAATAATATATATCAACGGTGTGCCCCACATTATTAGGCTCTAAAGAAACAGGAAAAAAATTGTTGCTTATTTAATAACAACAATGTACATTTATCCCAGTTTTCATAGGGTACGGATTAAAAACGGGCCAGGGTTTCTACCCCGGCCCAATTTTTTTACTACCCATTTGTCCTGATCTTCTGGCCGCTTTATAATTAAACCGGTCCGATCTTTTGGAACGAATAGCCCTGTTCGGAAAAGTGCTTTAATACTTCGGGCAATGCATACCGCATCCTTTTTTCTGCCTTCCCGCTATCATGAAAAACAACTATAGAGCCGTTATGGGCATTATTGATGACGTTTGCGCAACATTGCCCGGGGGACAGGCCGGTATCGAAATCGCCGCTTAAAACGCTCCACATCACCACCTGGAATGGTTGTTTCAATTGTATAAGTTCCCTATGTTGCCTCCGGGTGATCCGCCCGTAGGGAGGCCTGAAAAGACCGGAACCGATATATTCCCTGGCCTGCAGCACATCAGCAAGATAATCCCCCGGTTTTGTCTTCCACCCGTTCAGGTGGTTATGGGTATGATTGCCTACAGCATGCCCCCTGGCCTGTATTTCCTTATAAACCAAGGGGTTCTCAGCTACATTCCTGCCTATGCAGAAAAAAGTGGCCTTTGCCCCGTATTTGTCCAGTTCATCAAGCACAAAGGGGGTGATCACCGGGTGCGGACCATCGTCAAATGTTAAGAATATGTTTTTTCCGTTACCCGGCATCTCCCAGGTACTTCTGCCGAACAATTTTTTTACCCAGTTGGGCGTTTTGGCAAGGTAAAACATAGGGCAAATTAATTTTTTATCCCGACTTAAACTTTTTTCACCTCATACAGTCTTAAGACCACTAAAAATTAATCATTATGAAAATCAAACAGCTTTTACCCGTTTTTGCGGCAATTACGCTGGCCATTGGCTTCAATTCCTGTAAAAAAGCCGACAATTCTAACAGTGATGAGATAGAAACCACTTTCGAACTGAGTGGCGACCAGGCCATCGCTGACAACCTTTCAGAAGATGCAAATGACCTGTTCATGCAGGCAGCCGTTGAACAAAACGTAGCCGGAGGCAATTTTGCCCCAGGAACCGGAACTGTAGACAATTTTATTCCCTGTGCTACTGTAACCGTAACCCCACAAACAGGTTTCCCTAAAACGATCGTTATCGATTTTGGAACTGCTTGTACTTATATGGGTGTAACCCGCAGCGGTAAGATCAATATCGTGATCACCGACTCGGTCAGGAAACCCGGCAGTACAGCAACCATGACATTTGACAATTATTACGTTAACCTGTACAAAGTTGAAGGC
Source organism: Chitinophagaceae bacterium (assembly GCA_016710165.1). Classification (NCBI taxonomy): domain Bacteria; kingdom Pseudomonadati; phylum Bacteroidota; class Chitinophagia; order Chitinophagales; family Chitinophagaceae; species Chitinophagaceae bacterium. The sequence goes on along the minus strand of JADJLJ010000002.1, from coordinate 422,055 downwards.
AACATTGTATGGACAAATACAAGTACTCCAAATACAAGAAGCTGGACAAGGGTAACAACAAATGGCAAGATCACCGCTCCTACCGGAAGATACTGGTTGCACAGCGGTACGAAGAGTGTTACACAAATTGAAGGGGTAACTACCCCTACGTGGATAGATGACGAGTTCACTATCACCGGCAACCATACCGTAACAAATTCAGCCGGAAGAACAAGAACCGGTACTATTTTAACCGCATTACATAAGAGAACTGACTGCGCTAATATCGATGAGGGTACATTAAGAGTAGAAGGACCGAACCATTATGCGATCATTGATTTTGGAAACGGCACCTGCGACAACTTGGCTACCATCTCCATTGATGGCCGGCCACCAAGAACGATCATTCTCCGCTAATTTGGTTTTTTAATACATCAAACCGTCCCGCCATGGGCGGGACGGTTTTTTCATGCCCCAACTCAACTTATATTTGCAGCCTATGAGCAATGTAAGAGTCCGGTTTGCCCCGAGCCCCACAGGAGGTTTACACCTGGGTGGTGTACGCACCGTTTTATACAATTATCTTTTTGCGAAGAAAAATGGCGGGGATTTTATCGTGCGCATCGAGGATACCGATCAGACCCGTTTTGTACCGGGCGCTGAAGAATATATTTTCAATTGCCTGAAATGGTGCGGACTTGAACCGGATGAAAGCCCCTTGCACGGCGGCCCTTTTGCCCCATACCGTCAAAGCGAAAGAAAAGAGACCTACGGGCAGTTTGCCGGGCAACTGGTAAAAGATGGTTATGCCTACTACGCATTTGATACCAAAGAAGACCTGGAAAAAATGCGGGAGGATCTCAGAACGACAGAAAACCCTTCGCCACAATATGACCACCGTGCCCGTAAAAAGATGAAGAACAGCCTGACGCTGACCGAAGCAGAGACAACTGAATTATTAGAAAAAAATACACCGTATGTCATCCGCATCAAGATGCCGGAAAATGATGTCATTTCTTTTACGGATATGATCCGTGGAGAAATAAGTTTTGAAACAGGCCTGGTGGATGATAAGGTTTTACTCAAAGCAGACGGCATGCCTACGTATCACCTCGCCGTGGTGGTGGATGACTACCTGATGAAGATAACGCATGCCTTTCGGGGTGAAGAATGGCTCCCAGTACCCCCGTTCATTTATTGCTATGGAAATACCTGGGATGGGAAAAAGAAATGCCCCAATGGGCGCACCTGCCGTTGATACTGGGACCGAACGGAAAGCTCAGCAAGCGTGACGGGGCAAAATACGGTTTCCCTGTTTTTGCCATGAACTGGACCGACCCGAAAACCAATGAACTCACCGAAGGATTCAAAGAAAAAGGATTTTTACCGGAAGCATTCGTCAACCTGCTGGCGGTGCTTGGCTGGAATGATGGTACCGAGCAGGAAATATACAGCATGGCGGAATTGATCGAAAAATTCTCGATGGACAGGGTGCATGTGGCAGGCGCCAAATTTGATTACGAAAAAGCAAAATGGTTCAACCACGAATGGATAAAAAGGTTTGCGGTTTCCGGTTTGAGGTTTGAGGTTAAGAGCCTGCTGGATAAAAACGGGATTATTGTTCCCGATGATCCATTACTGGATAAAATAATTGAACTGGTCAAAGACCGCTGTACCCTGCTTCCTGATTTTGTACAGCAATCCTCTTTCTTCTTTAAAACACCGGGACAACTAGATGTGGATGCAGTGAAACCAAAATGGAACCAGGAGAAGAAGGATTTCTTTACTGAATACGCTGAAAGGATAGCTGGAACCGGGGATTGGGAATTGCGGTCTCTTGAAACAACATTCAAAGACCTGGCGGCTGAAAAGAATATCAAGCCGGGAGAGTTGCAATTGCCTTTACGCATCATGCTGGTGGGTGGTAAATTCGGCCCCCCGGTTTTCCAGATCGCAGAATTGATCGGTAAGGAAGAAACAATCCTCAGAATTAAAAATGCTATTGCAGTTTTTGGTTAATTTTAAATTATGAACAGACCCATCAGAGTATTGGTTGCCAAAGTAGGACTGGATGGCCACGACCGTGGAGCCAAGGTGATCGCTACGGCTTTACGGAATGCCGGCATGGAAGTGATCTATACCGGCCTGCGCCAGACACCCGAAATGGTGGTGAATGCCGCCCTGCAGGAAGACGTGGACGCCATTGGCGTAAGCATTCTAAGCGGCGCACACAATACCGTCTTTCCAAAGATCATTGCCCTGATGAAGGAGAAAAAGATGGATGATGTGTTGCTTACCGGCGGCGGCATCATCCCGGAAGAAGATATGGAACAACTGAATAAAATGGGGGTGGGAAAACTCTTTGCTCCGGGCGCCACCACATCCGAGATCGCCGGCTATATTAAAGCCTGGGTAAAAGAGCACAGGAATTTTTAAACGCACTTTTCAGAAAAAATAAAAGTATTTATGTACAGCACCATCCTCACCAACCTGGAGAACGGAATCTTCACCATCACCATCAACCGGCCCGATAAGCTGAATGCACTGAATGCATCGGTATTCACCGACCTGGACAAAGCCGTTGATGAAATAAACAACAATCCGGAAATAAGATCTGCCATAATAACCGGCGCCGGTCCAAAAGCATTTATTGCCGGCGCAGATATTACGGAGTTTGGCGGTTTGAATAAAGAACAGGCAATGGCATTGGCAAAACGTGGACAGGATGTATTCTTTAAAATTGAGAACAGCAAAAAACCAATCGTTGCTGCCGTAAATGGTTTTGCATTGGGCGGTGGTTGCGAACTGGCCATGGCCTGTCATTTCCGTTTATGCAGTGAAAATGCAAAATTCGGTCAGCCGGAAGTAAACCTGGGTTTGATACCCGGTTATGGCGGCACCCAACGCCTGACACAACTGGTGGGCAAAGGGAAAAGCATGGAACTGCAGATGACAGCACATATGGTGGATGCCAATGAAGCCCTTCAGCTGGGTTTGGTGAATCATGTGACCACGGCTGAAAGTTTACTGGAAAGAACCAAAGATATCTTAACGGTAATCCGGTCAAAGGCCCCGATCGCTGTCGGAAAGATCATTGAGTGTGTGAATGTGGCCACGGTAAGCGACAGCGCTTACACCAATGGCAAAAGCGGGTACGATAAAGAAATGGAAGCATTCGGCGATTGCTTTATCACCGAAGACATGAAAGAAGGCACCAGTGCCTTCCTCGAAAAACGAAAAGCCAACTTCAAAGGAAAATAAACCTGCATTAAGGATAACCCTGAAACGCTTAAACGTCCCAAACGCCTTAAACGTTATCTAAACCCACTTGTTCTTATGAGCAAGATTGATGATCTGTGCACGGGAGTTTACGTGCAGTTTTTCATAGATATGCGCCACGTGTTTCCGTACGGTAAGTGGAGAGATGAATAGTTTTTCTCCAATGGCCTTATAGTTCTTTCCCGTGACCATCTCTTTAAGTATCTCCATTTCCCGGTCGGTAAGCAGCGGTACGTCGCCAATGGCCTCATCGTGAACCGGCACCGTTGATCGCTTGAGCAACTCCATCGTCTTTCTTGCAATGGCCGGGCTCATGGGTATCCCATTGTATTCAACAACCGTAGTAATGGCATCAATGATGTTAACGGCGGTATCATCTTTAAGTAAATATCCTCCTGCCCCTGCTTTTATGGCTTCAAATATCTTTTCATTGTCCTCAAATACGGTAAGCACAATAAATTTTATATCAGGGTAGGCCGAAGAAGCAAGACGGATCGTCTGTATACCATCCATCACGGGCATCTCCAGGTCCATTAACACCACTTGCGGCCTTTTTTCACCCGGTAATTGTTTCAGCTGCTCCAGGAAATCATGGCCGTTCCTTGCTTCCAGCACCAGCTCAATTTCTTCGAACGACATGATCTTCTCCTTTACCGAAGTCCGGTTTATCTGCTTATCGTCGGCGATGGCTATCCGGGTTGGCATCCGTTGTTTTATTGTTCAGTCAAAAATGCTGATTAAAATCCCAATCTGCAATACTCCCTTCCGATTATTTTTTTTAGCTTAAATTAATACTAATTTTCACGCCTCTTGCCTGGCATCGTAAAATATATCAACCGTTACGCAGTCGTTCTATTTACCACAGCATCCTGCTGCGCCGCTACGGCTTTGTACGGCCAATCCCAACGCCCGTTGATTCAATACAGCACGGAGAACGGGTTAAGCCTCAATTCGGTCAATGACCTCCATTTTGACAGACAGGGATTTTTATGGATCACCACCGCCGATGGCCTGCAGCGGTTCGACGGCTACCGGTTCCAGACCTTCAAACACGATGCACAGGATAAAAAAAGCATTGCAGAGAACTCCGTATCAGAGATCTATGAAGATGCCGATGGAAATCTTTGGATCACCCACCGGACAGGCATTTGTTTTAAACCAAAGGGTAAAAATGAGTTCATTGATCTTTCATCAGCCATCGTGGCTTCCTTGCCGTTCCGGTACCCATTGTTCTGCGTAAATGAGACCGATACCGCTGTCTGGGTCATTAATTATCCTTATGGGGTCTTTGAGGTAAATAAAACATCGCTGCATGTAAAAAAACTTTTTCCTTTCCCCGGAACGTTTCACGCATCCACGATCTATATCCTGTCCCGGGTACGATCGAAAGGCGATAAGCTCTGGTTCAGGGAAGGACAGGAAAAAAGCGGCGACCTTTACCAGGTAACCGGCAGTGGAATAAAACAGTTCAGCAACCCGGAAAGATAAAAGTACATTTTCTTATTCCTGTGGTAAAGACAGCCTGGTGATCGTGTCGGACAACAGGTTGTATAAGGCATTGGCAAAGGATCCATTTACCCCGGTAAAGGTCCTTCGATCGCCCCCGGATGCCGGAGACCTTAATACCCGGTACGCCGTGCTGCCAAGGAAGATTGCCAACGATCAATACCTGCTTCCGGGGATCCATAAAATATGGTTGTACGATGCCCCTAAAGAAACCCTTACCGTATTCCCGCATGATGAATATTTTCCGGGAGACATGATCCGCTACTTCAATACCGCAACGGCCGATCATCACCAGAACAACTGGCTTGGATACAACGGTATCGGTGGCATTAAAGTTATCTCCCTGCAAAAATTCAACGGGTTCAGCCGGCCCGTTAAAAATGCACTGACCTACACACTGGCAACCGATGACCGGGGAAAAGTATTTGCCGGCATCTACTTCGGCGACATTGAAGTATATGATAAAGAAGGAAAATTCATTCAGAAGATCGAATTGCCCGGACAACACAAAAAGTTTGGCAGCCCCCGCGCCATGGCAATGATCGATTCCATTACACTTATTGTAAAATCAACCCTGCAGGAACTCTATGGGGTTGATACCCGTACCGGTAAGCTGCAACTGTTATCCCATTTGCTGCCCCGTACCGATTCTGTTTTCCGGGTCTTTGAATTGGGTATGCAAAAGATCCGGGATGGAGAGATATGGTTCAGCTATAATAACAGCATCCTTTCCATCCGGAAAGATAAAACCGGTTTTTCCAGCTCCCCCATCTGCACCCTTCCGGAAAAAGATCTGATCACCAGTTTTTTTAACGATGGTTCCGGGAGGATCTTCATAGGCACGCTGACCGGGGTATGGCTATATGAAAACAATTATTTTCAAAAGATCCCCCTCCCGCAAACCTATGTAAAGCATATCAACCGGAGTCCCGATGGCAGTATATGGCTGGCAACAACCGATGGTTTATACATCCTGAAGGATAATAAAATGACCAGGCACCTGAATACAAAAGACGGCCTGCCAAATTCATTTGTATACAGTGTGTTGTTTGATGAGGAGGGAAATGGCTGGATAAGTACCAACCGCGGGCTGGCAAAGATCGATCCTTCCTTCCGGGTAACCAGCTATTCGGCCAGGGAGGGTCTGCAAGGCGATGAGTTCAACACAAAAGGTTACTGCAAGGGCGCTGATGGCACCTTGTATTTTGCAGGCGTGAACGGAATTAATTTCTTCAAACCCCGGAACTTAGTAAGCAAAGGCGAGCCTTCCCGGACAATGCTAACCCAACTACTGGTGAATAATCAACCTTACTTACCTAACCTGCAGCCTGAGTTTTTCAATACCCTCCGGTTAGATCACCGGCAAAATAATCTTAGCCTGTCATTCTCGTACATGGATTTTACCGTACCGGAGAAAAACCAGTATAAATTCTGGTTAAAAGGATTCCAGGCAGACTGGACACTTCCGCAAACAAACAACACCGTTCAGTATATTCTTCCACCCGGTGAATACCAGCTTTATGTACTGGGTGCCAACTACGAAGGCGTATGGAGTAAGGAACCCCTAGTGCTGAAGATACATATTTTACCCCCCTGGTATCAAACCAGCTGGGCCAGGATAATTTTTGCCCTACTGGTACTTGCTGCCGTAGGCGGTATCTTTTATTTCATTTCCAGGAACAGGTACCAGAAAAAACTGAGACAACTTCAACTGGGCCAGGAAGTGCAGAAAGAAAAAGAAAGGCTCAGCCGCGACCTCCATGATAACCTGGGCGCCCAGGTAAGCTGGCTGAGCAATAATATCCAGCAACTTCAAATGGCACAGGAAGGTGAACAGCCGGTGGAACAGAAGATCAACCGCCTGAAAGAAGGAGCCGGTGAACTGATGCAGACACTGAGGGAAACGATCTGGATACTGAACAAAGACAAGATAAGCGCCATTGACTTTTTTGACAAACTGGTCAGTCATGCAGCAAGATATCTTGATGCTTTTCCGGCCATCCGTTTACAAACAGAGGAACGCATTGATACAAACCTGCAGTTGAATTCCGGCCAGGCCCTTCAATTATTCCGCATCTGCCAGGAAGCCATCGCCAATGTGTGTAAACATGCCGGTGCATCCGTACTGATCCTTTCAGCCCATTCAACCAATGATATATTTTCCATTACCATCCGTGACAACGGGAAGGGGTTTAACTCAAATGCCGGCAATCCATCCGGTCATTACGGTCTGCAAAACATGAAGCAAAGGGCTGAAGAAGCTAACCTGGTTTTTACCATTGATTCCTCCCCGGGTAAAGGAACAGGCATCACCGTTTCAGTGGCGCATTGATCATCCCGTACATTTGGCCCGTTTAAAAATACTCTCACGGGAGTATTGACCAATCCTTACCAGGAAGATAGTTTCGTAAGGTCAAATGAACTCTTTATGAAAAAATATCTTTCCCTTCTTTTTAGTAGTTTTTTCCTGGTTGTAAATGCTTCTGCAAAGATCTGGCGGGTGAATAACACGGGTGTTCCGGCAGACTTTACAACCGCCCAGGCTGCTAATAATTCAGTCAGCGTGCTGAATGGCGATACCGTTCATCTGGAAGCCAGTGGGGCATCGTATGGCGCCCTTACGCTTTCAAAACAACTTATCATCATCGGCAACGGCTATTTACTGGGAACGCCGGGAGGCAATGCAAATCCGGACCTGCAGGCCAATCCTGCCACATCGCTGTTGTCGACCGTGCTGTTCAATACCGGGAGCAATGGAAGTGTGCTGGAAGGTGTTACCTTAAGCAATACCCTGACCGTTACAAACGGGGTTTCCAATATCATCATCCGCAGGAACAGGTTAGCCAATATTACACTGGGTTTGAGCAGCAATATCCAGGTGCTCCAGAATTATATTGATAATGTATCCAATGCATCCATCGGCGGGGATGGCAACCCTGCTACCAACCTCCAGGTCAATAACAATGTAATTGCAAATGCGATAAGCTTTGGCTCAACCAGCAATGGGGATTTCATGAATAATATCATATCATCTGCTTCTTCATTCGGGGTAAGTAATTTAACTGGATTCAGGGTATGGAATAATATCTGCGTGAATACTCATACGGTAAATCTGACCAGTTGTGACAGCCGCAGCAACATTGGCAATTCCACGCAGTTCGGAACACTGAACAGCAACCAGTCGGGTGTACCCATGTCAACCGTTTTTGAAGACGTGGCCAATACCAACCCGGGTTTCAGCGAAGACAGCCGCTGGCAGCTGAAAGCCGGCAGCCCGGCCATCGGCGCCGCCTGGAACGGTGTTTCTGCAGGAGGTGATTGCGGCATATTCGGATCTTCTGCAACCGGGATTTCCTATGTATTGTCGGGTATTTCAAATGTGCCGAGCATCTATAAGCTTTCTGCCCCGGTCACGGTTACATCCAATACACTCAATATCACCATCAGCACAAGAACAAATAATTAATAAGACGGAGTCATGAAAGCAGCTAAATATGCCGGGATCCTGATATTGCTGTTCACGTTCATGCAACTGAACGCCCAGGTCATCAATAAGGTTGAGTATTTTATTGATACCGATCCGGGGTTTGGCAACGGAACCAATGTTTCCATAACAGCTGCAGCAAATATTACCGACCTGCTGATCCCGGTCGACATATCTGCACTGGGAAAAGGGCTTCACAATGTTTACCTGCGTTCAAGAGATGATGGCGGAAACTGGTCTTTAACAAGACGCTGGCTGTTTGTAAAGGACTTTGCAGCCGGCAATGTAAACAAGGCTGAGTATTTTGTTGATACCGATCCGGGGTTTGGCAATGGAACCGATGTTGCTGTCAGTGCAGGTACAAACATCAGCAATGTACTGATACCGGTCGACATCAGTCCATTCGGAATGGGCCTGCACTCTGTTTACCTGCGAACAAAAGACGTTAACGGAACATGGTCGCTCACCAGCCGCTGGCTATTCTTTAAGGACATTGCCCGGGATAACCTGCTGGGTGGAGAATATTTCTTTGATACCGATCCCGGCTTTGGCAACGGAACAGCCATACCCTTTGGAACCGGGTTAGGGACCAATGTGCCGGATTTTTCTTTCGGGGCCAGCTTATCCGGCATACCCAATGGACTTCATTATCTTTTTATCCGCACCAAAGAAGCCAATGGGAAATGGTCGCTTACCAACGTGATCCAGTTTGATAAAGATGAGCCACTGCCGGTTAAACTGGTCTATTTTAATGTAACGGCGGAAGGGAAGAAGGCACACCTTAGCTGGCAAACGGCCACCGAACAGAACAGCGACCGCTTTGATATTGAGCGAAGCATGGATGGTTTGCATTTTGAAAAGATTGGATCGGTAAAAGCAGCAGGCAACAGCACTGCACATATTAATTACAATTATTTTGATCCCGGGCCAAAAAAAGGAATTAACTATTACCGCCTGAAAGAAGTGGACATTGACAACAGCCTGCAGTATTCAGAAACAAAAACTGCAAAGTTCGGCGATGATATCCGCTTTGCATTATACAATAACCCCACGAACGGTGCTGACCTGGTTATAAAGACCAATCAGCTTCCTGCAAGTTTATTGATCTTTGACGCCTCGGGTAAAAAACTGAAAGAGATAATCCTGAATGCAGGTACGTATTCTCTGCCGGTTCATGAACTGGCTGCCGGTACCTACCTGGCCGTACTCAGCAAAGATGGAAAGGTTATGGGCGTGGAGAAATTCATGGTCAGCCATTAAATAAGCATCATTTAATCAACAAACTTTTTTACCATGAAAGCATTCTTTTTTGTTCTCAGTTTCGCAATAATTTATTATCAGCTTCCTGCGCAGAGGCGGCCGGTAAAGTCAACCAGGGTAAATAATTCACAAACAACATTGGCTGTACAGCTTCAGGAATTAGTGTTACTGGCAGAATCAAAATTTGAATCGATCAAGGGAGAAGAGAACAAATCGGAAACAAAGACGAACATGATGGGCATAGGCAACTATGTTTACAATACGTCCTACCAGCTTAAAGGTGCAGCCAGTTGCAGGGTAATATTCCGCAAATACACTACCCAGGTACTCAACAAGACCCGGTATGCTGCCATTTACGTGGATAACGGGCATGAAGCATGGGGAACGGGGGTCTTTAACGATCTGTCAGACAAAATACAGAAAGGGCTTTCAGATAAATTCAGTTTTTCCAAACAGGATGGCAGTTATGGAAGTGAGTTCCATGTTTTTTCGCCCAAAGAAAAAAGCGATCACAAGATAAACCTTATACTGGCTTTCAGGGATGTTGCCGGAATAAAAAAGGCAACAGTCACCATTGAGGTCTTCTGAATGAATATGCCCTCATCCTCCATGGTCTTTACCGGGTAATTATCCTGCAGCTGCCATGCGTCAAATTATTTTTCAACGAGTTTTTCGTCAATTAGGTACACGCCAACTTCGCTGATAATTGGATTATTCTTTGCTTCAAAAAAGCGAATATTGATATTCCTTACTTTTTGTTTTTCAAAAGTGATTATTCTCTTTCGGCCAATTGTTTTCCCCGGTATCCGGGACAATACTTTTACGTTTTCATCCATTAATATGACCTCAAATATTCTCACTCTTTGTCCATGTACTAATGCTTCATTTATGGAAATACAATTTATTTCGGTCTTTGCTTTGAATGAAATATTGATACCATCATTTCCAATTGCCTTAACATCTTCATCCGGATCTTGAAATGTTTCTATTGTTTGACTATTATCATCAGTTAGTTTTTTTGTAGTAAACAGAGCGTGCCCATAAGTAATATTAACTATTGAATTTTTTGCAAGATTGTTGCTAAAACTTCCTCCTTTCAATTTCTTAAATCCAACCAACGCCGTCGAATCATTCTCATGTATCAACCCTCTCCCATCGGGTGGTACATTCAATAATAAATTTGCCCCACGCCCAACACTTTTTAAATACAGATCAAATAACTGTTCAGGCGTTTTTACTTTGCTGTCTTCTGCCTTATGGTAAAACCAGCCGGGTCTTATACTCACATCACATTCGGCCGGTATCCAGTTCTTTCCATTTACATTTCCTGTGTTTAGAGTATCCTGGGGGGCCGCCTGCACCCCTTGTAAAACCTGCAGTATCCAGTGTATTCCAGTTGGTGACCCCGGCAATACCGCTTTCATTTCCCACCCAGCGGATATCGGGACCGATATCACTGAACACAACAGTACGGGGTGAAAGTTCACGGACAGTTCTCTCAAACCGCTTCCAGTCATACACCTGTTTCTTTCCATTGGGCCCCTCGCCATTGGCGCCATCCCACCAGAGTTCCCAGATGGGGCCATAGCTGGTGAACAGCTCCTTCATCATATTCACAAACACATCGTTGTATTTCTCTGTTCCGTAATCGGGGTGGTTCCTGTCCCAGGGAGAGATATAAACCCCGAACTTCAACCCGTATTTCCTGCAGGCGGCCGATAATTCCTTAAGTACATCTCCCTTTCCATTCTTCCATTTGCTTTCCCGGACAGTATGTTTCGAAAACTTACTGGGCCATAAACAAAACCCGTCGTGGTGCTTGGCGGTGATGATGATCCCCTTTGCCCCTGATGCTTTTGCAATACGGCACCATTGCTCACAATCCAGGTTTGTAGGATTGAAGACCTCTTCTTTTTCTGTGCCATGCCCCCATTCCAGGTCAGTAAATGTATTGGGTCCAAAGTGCATGAAAAGATAAAACTCCATATCATGCCAGACAAGCTGTGCTTTGGTGGGTTTGGGAATTACAGTCTGCGCCCGGAAAAGCAACGGGCAACAAACAAAAAATATGATCAGAAAAAGTTTCATTCAGTTATAATGCCCGGTCAAGATGTGTGTATCCCCCATCCACATGGATCAACTGCCCGGTGGTGTGGCTTGATCTTCCCGAAAGCAGAAATACTACCATGTTGGCGATCTCCTCCGCAGTGGTCATTCGTTTTTCCAATGGTACCTTTTCGGTGATGGAACTTAATTTCAGTGCCGGGTCGGATAAGGAGTTTATCCATTTCTCATAAAGGGGTGTATAACATTCGGCAACGATGACGGCATTGACCCGTATCCCGTATTTTAATAACTCCACCGCCCACTCTCTCGTCAGTGCATTACGGCCACCATTGGAAGCAGCATAGGCAGAAGTATTACCCTGCCCGGTTTCAGCAACTTTGCTACCGATATTCACAATGGATCCCCTGCTTTTAATTAATCCTGGTAATGCGAAGTGCGCTAACAGGTAATAATGTACCAGGTTCTTATGCAAAGAAGCCATGAAAGAATCATAATTTCCGTCTTCCAGCCCTACCCCGTCATTTACGCCGGCATTATTTACCAGTCCATCGATCTTTCCGAATTTATTGATCACGGAATCAACCGCCTTTTTACATTCATCCGGTTTTGTAAGTTCAGCCGTCACAGCAAAACCTTTACCCCCGATTTCAGATAGCATTGATTCATTGTCAGCCTCATTCCTGCCGATAATGACCGGCATGGCACCTTCCAGTGCAAGAGCCCTTGTTATCCCTGCGCCAATACCCTTGGCGCCGCCGCTGACCATGATGACCTTATCTTTTAACCCGAGATCCATAATTAAAGGTTATAAAATTTTATTGCATTGAGGCCAAATATTTTTTGCCGGTCTGCTTCTGAATATTTTTCCATGTATCTGACCAGCAGGTCTTTCCATTGCCCATAGCTACCCGAAAGCTGCAATACCGGCCAGTCGCTGCCAAAAAGCAAACGGTCGGTTCCAAACAGTTCAAAAACCGTATCAAGATAAGGATAAAGATCAGCCTCCTTCCATTCTTTCCATTTCGCTTCGGTCAGCAACCCGGATAATTTGCAATACAGGTTTGGGAACGAAGCCATTTCCTTCATATACATTTTCCAGTCATCTATTTTATTATTCCTGATATCAGGCTTGGCGCAATGATCGATCACAAATCTTTGTTCCGGAAATCCTGATACAAACTCCAGTGCATGCCTTAACTGGTGATGGTAGACCAGCAGATCGTAGGTGTAATTGAATGCGGCCAATGCCCGTATGCCACGCTTAAATTTATTTCCTGCTAAAAAACCATCCGGTTCCGCCTGTACAATATGCCGCCATCCTTTGATGATGGGAAAGCGGGAAAAATATTCCAGCCGCTGACCGATATGCTCATCCTGCAGGTCAACCCAGCCAACCACGCCTTTGATGAACGGGCTGGTTTCTGAAAGGCGGGCCGGAAGTCCGTTTCCGTTTCGCCCGGTCTGCCTGTACCGCCACGCAACCTGCCATTTCATTTTCTTTTAGCAGGATTGATAAATGTTCAGGTAAAAAATTCCGACGCAGGATCTTCATATCATCCGTGATCCAGGAATCTCTCACCGCATCAAAAGTCCAGAAATGAACGTGTGAATCGATGGTCATGGCAGTTCAAAGATTTTATCCATGATGACCCACTTCTGTCCTGGTTTTGCCCAGGGCAATGCCTGCTGGAATTTCCACATCCGTTCTTCCCATTCCTGCACGTCCGGGTTGGATGCATCCGCAGCTGATTTTTTTTCAAAACTGAAATCATCCCCTGCTTCAATGATCATGAACAGCCTGTTGCCCGTGCGGTAAATATCCAGCACTTCAATGCCGGAATCCTTGATGCTTTTTATTATTTCGGGCCAGACATGCCTGTGATGTTCTTCATACTCCCGGATAAAAGCCGGGTCATCTTTCAGGTCCAGGGCAAGGCAATATCGTTTTAGCTGTGTCACTTTGATGAATACGCCCTCGCTGTTTGTTTGCTGCTCCCCAACCCGTCGATCCCCAACTCGATCACATCACCGGGTTTAATATAAACGGGTGCTGGTTTTTGTCCCATTCCCACACCTGCCGGTGTTCCGGTTGAAATGACATCGCCGGGCAACAAGGTCATGAACCGGCTTACATAAGCAACCAGGTGCGGAACAGTAAATACCAGGTTTTTTGTATTGCCATCCTGCATGATCCTGCCATTTACGGTTAACCAAAGCCGGAGGTTATTTACATCCGCTACCTCATCCCGGGTGGCAAGCCAGGGGCCAAGCGGCGCAAACGTGTCGCAACTCTTTCCCTTCACCCACTGGCCGCTTCTCTCCAGTTGAAATTCCCGTTCGCTGTAATCATTGTGCAATACATACCCGGCTACATGGTTCAAGGCATCTCCCTCCTCAATATAAGATGCCTTTTTACCGATCACTACCGCCAGTTCCACTTCCCAATCGGTCTTCACACTGTTTTTAGGAATTACCAGGTCATCGTTGGGGCCAACGATCGCACTTGTTGCTTTAAAGAAAATGACCGGCTCAGCAGGTAACTGCATATTGCTCTCCTTTGCATGGTCGGAATAATTCAACCCGATGCAGATGATCTTTGATGGCCGGGCGACTGGCGAACCGAGCCTTGTGTTTACCGGAACCGGTTTTAGGGATCTTTCATCAATGATCTTTTTCAATGACGAAAGTCCGTCATTCTCAAAAAACTTCTCATTGTAATCATCCACGTAACCGGATACATCAAACCAGCCATCATTGATAATGACAGCAGGCTTTTCCCTGCCTGCATCACCATAGCGGATCAGTTTCATAAATACATTTAATTATTCAGTTTAATAAATCCGCCATCGACCGGGTAATCACACCCGGTTATGAAAGACGCTTCATCACTGCAGAGATAAAGAGCCAATGCAGCTACTTCATCAGGCCTGCCCATACGGCCGATGGGCTGGGTTTTGGAGAGTTTTTCAAACATTTCCTCTTCTTTTCCCGGGTATGATCTTTTCAGGAACCCATCCACGAAGGGTGTATGTACCCGGGCAGGGGAAATTGAGTTGCACCGGATGTTCTCCTGTATATAATCTTTGGCAACACTAAGTGTCATCGCCATTACCGCACCCTTTGCCGTGCTGTAAGCAAAGCGGTCAGGCAAACCAACATGTGCAGCAATGGATGCCATATTGATGATACTTCCCCCCTTTGCTTTTCTCAATTGCGGTATGGCAGCATGGATGCAATTATAAACTCCTTTTACATTCACCTGTATTACGCTGTCAAAATCGGTTTCTGTGGTGGTATCTGCTTTCCCGATATTGGCAATACCTGCATTGTTAACAAGAATATGGACCGTACCGATGTTCTCAAATACCGCGATCACTTCTTTTTGGCTGGCCACATTGCAGGAATGCACAAAGGCCTTCCCGCCAGTCTCTTTAATTTCACGAACAACTTCAGCAGCACTATCCATATTCAGTTCAAGAACATGAACCACTGCTCCCTGTTTTGCGAATGTAACGGCAATGGCCCTGCCGATGCCGCTGCCTGCACCGGTAACCACCGCAATTTTATTATCCAGGCGAAACATAGTTATTCTTTTATTTTATATCCTTTCCATCCAAACCATGCTACTACCACAAAGCAAAGTAAAGGTACGATATAGGCATTTGCAGTTGACTGCTCGGATAACATTCCCATCACATAGGGTACCAATGCTCCGCCAACAATTGACATGATGATAAAGGAGGACCCTTTTTTTGTATGATGCCCCAGATCTTTCACCCCGAGGGCAAAAATGGTCGGGAACATGATGGATTCAAAAAAGAAGATCGCCATAAGGGCATAAACAGATATCCACCCTTTCGTCCATACCACAGATATACACAAGAGAATATTGATCAGTGAATAAACCATCAAAAGTTTGTTGGGAGCTATTTTACGCATCAATGCCGTACCGGCAAACCTGCCCATGGTAAAAAGGAGCAAGCTTACCGAAAGCAGGTAAGATGCTTTGGATGCAGTAATACCGGTATCGGCTTCGGTGCAATAATTAATGAACAATGCGGCTACACCCACCTGTGCCGCTACATAAAAGAACTGGGCAACCACCGCATTAACAAAATGGCTGTGCTTCACTAATGGCTTTGCATCCTGTTCGCTCTCTGAAACCAGGGTGCTTTCTTTTATTTCCGGCAAAGCCGTTCTCAGGAATAAGGCAGCTACCACTAATACAAGGGCGCCAATAATGATGTAGACAAACTGAACAGAACCAAGATCCCCCTTTTCGTTATTGCTCCCGAAAAAGAGATTGGCTGCAATGATGGGCCCGATGAATGACCCCACTCCATTAAAGCACTGAGAAAGGTTCAGGCGGAATGCCGAAGTGCCCGGCTCTCCCAATACCGTTACATATGGATTGGCGGCCGTTTCCAGGCAGGCAAGCCCGGAGGCAAGGATAAAAAGCGAGATAAGGAAAAAATTAAAACTGGATTGCTGTGCTGCCGGGTAAAAAAGGAAGGCCCCAATAGCATACAACAGCAGGCCTGCAATGATCCCCTTTTTATATCCATATTTATTCATGAACATGGCTGCGGGAAAGGCAACCAGGAAGTAAGCGCCGAAATAAGCAGCCTGCAGCAGGGTGGAACGTGTTTTGGTGATATCAAGCGATTCCTGGAAATGCTTATTCAGAACATCCAGTAAACCATATGCCAGCCCCCACAGGAAAAAAAGGCTGGTAACAAGTATCAGGGGAAAGAGGAATTTATTTTTGGCCTGGTTCATACCGGTAAATTAATGAAATAATATTCCTGCCGGCAACTCTTCTTTTTTCCCACCCCCCGGTTGCATCAGAACTTTCAGTTCATTACCGCCGCCGCTGTCAAAATAAATAACCCTGATCTTGTGAAAGCCCTTTTTCAATGCTGCCTTACCGCTCTTTTCAACGGTACCGTGATCCCCGTCGTTATCCACCACTTCTTCATCATCAATGAACAATTTACTGCCATCGTCGGATCGGGTATAGAAAGTATACACTGCATCGCCGGCAACCTTTATGTAGCCGTTGAACTCAAAAGCAAATTTATCAACCCGCTGCTTTTTGGCTACCGTGATCACATCAGCAATACCCGAACTCACCAGGCTGGTTTTGAATGAGGAAATCATATTGATATTTTTATCAGGCTGATAGTAATTATATACTATTCCCCGTTTCACGTTTCCTGTTTTCGCCGCATTTTTCCAATCGTATGTTTTCACTTTTTCCTCCAATGTTGCACCTGGTAAAGCGCCTGCCTGGTAAGCTTTTGCCCTGATGATACTTGTCTTATCAATACTGAATGGCTTTGAATAAACCGGAGATTTCGGTCCCGGTTCAGTACCATCAGTTGTGTAACGTATTGTTTCTGCACCTGCAACCGATAAACTGATCACGGGTTTTGTTGCGCCTTTTCCATACGTTGCTTTAATTGCTGGTTTAGGAGAAAACTTTCCATAATCACCGATCTTAAGGACAAAAGCATAAGGCGACCTTATTTTATTGGGATTGTATTCCGGTAAACCGATGACAGTATTGCCTCCCTGCTGCTGCCACTGTAATTCTTCTTTTGTGGATAAGAAACTGACCGCTGTTCCGGCAGAAAGGCTGACATCCTTCAGGAGCAGTTTTTTATCATCCGGGTATCTTGGGAAAATGGCATACAGTGTATTTGTGCTGCTGTTGTATGTATAAAAAACTTCTTTCACCGCATAGCCCGGATCGGGGTCAACGGTTATTTTTAAAAGCATGTCACCACTCCGGTCTTTGTATTCCCGGTTGCCTTCACTCCACTGGCTGTGTATCTTCCACCTGGAAGTTCCGTAAATAGCTTCCCCGTTTATTTTAAGCCAGGCTCCCATTTGCAATAAACGCTCCTGCATTATGGGAGGGATCTTCCCGTGTTCATCCGGACCAATATCCAGTAAGAAATTTCCTCCACGACTTACTTTATCTATTAACTGCAGCACCAAAGACTGTGCAGAGTTATAATCCCATGCATCTTCTTCCCGGTTATAACCATAGCTGTAACCCATGCCCCTGCTCTCTTCCCAGTAATGGTCCTCAAAATCAAGCTCCGGCTGATACTCGGGTGTGTAGACTCCGGCATGTTTGAACCGTACGCCCTCTCCCCACCGGTCGTTCACCACCACTTTGTCCTTAACCGGGCTTTCATTATACAACCAGGTTAAGAATTCCTGGCTCTTCCATGTCTCCGGCGGGGCTTCCCAGTCACCATCGGTCCAGAAAACGTCGGGCTGGTAGGTGTTGATCAGGTCCTTCATCTGCGGCCAGGCGTGTTCTGCTGCATACCTGTTCTTATCTGCCTTCCATAACGGGTTGAACCATTCGTATAAAGAGAAATACATCCCTGCACGAACAGGAGTTTTCCGAACGGCTTTAAAAAGATCTCCGAGAAGATCCCGTTCAGGACCTACGTCAACTGCATTCCACTTAAAGCCCCATGTTTTATCTGCTTCCTTACTTGGCCACAGCGTAAATCCATCATGATGCTTTGAAGTAAGTACAATATACTTTGCTCCTGATTGTTCAAAAAGACTTGCCCATTCATCCGGGTTGAATAATTCTGCTTTAAAATCGTTTGCAAGATCATAGTAAGATCTGCTGCCAAATTTTGCTTTATGATATCGCTGCCGGGCCGTATCCGTTGTCTGCAATCCCTGCTGGTACCATTCTGCATAATTGCCCTTTGTACTCCAGCCCGGTACGGCATAAACCCCCCAATGAATGAAGATGCCGAATTTGGCGTCCCGGAACCATTGCGGAGTGGGCCGCTGGTCAAGCGATTGCCAGTTAGGCTGGTAGGTTTGGGCAAAAGAAAATCCCATCGTTGCCAACGAAAGACAGAGCAGAACTGTTTTTTTCATTTCCTTTAATTGAATTATTGATCTGAGATCTTAAAGACCCATGCGTGTTTTGCGGGCGGATCATTCCGCAGTTTTTCCGGTACAGTAATTCGGATCGTATTGTTCTTCTTATCAAGTGCCAAAGGTTTGTCATATCCCAGCAGGTAAACGCTGGTTGACGGCTTCCTTTCAAAACTGCTGATCCCGATCGTGGAAGGCATCTGCACTTCATTTTCATCCGCCAGGTAAATGGCATACACCGCATTGCCTTTTTTTGTGAAAACAAACCTGCCTTCCCGGTAAGGTTTGATGAATGTTGTTCCGTAAATGGCTTCTGAGTTCACCTTCATCCAGGCACCGATCTCTTTCAACCGGTAGTAGGAAGAATCATCCCACTCTCCATCGGGTCCGGGGGCTACATTCAATAAAAAATTCCCGCCTTTACTCACTGCACTGCACAGCATATGGATCAATGTATTGGCCGGTTTATTCTTTGCATTGGGAATATAAGACCAGGAAGTGGACATGGGCATACAGCTTTCCCAGGGAATGGGATTGGTCTCGCTGGGTATCATTGCTTCCGGCGTAAGATAATTCTCATATTCACCCGCTACGGTCCTGTCCACGATCAGCATGCCCGGCTGTTTACCTCTTGCCATGGCAGCGATCCGGGGCATATCAATATCCTGGTCGTAGGGAATGCTTTTTTGCCAGCTTACCGAACTGTCGATGCTGCTGAAGGGGCGTACCCAGCCTCCATCCAGCCATAACAGGTCAACCTTCCCGTAGTTGCTCATCAATTCCTCAAACTGGGTGTAGGTAAAATCTTTAAAGCGCTTCCATATCTCCGGGTATTTTTTTGTATCGTAGGTCGGGTTCCGGTCCTTGGGCGGGAAATAACTCCACCAGTAATCGGGAGCATGCCAATCGGGCTTGGAAAAATAAATACCGGGCATCATGCCTTCTTTCCGGAATGCATTTAATATTTCTTGGGTGACATTGCTTCTCGGATCTTTCGAGAAGGGTGTTTTTGCATCGGTTATTTTATAGTCCGTTGTCCTTGTATCAAACATGCAGAAACCATCGTGGTGCTTTGCCATGGCAAGCACATACCGCATCCCGGCATCTTTAGCTGCAGCCGCCCATTTTTCGGGATTGAACCTTACCGGGTTGAAAGTAGTCTGAAGGTTCTCATAGGCTTTTTTGTATTCGTACCAGTCCCTTGAATAGGGCCCTTTCCGTTCGCACCAGCCTTCGTCCTCCGGGCAAAGGCTCCAGCTTTCCACCACACCCCACTGGCTGTACGGTCCCCAGGTGATCATAAGGCCAAATTTCATATCGCCCCATTCTTTCAGCTTTTGCCTTACCTGTGGGTCATCCGGTACCTTATAATCAAATTTACCCTGTGCGGTGATAGCGGTTGAAATAATGAGAAAGAAAAAAAGGAAACAAACCTGCTTATATTTTGCCATAACCTTGTTTACTGCAATATAAAAAGAAAATATAAGCATTGCTATTTATCCGGGCGGATCGCCGTGGTCGGTGTCCTCACCGACCACATTCATACAAGGCAATTCCTCATTTGAAATGAATACAAAGACCAGGCATTACTTTTTGCCGGCGTGGCGTACCTTTGTCCCGTTCATTTAAAACCAACAGACTATATGGAATACAGGATAGAAAAAGACACGATGGGTGAAGTAAAAGTACCCCTGGATGCGTATTATGGTGCACAGACCCAACGCAGCATTGACAACTTTAAAATAGCACAGGACATTAACCGGATGCCGAAAGAGATCATCCGGGCATTTGCCTATTTAAAACATGCCGCTGCATTAACCAATTATGATGCCGGCGTGTTGACAAAAAAGAAAGCGGACCTGATCGGCAAAGTAAGTAAAGAGATCCTCGATGGAAAACTGAATGACTATTTCCCATTGGTTGTCTGGCAAACGGGCAGCGGCACCCAAAGCAATATGAATGTAAATGAAGTGATCGCTTACCGGGGACATGTGCTGAATGGCGGCAAACTGTCTGACAAAGAAAAATACCTGCATCCAAACGATGATGTGAACAAAAGCCAGAGCAGCAATGACACGTTCCCTACTGCCATGCACATTGCAGCGTATAAGATCCTGGTTGAGACCACTATTCCCGGAATAAAAAAACTGAGAGATACCCTTGATAAAAAAGCAAAGGCATTTAAGAAAGTGGTTAAGATAGGACGCACCCATTTTATGGATGCAACCCCGCTTACCCTGGGGCAGGAATTCAGCGGTTATGTTTCTCAGCTGGATCATGGACTGAAGGCGATCAAAAACACGCTGGACCACCTGGGTGAACTGGCGTTGGGCGGTACAGCTGTTGGAACAGGCATCAACACCCCTCCCAACTATGATTTGAACGTGGCCAGGCATATTGCGAAACTCACCGGCCTGCCTTTCAGAACAGCAGAGAATAAATTTGAAGCCCTGGCCGCCCATGATGCCATTGTGGAGGCCCACGGCGCCCTGAAAACCGTTGCCGTGAGTTTAATGAAGATCGCAAACGACATCCGCATGCTGTCAAGCGGACCAAGAAGCGGCATTGGTGAGATCTTCATACCGGACAATGAACCGGGTTCTTCCATCATGCCCGGGAAAGTTAATCCCACACAATGTGAGGCATTGACAATGATCGCTGCACAGGTGATGGGAAATGATGTGGCCATCAATATCGGTGGCGCTACCGGCCATTTTGAACTGAATGTTTTCAAGCCGGTGATGATCTATAATTTCCTGCACAGCGCCCGGCTGATCGGTGATGGCTGTGTTTCCTTCAATGACAAATGTGCGGCAGGCATAGAACCGATCAAAGAAAATATTAAAAAACATGTTGACAATTCGCTGATGCTGGTTACGGCCCTGAACACAAAGATCGGGTATTACAAAGCGGCAGAAATTGCTCAAAAAGCGCATAAAGAACATACCACCTTAAAAGCAATGGCCGTTAAGCTGGGATACTTGACTGAAAAAGAATTTGATGAATGGGTGGTGCCCGAAAAAATGGTAGGCAAGATCTGATCTTCTTTTCTTAATAAAAAAGGCTGCCGTTCCGGCAGCCTTTTTTATTTGCCGGCAGCCCATCGGGTAATTACCCGGTACAGGATGATTCTGCTCAAAATACCTGTAAAAAAAACCATCTGCCCTGTGCTTTTTACTATCCGTTACCAATAAAAAAAGGCATCGCTCACGTATTTATTCTATGAAAATAACCAAGGGCCGGGTATTTGTTCACAGTAACGAACAAAGTCCTTTTTTGGTGAAATAATAAATTCTCCTGTTCCGTTGTCAACATGATAAGCCTCCGGATCAGCCCCGAAAAGACTACTTAAAAACAGGTCAAAATTTTTTTGTCCCTTTTGAGTTTGATTACAAAAAAAAGCCCCCTGATTCTTCAGGGGGCTATGTTTTTATTAAAACAGATCTATTTACACTTATAGGTGAAGCTTAGTTTTCCGGCAGTAGCAGGAATGCTGGGCTGGTCATCTCCTGTCATGATCACACTCAATACATAATTATCCCTGCTCATCACATAACTGCCAAAGGTGGAAACTATGGAATCCCGTAATACATTTCCCGGGTCATAGTTTCTTACTGTTATTTTCTGCGGGCCGTTTGTTGGCCTTGCCCCGAAATTATAGAACTGGCTGAAATGAGGATAACTTTCTTCATCCGGGAAAAGGTACAGGAACCGCTTGGGCAAAACATTGTTGTAGTAATTGATGTCCGCATCTACCACCAGGTCACCGGTAAACAGGTCGGTACCTGTCATGTGTGTCATCTTACCACCGGAATACGTATATGCAACCAGGTAGAAAGGTACCCCGGGATTACTGGTCAATGCATAGAACTTCTGGGCCAGGTAGCCACTGCCATCATAGAAATAACTTACTTCATACTGCAGGGAGAAGGGATCGGTAGGATCTACAAGTGCATGCAGTTGCCTGATGCGCCGGGTAGCAATATCAACCAGGAAATATTCATCCGCATTGATAAATACCGTGTCGCTTGCATAAAACGGGGTGGCAATAAAATCAATGGTAAAAGAAAGGCTGTCGAATTTTGTGATGTTGGTTACATTATCGGCGCTGTTGATGCTGGCTATGATGGCCCCCAAACCGGTACCGGTGGCTGTATCGTGGTAGGCGATCTTGCTGATGCGGCAATCCACCCCAATGATCTGGCCGTTGCCGGAACCATCGGAGCTGGCTTCCTGGCTATACTCTTTGGAACAGGAAGCAAAGACCAACAGCGCTGCAACCGGTAAAACAAAAAAACATTTTTTCATTGTTGTCATATTTCTCAGGTTATATATTTTATCACCGGTTCCCGGCATTAAAAACCATCCTTTTAAAAGATCTGGATCCGGGTAGTCTCCAGCTCTGTGGTAGTGGTAACGGGTACGTCGTTTATCTTATCATAAACCAGGCCAAAGCCCCTGGCATACCATCTTTGCTCTTCCGCATATACTATATCGCCCAGCCCCAGGTTACCTATATAGCTGTATTTTACCTTAATGATGTTTGTATAACTATTGCCGGCAATGGTGGCGGATGCATTCCTGGCAAGGATCTGGCAGTTGATCTTTACATTCACCGGGAATCCGCCCACTGTATTGGTTCCCAGGGTGATCGTCCAGGTGGCATTCGTAGCCAGTGAAGAATCCAGTATCAAACCATCTACATTGAATGGATTATCAAATATGCCGAAATCACCTTCATATAACTGGTAATACAAACCCCCGTTCTTCCGGTTAAAGACCGAATCGGTGGGGGTTCCCATATCCTTTACTTCAAATATGCGGTACGTGACCCCGTTCTTGACAATGTTATTGGGGCTTACCTGCACATAGGTTGTATCCGAAGCCGTGCCACCTACCTGCCTGCTCGACCAGTTACTGAAACTGGTTTGGGGAATATAATCCAGGTTGGTGGTGGGAATGGTGCTGCAGTTCACCGAAAAGCTGCAGCTGTTGCCGCCGCCGCTGGCAGGAAAATTAAAACTGCCCGCTGCACCCGGTGTCCCGGTGGCCGTTAAAACAACGGTTTGGGCACCCGTTGCAGTGAAGACGCCTGTGGCTGAAAAGGCAAACCCGTTAACGGTGGTGGTGCTTATGCTGTAAGCGCCGGTTGAGGTCACATTCACATTTACGGTTACGGTATTGGCTGCCGTTAAAACCACACCCGTGTTATATGTTCCGGCTAAAACAGCTCCTGTACATGTTCCCGGTGATCCGCCCAGGGTATATACCGCCGGGTTGGCAGGAACGGTGATGCTGAACGTACAGGCACTGGTGCCGTATTTTACAGTAAAGTTATTTATTCCCGGTACCAGGGGTTTGCCGGCGGCATACAGCCGTATGGTATTCACTCCTTTTACCACACTGCCCGACCTGCTGAAAGAATAGCCGTTAACGGTATCGGATCTTATATCAAAACTGCCTTTAACAGAAACTTCTACCTGGACATCCACAAAATTATCATTGGTGAGAACACTGTCAACTTTATACAGGCCGTTTACAGTCACTGGCAGACAGTTATTGGAAAGGTCTTTAAGCAGTTTCCCGGCCGATATCCCGTCTGTTCCAAAATCAAGTTCTTTCTGGCAGGATGTAAAAACTGTTGAAAAGAAAAGTACGGCTACCGCAAATCTGGTATACTTCATAAAACCAGGTAATTTTTATATCTAAAGATAGGTTTTTTATGAAACCTGCGACTCATCATTTACGAGGGCGTTGGTCTCCACAGTAGGATGCAGATCTTTGCTCTTTTGCTGCTTGAAGAACCTTTTTTGGAATACCAGGATGCTGATGACACCGGTGGTAATTGAGGCATCGGCAATATTGAAAATGGGCCGGAAGAACTCAAAATCCTCTCCACCCCAACCGGGTACCCAGGAAGGGAAATGGCCTCTTATAACGGGAAAGTAGAGCATATCCACCACGTTGCCATGTAAAAAAGAGGCATAGCCTTTTGAAGAAAAAGTGGCCAGTCCGTTGTAACCTACATAATCCTTTAGCAGGGGGTCAACCGTCATTCCCTTATCAAATATCATCCCGTAAAAAGAAGAATCGATCAAGTTACCAAGGGCGCCTGCATAAACCAGGGCGGCACAGGCAATGAATCCTTTGTGGTATTTCTCCCGGATGATCTTGCCCAGGTACCAGGTACCGAAGATCACAGCTCCCATCCTGAAAACAGTAAGCGCCATTTTGCCCCAGTTGCCCCCGAATTTCCAGCCATAAGCCATCCCAGGGTTTTCAACAAAGTAGAGTTGAAAACCACTGCCCAGCACTTTCTGTGACTCGTTCAGGTGAAAATGTGTTTTTATCCAAAGCTTAAGCACCTGGTCTGCCAGTACGATCAGTAAGATGATGAATGCTACGTGTCTTCTTTTCATAATGTGCGCAAAGATAAGAGAGTTTGGGTTTTGGAGTTTGGGGTTTTGGGCCAGGTGAACCGGCAATGGTTTTTATTCCTCATAATAAACCCTCTTTACCCGTTGTGAAATGCCGGTCAGTATTTCATAGGGTATTGTTTGTGCCCAGCCGGCCACTTCAGCAACCGGCAGGTTTTCGCCAAAAACGATCACTTCATCCCCTTCCTTCACGTTCACACCGGTTATATCCAGCATGGTCATGTCCATGCAAACATTCCCGATCACCGGCACCCGCTTTCCATTCACCCACATTTTTCCTGTCCCATTGCTCATGAGCCGGTGGTACCCGTCGGCATAACCAATACGTACGGTTGCGATCACCGAATCTTTTGTTGCCACTCCCTTGCGGCTGTACCCCACACTTTCCCCTGCACTTACTTTTTTTATCTGCGATACCGTAGATCTTAACGTGGTCACATTCCTTAACTGTTGCTGTATGGTCTCATTGGAATCAACACCATATAAGCCGATCCCCAGGCGAACCATATCGAACTGCAGTTCTTTATGGCGGTGGATGGCCGATGTATTGGCAATGTGCCGGAGAAATTTATAACCCGTTGCCTTCTGTATCTCTTTACATGCTCTTGAAAATACCAGGGCCTGGTTTTCCGTAAATGCGTCATGGGCAGCAGAATCGCTGGCAGCCAGGTGAGAAAAAACAGACTGTACCTTGAATATGGTGGTTGATCGCAACCGCTGGCATAACTCTTTCATATCTGCTTCTTCAAACCCAAGGCGCCGCATACCGGTATCCAGTTTTATATGCACCGGGTAATTAGTAATGCCGGATCGTTTTATGTAGTTCTCAAAAGCATCAAAAATACCGAAGGAAAATAATTCAGGCTCCAGGTTATACTGCATCATCACATCAAAGGTTATTTCCTCGGCATTCATGACCATGATGGGCAGGCTGATACCGGCCTTTCGAAGCTCTACGCCTTCGTCGGCATACGCCACCGCCAGGTAATCCACTTTATGGAACTGCAGCAGGTTGGCGATCTCAAAACTGCCGCTGCCATAACTGAATGCCTTTACCATGGCCATCAGCTTTACATCCTTATTCAGCAGTTGCTGGTAGGTCTTTAAATTATGCGTTATGGCGTTCAGGTTTATCTCCAGGACGGTCTGGTGAATTTTCTGCTCCAGCAAGTGGCTGATCAGTTCAAACTCAAAAAGCCTTGCCCCTTTCAGCAAAACCGTCTCGTCATGAAAATGCTGGGCATGAAACTGGTGGATGAAATCGGCCGTAGAACCATAAAAAGCGGATTGGGAAATATTCTTAAAGGCATTCTTCTGCTTTGTCAGCTCGGGCCCGATCCCGATGAACCGGTTGATGTTCTTCTGCTCCAGGATAGCAGCTACGTCTGCATACAGTTCGCCGCTGCTTTTGCCCGACTGCATGATATCGCTGAGGATTATCGTGCGCCTGGCATGTTGCTGCTGCTGTTGTAAAAAATCGAGGGCGATCACCAGCGAATTGATGTCGGAGTTATAGCTGTCGTTGATCACCGAGCAGTTATTGATGCCCTGTTTCAGTTCCAGCCGCATTTCCACATAACGAAGCTGGGGCATACGGTGGGCAATGTTCTCCGCCGTAACTCCCAGATGCAGCAGCACACAACAACAGGTTATGGCATTTTCAACCGAGGCCTCGTCGGTAAAAGGAATAGTGAAGTTTATCTCTTCCTCGTTGAACCTGGCAGAGATATTTGTCTGTGCATTTCCCTTTTCCACCGCCATCACCTGCAGGGTTGCCGATTCCTTTTTACTCCACGAAAACAATTTAAAGTCTTCATTGCCCCGTACATTGTTCTTAAACGTGTTCACTGCATCGTTCAGGTCGGGGTTATCGGCACAATAGATGAGCACATCACTTTTAACAAACAAGCGCAGTTTTTCATTTATCTTTTGCCGGATATTCAGGAATCCTTCGCCATGTGCTTCACCGATGGAAGTAATAACGCCTACAGAAGGTGCAATGATCCTGGCCAGGTGCTGCATTTCGCCGGGTTGCGAGATACCGGCTTCAAAGATACCCAGTGTATTTTCTTCATGGATCTGCCATACGCTCAGCGGCACCCCGATCTGCGAATTGAAACTTTTGGGGCTGCGTACAATATTTTGATCCGGCTGAAGGAGCTGGTATAGCCATTCCTTTACAATGGTTTTGCCATTGCTGCCTGTAATACCAATGACGGGCAGCCTGAATTGAAGGCGATGGTGGGCAGTTAATGATTGCAGCGCCTGCAGCACATCCTGCACCTGGAAAAAAAAGGCGCCCTTGTATCTTTTGATCTCTGTTTCCGAAAAATCCGCAGCCACCACAAAACAACGTACCCCCTTGTCGTACAGCTCTGGTATGAACAGGCTGCCTGCCCTCCGGGGACCATCCAGCGCAAAAAAGATGGAAGTGGCCGGGAATAATAATTTACGGCTGTCAAGTAAAAGATGTTCAACGAGGACATCTGTTTTTGGGGCAGTTGTTTTTGCCTTGATGATGGACGCTATTTGCGAAGCTTTATACAATAGAAAGAAAGTTTAATCAATCTTCTTTAACATCTTTTGGCACTCCCTTGCGCTGGTGATATATGGAATAAAATACCGAGCCGGATATACAAAATACAATTACCAGCAGCGAGACCCAAACAGGAATATGGAACCAGTCTGCGATCAGCATTTTTACGCCGATGAAAACCAGTACAATGGCAATGCCCTGCTGCAGGTAATCGAATTTGCTGGCAGCGCCCCTTAACAGGAAGAAAAGGCTGCGAAGCCCCAGTACAGCAAAAATATTGGAAGAATAGATGAGCAGTTTTTTACCGGGATCGGGGATGATGGAGAAAACAGCCGGTATGGAATCAAGGGCGAACATAATATCGATCAGGCCAAGCATCACTACCACCATGGAAAGCGTGGTGAAATATGCTTTTTTATGACGAACGATAATGAACCTGCCATGCGGTTCTTCATGCGTGATCCGCATGAATTTCTGCATGAGCCGGTATGCCCAGTTATTCTTCGGGTCAAATTCCTCCTCTTCCTTACTCACGAACATCTTAAACCCGGTATATAAAATGAAAGCGCCGAAAATATACATCACCCATTCAAAGCGGGCAACCAGTTCGCTGCCCAGTGCTATAAAAATGATGCGGAATATGATGGCCATTAATATACCCAGCAGTAAGACCCGGGAGTAATTCTCCGGCTTTACTTTAAAGAATGAGAAGATGATGATGAATACAAAGATGTTGTCAATGGAGAGCGACCATTCCAGCAAATAGGCCGAGATATAGGAGATGGCATCTTCCTTCCCGTTGCCGCCGTCATTTTCGTACCAGATGAACCCACAGAAGATAAAGGACAGGAGTACCCAGAAAATCGTTTGTATTAAAGCAGCTTTCAGGCTGATGACCTGGTTTTTCTTACTCAGTAATCCCAGGTCAAATATCAGTGCAACCACGATCACCACACTGAAAACCAGGTATATCAATTGTGTTTTGTCCATTATCGGTCAGGTGTATATTTTCTTTTGCGCAGGAACTGGTAAAGTACGGCAAACAGGATCACCAGCAAAACCGGTGCGGCAATATTTATCAACTGCCAGTTCATTTTCCCGGCATCGGTTTTTTTCTTATCCAGCAACCGCAAGGTGTAATCCTTTGCCTTTGCTTCCGACAGGCCCGAAGGGTTTACCAGGTAATCGAGGCAGTTCTGTAAAAAATCCCTGTTGGCAAAAGCAAATTCCCTTTGCGACCCGAACGTGTATGGGTTCATACCCATGGGGATGGGTTGGTTTCCCTTAATTACCGAGTTCAAAACAATATCGCCGTCAGCCACCACGATTATCTTATTATCGGCAATACACTGGGGCATGAAGGTCCCGCCGTATTTCTGCAGGCTGTCACGCATTGCCTGCGAAAGCCGGTTACTGAACAAAGACCGGAATTTCCCTTCCAGCAGCATGGCTACCGGTATGTTGGATCTTTTGAAACGTTCATTTTCGGGCGCATCGCTGTTCTCTTTAACACTTATCAGCGCCGGGGTTGCAATGGACCTTGCGTTTGCCGATGAACTCAGCAAAACTGTTTTTCTGATCCCCTCCGCCTCCACCGTATCCACTGAATTAACAAACCGGCCGCTGACAAAACCCAGGTTCTTATTGATGATGTGATTGGACCGGCTTTCAAAGACCGGGAAATAGTTCCAGGGCAGTAATTCAAACTGGCCATTGCCATTTACATCAAAAGGAAGAAAATCGCATTGCAGGTCCATCACCAGGTCGGAGTTTATCCGTACCCCGTATTTAAAGAGCATGTCATTCAGTTCAAGCCCCCGGTCATACGCTACCACTTCGCCCTTTTTGCTTTGTAGGCTGTCCAGTTCGGCTTCCAGTTTATCAACAAAGAGCAGCAGTTTGCCACCCCGCATCACAAACTGGTCAATTTTCAGTTTTGTTTCATCAGAAAAAGGCTTCGCCGGCTTTACGATCATCAACAGTTGAACCGAAGCGGGTATGCCGGGTATTGCATTCATGTCTACCGGCTGAAATTTATAGTCTGCCTTTAAAACATTTTCCGACAGGTCATAGGTTCTGGCATCCACCGGTTCCCCGTTCCCTGCGGAATAAACGATCATGGCCTTTTCCGTTCTTGTCAAACGGTCTATTGCGTTGGCAAAATTAAATTCCATAAGTGCCTCGGCGCTGTTTATTTCAGGATACGTAATTGCCTTTGTACGTCCCTGGTACAATATTACCGGCGAAACCTGTTCTTTATAATGAACAAATGCAACGGGATAGATATTCTGCTGTTGCTGCCCTGATTTGACCTGCGATGTTAAGTTGATGGGATAAAAACCCATGGCAGAAAGCGTATCGGCCCATTTCACATCCGTGCCCTCCACATTTTCCTCCGGGCTGATGAAGCGGTACTGTATTTTTTTCCCTGCCAGCTCTTTGAATTCCTGCAATACCTCCCCCGTACTGTTGGCAAGTTTCTTAAACCCGCTGGGAAAATCCCCTTTCATAAAAACATCCACCTTTACTTCATCGTCCAGTTTTTTTAATAGTTTTTTTGTAGCAGAAGAAAGGGTAAACCGTTTTTCATTTGTAAGATCCACCCGGGTATGATAGAGCGACGCCAGCCAGTTTACTACAACCAAACCAATAATGGTGATGGGTAACCAGAGTCTGCTGTTCCATATTTTATTGAATAGGCCCATTTATTTTTTACGGATATTTTTTACAGTAATTAAAAGAAACAGGAAGATGATGCTGATAAAATAGATCACATCCCGGCTGTCGAGCACGCCCCGGCTGATGCTGCGGTAATGAAAATCGATGCCGAGCATTTCCACGTAATAATCGGGTCCGTTTGCCAAAAAGGTCAGTTTACTAAGTGCATTGAATCCAAAATATAAAAGCAGGCAGGCAAAAGCGCTGACCAGGAAAGCCACCACAGCATTATTGGTAAATCCGCTGCAGCAAAGCCCAATGGCGGAAAATACGGCAGCCAGCAGGTACAGCCCGATATAACTGCCTAAGATCCCGCCGCTGTCAATGCCCCCCTGCGTGCTTAACGACCGGATCGTAATTACATAAACCAGGGTGGGAATAATGACAAACAGCAATACGATGAGGATGGAGAAATACTTACCAAGCGCTATCTGCCAACTTGTTAAAGGCCGGGTTTGAAGTATCTCAAAAGTGCCGCCCCTGAATTCATCGGCAAGGGTACGCATGGTAATGGCCGGGACCAGAAAAAGCAGGATCCAGGGAGCCAGTTCAAAAAATTTGTCCAGTGAGGCATAACCAAAATCAAAAATATTGCTGTCGTTAAGTACGAATAAGAAAATACCGTTGACCAGCAAAAATAAAATGATGGTAATATATCCCGTAAGATTGCTGAAAAACTGCTGCAGTTCTTTTTTGCAAATACTCCACATATACTTTTAAAATTGCTGCAATTTAAGGTATAACATGGTATTGTACAGGCATAAACATACCGATCTGCCATATATGTAGATTTTTAAGTTCTGATTAACGGTTTTTTAAATTAAAAAAAATATGCAGGCATCGGCAACGCATTAACAAGAAACTTTTCCCCGTAAAGCAGCATTTACTGAAAGCGGCTTGTCTTAAGCCCGGGCTGGTTGTTAAACAACTGACAACAGGTGATCATAGCCCCATCATTGCGTATGATACTACCATAGGGTAAAGTTGTTTACCCAAAACCAACTGCTTAGGCCCCGCCGGTTAACCGGCGGGGCCTTTTTATGGAATAAGAATCTCCCTGCATCTCAAAACAAAAATTTTTATGAAAAAAGTAATGCTACTGCTCATTGTTTGTGTAGTATCTGCACAAGCAATGGCTCAAAAAACAACAAAAGATGCACCCCCTCCACCTCCTCCTCCGCCACCAGCCTTAGTTGCTGATGTACCAGCACCTCCTCCTCCTCCTCCCCCACCACCACCGCCGCCGCCTGCACCATCAAAGAAGAATGGGGATAAAATGGAATATTCCATTTCTGTTACTACTACTGGTGCAGCAAGTGAAGGATGGGTGCATGTAAAGAAGGAAGGATTCAGCAAAAAAATAAAACTCAGTGAATGGCTTGCAAACCAGGAATATTATGAAAAATTATATGGAAAATTGCCCCCTCCTCCGCCGCCGCCGGCCCCTCCAAAAGCGCCAAAAGATGAAGCGTAAGAAATAAAAAAAGCCTCCTGGTTCAGGAGGCTTTCAAATTATATTACCGGAAACTTATACCGCAAAACTTTCCCCGCATCCGCAACTGCGGCTGGCATTGGGATTATTGAAATAAAATCCCTTGCCGTTCAACCCGTCACTGAACTCCAGTTCGGTATTCACCAGGTATAAAAAACTCTTAAGGTCACAGACGATCTTAATTCCTTTATCCTCAAAAACCTGGTCCATTGGTTTTACCTCGTTGTCAAAATCCATTTTGTAACTGAGGCCGCTGCAACCACCTCCTACAACCCCTACCCGTAAAAAATAGGACGGGTCATCCCCGATACCGGCATCAGCCATCAGGCTTTGCACCTTGGCCTTTGCTTTATCGCTTATGAATATGCTGTTATCTGTTGCTACCATTCTAAAAAGTTTTAAGTTTTAAGTTATAGGTTTTAAGCTATGTGTTCAACTTATAACTCATGACTTATAACTGGTTTTTAGTGCACCACACTTTCTTCAAATTTGATCGCTTCCATGCCATTCTTTACCCGGTAGTCGTTGATGGCTGCTTTGATGGCGTCTTCGGCCAATACGCTGCAGTGAATCTTAACAGGAGGAAGACTAAGTTCTTCCACGATGTCCATGTTGTCGATCTTCAACGCATCATCCACGCTTTTCCCTTTCAGCCACTCGGTAGCAAGGGAAGAAGAAGCAATGGCAGAACCGCATCCGAATGTTTTGAATTTGGCATCGGTGATCATCCCGGTTGCATCATCCACCTGTATCTGGAGACGCATTACGTCGCCGCATTCCGGTGCTCCCACCAGGCCGGTACCTACATTCTTTGCGCTTTTGTCCAGCGTTCCCACGTTTTTTGGGTTCTGGTAGTGATCAATTACTTTTTCTGAGTATGCCATAATTATTTGCCCCTATCCCCTAAAGGGGAACTCGAACCTGCGGAGCTTAACAGGATTTATTTTTTTGAAAAATAAAGAACTTTTATAAAACAACATCTTCGCAACAATCTTCTCCATTTCCCCCTTTAGGGGATAGGGGCTAGTGTGCTGCCCACTCGATCGTGTTCAGGTCAATTCCTTCCTTATACATTTCCCAAAGCGGGCTCATCTCTCTTAACTTTAAAACCGTTTCGCTTATTGCCTTAATGGTATAGTCAATCTGCTCTTCGGTAGTAAATCTCCCCAACCCAAACCGCAGGGAAGAGTGTGCCAGGTCATCCCCCAATCCCAGGGCCTTCAACACATAGCTGGGTTCTAATGAGGCAGATGTACAGGCGCTTCCGCTGCTTAAGGCAATGTTCTTATTAAAGCCCATCAGCAACCCTTCTCCTTCCACATGTTTGAAAGAAATATTGGTAACATGCGGCAGGCGATGCTCCCTGCTTCCGTTCACATAGGCTTCTTCCAGTTTCAATAATTCTGTTTCCAGCTTATCCCGCAATTTTGAAATGCGTTTTGTATCCTCTTCCATATCCAGCATACACAGTTCGCAGGCCTTGCCAAAACCAACAATACCCGGCACATTCAATGTTCCGCTGCGCATGCCCCGTTCATGACCACCGCCATCCATCTGTGCAGTAACTTTTACCCTTGGGTTCTTACGGCGCACATACAAGGCCCCTACTCCCTTTGGCCCGTACATTTTATGTGCACTGAAAGCCATCAGGTCTATCCCATCTTTGTTTACATCAACCGGTATCTTTCCTACAGCCTGTGTACCATCCGTAAAAAACAGCACGCCGTTCTTACGGGCAATGGCGCTTATCTCTTTTATCGGCATCACGGTACCAATTTCATTGTTGGCATACATGATGGCGATAAGGATGGTTGTTGGCCTGATGGCCGCTTCCAGTTCTTTCAGGTCGATCAGTCCTTCGGCGTTCACCTGCAGGTAAGTCACTTCCCCGCCCAGTTTTTCAATGTGTTTGCAGGTGTCTAATACGGCCTTGTGTTCCGTTGTTGCAGTAATGATATGATTTCCTTTGGCAGCATACATCTCGTACACCCCTTTTATGGCCAGGTTATCTCCTTCCGTAGCGCCGCTGGTGAAAATGATCTCTTTCGGATCGGCCCCGATCAGTTTTGCAACCTGCTCCCTTGCATAGTCCACCGCCTCTTCTGCTTCCCAGCCAAAAGGATGGTTACGACTGGCGGCATTGCCAAAATGTTCTAAAAAGTATGGGGTCATAGCTTCCAGCACCCGCGGGTCCATGGGTGTGGTGGCATTATTGTCAAGGTAAATGGGCAATTTCAACATAGATTCCAACTGTTTAGTTTCTGTTTTTAATAACGCAAATTTACTGCAAAAGGTTCTATTTTAGCGTCCAAAATGCAGGCTTAACTTTCATTTTACCGATTTCGTAAACTCCTGCTGCAAATCGAAAAAACCATGCTAAGAACCGAACACATCGGCATTGCTGTTAAAGAACTTGCAATATCCATTCCGCTGTTTGAAAAACTGCTGAATAGCCCGTGCTACAAGACAGAAATGGTGGAGAGCGAAAAGGTAAGAACGGCCTTCTTTCAAAAAGGCGAAACCAAGATCGAATTACTGGAAAGCACCAGCCCGGACGGGGTGATCGCAAAATTCATTGAAAGAAAAGGAGAAGGCCTGCATCACATCGCTTTTGAAGTGGCCGATATCAAGGCGGAAATGAAGCGATTACAGGCCGAAGGCTTTGTTTTGCTGAACGAAGAACCCAAAAAAGGGGCGGATAATAAACTGGTCTGCTTTCTTCACCCCAAAGGCACCAATGGCGTACTTATAGAACTGTGCCAGGAGAATAAATAGGAAGAGTCTTGGCTAAGAGGTTGAAAGAGGGAAAGAGCCAGGAAACTGAAGTTCACTCCTTTGCTCTTTTAAGCTCTTAGCAAATTAACTCAAAAACGGGTTATCCTTCTTCTCTTCCCCAATGGTTGTTGCCGGGCCATGCCCGCTGTACACAACCGTTTCATCGGGCAATACAAACAATTTCTCCCGGATATTTTTCAACAGGGTTTGATGACTTCCTCCCGGCAGGTCTGTTCTTCCAATACTCCGGTTAAATAACACATCACCGCTGATCATGAAATTTTGCGCAGCACAGTAAAAACAGATATGGCCCGGAGAATGGCCGGGAGCTTCGATCACCTGCAATTCGTCATCTCCCAGCGTGATCCTGTCTCCTTCTTTTAAAAAAATGTACTCGTCCTGGTAATTATCAAAAGGCATATCGTACATGAGGCCCGAAGCCGGCGCATACTTGAGCAGGGCCAGTTCTTTTTCGTGCAGTTGAAGGGCAAGGCCATAAGTGTCAGTCACAAATTTGTTCCCAAAAACATGGTCCAGGTGGCAATGGGTATTAAGCAGCATCCGGGGGGTCAGGCCGCTCTGTGTAATAAAGGCCGCCAGTTCATCTTTTTCAGCAGGAAAGTAACAGCCCGGGTCGATGATAATGCAGTCTTTATGTTCGTTGTACAGGATATAGGTATTTTCCTGTATGGGGCTGAAGACAAAGGATTTTATTTTTAACATATGGGCAGCGAAATTGTTTTTTAATGATTAGGGCGAATAAAGTAATTTTAATACTCAATATCAATTATAACCGTATGGCAAAGTTCCGCAGAATATCTCTAATTTCCTTTTTACTTATTGCCGGTTCCTATTTTGCTGAAGCCCAGGTTAATTCCGTAGAGTTTGGGAAGAACAGGGTTCAGTATAAAAAATTCAAGTGGAATTATTACCAGACCCGCAATTTCAATGTGTATTATTATCAAAATGGGGTAGAACTTGCCAAATTCATAGCCCAAAGCGCCGAAAAAGAACTTTCGCAGATCGAAGAAGCTGCCGAATACAGCCTGCAACGCAGGGCCAATATTGTTTTATATAATGAGTATGCCGACATGCTGCAAAGCAATATCGGGCTGGAGATCGACTGGCAGAACATGGGCGGCGGCACCCGGCTGGTAAACAATAAAATGGTTGTTTATTTTGAATCCGATCACCAGAAATTAAGGTTGCAGGTGCGCAAAGGAATTGCCCAGGTACTGACCGAGAACCGCCTGTTTGGCGATGATATTGGTGAAGTAGCCGGCAACCAGGCCCTTCTCGACCTGCCCAAATGGCTTACAGACGGCTATATCAATTACCTGGCCCAGAACTGGAGTACCGAACTGGACGATGAACTGAAAAGTGAGATGCTCAGCGGCAATTACAGCAAATTCACCCGGTTTGCTTTTGAAAAGCCCCAGATAGCCGGGCATGCCTTCTGGTTTTATATTGAAGAGAAATATAAAAAAGAGAACGTTACCTACCTGCTGTACCTGGCCACGGTATATAAAAACCTGAATAAAGCCTGTATGCAGGTCTGTAAAAAGAAGTTCAAAGAAGTGCTGGCTGACTTTATGGAATACCAGGATGACAAATATTATAAAGACATTGCCAAAAGAAAACCATATCCCAAAGGAAATTATATTGAAGGATTCGACATCAACAGCCGCCTGGACTATTTCCGCTTCAATGTCAATCCAAACAAACGCAACAACTCGTACGTGGTTACCCAATACAAGAAAGGCATTGTACGGGTTATTTACAACGATGATTTCACCAACAAAACGCTTTTGAAATTCGGGATCCGGAGCTATAAGAACAATATCAATCCCAACTACCCGATGATGGCATGGGACCCCAAGGGAACCCGGATCTCTGTCTTATATACCCGGCAGGGAAAACTGAACCTGTTCGTGTATGACGTCATCACCCGCATCAAACAATACAAGATAGACCTTACCAAACAGTTTGACCAGGTACAGGATATGAAGTATATGCTCAACAGCAATACGCTTTTACTTACGGCTGTGAAGAACGGGCAAACCGATATTTTTACGCTGGACCTGCAGAGCGAAAAGGTAAGGCAGATCACCAATGATGTGTACGATGACCTGGATGCATCTTTTGTAGCATTCCCGAACAAAACAGGGATCATCTTTGCCAGCAACCGCCCCACCCCGGCAGCAAAGACCGGTGATACGGTTCTGCCAAGCGACCACCGCTACAACATATTTCTGATCACGGATTTTGGCGATAAACCCGAACTGAACCAGATCACCCAGTTGTCGCACCTGAAATACGGCAATGCCCGTTATCCCATGCAGTACAATGAAAGCCATTTTACGTTTGTGAGCGATGAGAATGGTGTGGGCAACCGCTATGCAGGATTCTTTACAACAAAGAAAGCGGGGCTGGATACCCTGGTATTGATAAGCGGCGAGATCATGCGAAACCCCTCTGCCAAGGAGGTGGACAGCGCATTGAGGTTGTACAAGAAGACCGATGTTGATTCAGTTGCCGTGGTTTCTGTATCGGATGATTCGGCATATACTTTTCCGCTGACCAATTATCAAAGCACCCTGGGTGAAACACGAATTGCAGGCGACAATAACCAGGTAAGTGAGGTTACCCGCCAAAGTGATGAGAAGATCCTGTACAAACTAAAGATCGATGAGAACACCCTCCGCCGCCGGAATATGACGGCACAGCCTACGGAGTACATGAAAAAAATAATGGGTGAAACATCCGATACGGCTGCCGTAAGAAAATTCATCAAACCACTGCCGGCGGATTCGGCCAGGAAACAGGACGATTTTTCCAGACAGAATTTGCAAATGAGAAGAAAGACAGCAGTGTAATGGCTAACCCGGAGGTAGTTGCAGCGAGCGGTTACCATGTTTTAAAAACGATCAGGCAATACAGGTATAAACCACCAAAATTTTCTGTTGACTATGGCTCCGTAGGCCTGAACAGCGGCACCGCCGTTCTCCTCAACCGTTACCAGACCTATGGTGGTGGCGCCGGCCCCATCATGCTCAATTCAAGTACACCCCTTAATGGTTTGATCCGGTTAGGTACGGTTGAACTGCTGGAAGACCAACGCGTGAGCGGGGGGTTCCGTATTTCCACCAACCTCAAAGATAACGAGTGGTACATGACCTACCAGAATTATAAAAGAAGGATCGACTGGGGACTTACGTATTACCGCAATGTGCAGCAGGTGGGGGACCAGTTTGGCAATTTTATCGGCCGGTCTTACACCAACCTGTACCAGGTAAATGTTTCCTATCCATTCGACGAAAGTAAAAGCCTGCGCCTGAGAACCGGCATACGTTCCGATAAGATCGTTGTTGCTTCACAGGATCCTTCTTCGCTTATCGCCGCGGATGACAAGCGGATCTATTCCACCACACACCTGGAATATGTGTATGATAACACATTGAACCCAACCATGAATATCTGGAATGGTTTACGTTATAAATTCTTCATAGACTGGAACCGCCAGGTAAATAAAGTAATGTTTGCCGACGGGCCTACTACGTTTAATTTTGGTTTCGACGGGCGGTACTATTATCCCATTCTCCGCAACTTTATCTGGGCCGGAAGAGTGGCGGGTGATTTCAGCTGGGGCAATCAAAAGATGATCTACTACCTGGGGGTGTGGATGGCTGGCTGATGTTTGGACAAAACCAGAAATACGATGCCAATGGGGTTCTTGTAAAAGAAAGATATTTCAACACCAGCAACCCCCCTGATCCCGACCAGGATTATGCATTCCAGAGTGTAGCAGTGAATATGCGGGGCTATATCCAGAATGTAGCCAACGGGAACAATGCGATGGTCATCAACAGCGAATTCCGCTTGCCGGTATTCAGCACGTTGTTCAGCAGGCCGATCAACAACTCATTCCTCCGTAATTTCCAGGTCATACAATTCTTTGATTTTGGAACAGCCTGGAACGGGGCATATGATAAATTCAAGCGCCCGGAAATGGTGTATGGAGCACCGCCCGTGCAGGTTAAGATAAAAGCGGGGGGCCTGGGTCCCTTTGCAGGCGGTTATGGATTTGGCGCCCGCAGTACCCTGCTTGGTTATTTTGTGAAATTTGACGCAGGCTGGCCCATGACGGGATTCTTTAAAGGAAGCCCTATCTTATACGTAGCACTCGGACTTGATTTCTAATTCCTTCCAAATAACTATTCAGATTTTGCCCGGTATAAATAACCGGGCAAATTTTTTACTGAGAAATACATCAGGTAAAAAAGTATAGTAAGTATTACCGTAACACCCCAGGTATATAAATGATCCAATGGGAATATTATTCTGCCGCCGATCGAGACAAATAACTGAACCGGGTTGGTAATAATATCCCAACTGTTCCAACGGAGAAACCTGCCCAAATAAACACCAAAAGAGCCCAGGAACAGGATCAGCAACATCAAACCGGTAACCGTTTTCGGGCCCGCCATTTTATGCAGGAATTGCTCAACCCTGTATAAGGAAATAAATGCCATCATCAGGCCTGCTGCCGATGCAGAGAAGAGGAGGATCGCATCAAACCATTTCGGGATACCGGTCTCAATATCCAGGTGAATGAGATCGGTGATTATATACAACGAGTTTGGGAAAAAAAGCAACCAGGCAAACAGCAACAGGTAATGTTTCCATCTTACAGCAGACAAAGGTTGCAGGTACGAACTGATGAAGAAAGGTATCCATGCCAGGAAAATATTCCAGACCAGGAAAACGAAAAGCAGGCTCCCGGAATAATAGATCCGGCACATGATCAGGCATGCAATAAAGAAAAACCATGCCAATAAAAGTTTCGCAAATACGGTCAATTCTTTCATCCTTCATGAATTAATATAGTTAAGTATAGCAGGAATAAAGACCAACAACCCGGTCACAATACTCATTAATGCAACAACCAGCACTGCACCCGCAGCCATATCCTTGATGATCTTTATCTGGGGATGGTAAGCTGGGTTCACATGGTCGCAGATCTTTTCAATGGCCGAATTGAATA
This sequence comes from Chitinophagaceae bacterium, assembly GCA_016710165.1. Classification (NCBI taxonomy): domain Bacteria; kingdom Pseudomonadati; phylum Bacteroidota; class Chitinophagia; order Chitinophagales; family Chitinophagaceae; species Chitinophagaceae bacterium. The sequence continues at coordinate 382,560 of JADJLJ010000002.1, read as the reverse complement.
ATTCAGCGGCCAGCACCATTGAAATACAGAAGCTGATGACGATCCACTGCCATTGACTTATTTGAAGACAGGCCCCGGCAACAAGGGTAATGGTTGCCAGCAACAGGTGTACCTTAAAATTCTGTTGTGTTTTGAAACAGAATAGTAACCCGCTGATGGCATATTTGAATGGTTTCAACAATTTCACCATGTTGCTTTTTAAAAATTTTTACCTGCTTCTCCGGCCACCCATTTACACCAGGAAGCGGTGCAGGTTGCAAATACAAAGATCAGATAACCTTCATCTGTTACGGTACCTGCATTCCTGCCGGCAGCGTAACCAGGAAACCCGGTGGATGAACAGGAATCTAAACCCATCCTGTACTTTTAAACCCTGCCTCTTTCATGATCGTCGTTTTAACAATGAAAGAATAAAAAATTCCAGGGACACCTTACAAAGCCATATCCTGAAAAAATATTTTTGCGTATTCACCGTATTTTATTTTTAAGGTCAATCGTTTTTTCCGGCAGGATCTCAAACCAGTTCCAGTCTTCAATGGGTGGGCATCCTCTACCCCTCCGGAACGCTTTTTTGAACAGCGGCCAGTACTCCGGCATGGTAACCAACCCATACACAACCGTAGCCAATACCGGGAAAGAGATATGCCGGTTGCCCAGCATGAAGCACTGCAGGCATACCTCACCATCACCGGTGGTATCATACCCCAGCAGTATGTGTTTGATATCATGCTTGGCATAATAAGGAAGCAATTCCAGTTGCCTGGCTTCCAGGAACAACGCAAGGTCATGCCCGATGGTATTTTCGGGCAGTTGCCGCAGCTCCGCCATCGAATAAGGGAAAAGCACCGGGTTCCGTATCAGCCGCAACAGGGGCAATGCCATCTTATGCGTGAGGTATACGAGCAAGGCCGATCTGCATTTTTTTATGAATGAATAAGTGCTCATGCCTCCGCAGTTTTATGGTCAATGCCATACCAGTCTATCTTCCGGCTCAGGTACATGGCCAATGCCAGCAAAACAAAAAGGCCGATGCTCCCAAACAACAGGGCATTGTCCTGCATCTGTATCAATACATAAATAAAGGTGTACAATGCAGAAAGCAACAAGGCAAAAATGAAAGCAGTACTCCCCTTTTTAAAAATGCTGTAGGTGTACGAGCTTAACAGGATGATGGTAGCTACCGCAGCCGTAATGTAAGCGGCCGGGAAAAGTATATATTCCGATAAGGAAAGCAGCAATGTATAAAAGACCACCAGCGCCATCCCGATCAATATATATTGCAGCGGGTGCACCGGTCTTCGCTGGAATATCTCCGTAAAGAAGTAAGCAAAAAAGGTCAGGGCGATCACCAGGATGGCATATTTCAATGAACGCATGGTTTGGGCATAGGCATCAAAGGGAGAAAGCAGCACCACGCCAAAAGCACTGGCCGCCACGGCATTTTTTACACTGCTGTTATTGGCAAAGATTTTCGGAAAATCCCTGTTGAACTGCGATATCTTCCAGCCGGCTTCAAAATGGTTCTTGTCTATTTTCTCGGTATCGGGTAAATACTTTCCATCAAATGCCGGGTTATTCCATTTGGATGCCAGGTGTACAGCGGTACTGCTGCCCATTGGCGTAAAGTATAATTTTTCAGAACCCTGCAGGTTAAGCTGAACAGAGAAATCATTTTCAAGCATTAAGAATGAAGAATCAAGGGGAACAGAGGTATTGATCCCCTGCTCCACAATACCGCTCTCAGGCATTCCGGCTTCCATGGTAAGCGACTGCCCGTTCCATTTAATGGCTTGTTCCTTCAATCCCTTCAGGTCGGTGATGCCAATACAAAGCTTTGCCTCATTCCACCGGATCGATACCGGGTTTACATTCACAGAATTGAGTGAATGCTTCGAGAATTTTCTTTTGAGTGTAAGGGGCCCGGCCGTGTACACGGATACTTTATAAATACTGCGGTACCGTATTTCCGGTTCAATATTGCCGTTGATGTCAAGCAGTTCAGGCAGGATGTACAGGTTTTTTTAAGCAGCACATTATTTTCCGTTTCATGGTAGGGGATGATCAAAAACGGGCCGGTGATGGTTTGAGCCGCAGACCATTTGTTACTGATCTCCCTGGTCACTTCCTGCTTTCTTTCTTTTCGTTCATTGACCAGGTATATGATCAGGAAGGTTGGAATAAGCAGCGCCAGTACCAGGAAACCGATGAAGAAAGATTTGATCACCAACTTATTTTTTTGCCAAAAACTGAGGGGAGGTTTTGTTTCCATTATGCGGTTTTTATATTTTTAAAAGTACTTTGCATTTCAAAGTAAAAGTATAAAAAAATTTATTTTACCGAACCGATCATTTTTTCCAGTGCTGTTAAATGTGTCTTAAAAGCCTTTTCCCCTGCCCGCGTAATGGTATAGGTGGTATTGGATTTTCTACCGATGAAACCTTTCTGCACTTTTACAAATTCACTTTCCTCCAGGGTTTTTAAATGGCTGGCCAGGTTACCATCGGTAATATCCAGCAGTTCCTTAAGTTCATTAAAGTTCACTTCCTTATTCACCACCAGGGCACTCATGATGCCCAGGCGGATACGGCTGTCGAATAGTTTATTCAGGTTCTCGATCAAACTCATGCCTCGCTCTTTTTATTCCGTTCATATTTATACCACATTACACTGCCGTAAATGATGTGCAGTACGCCAAACCCGGCGGCCCAAAAATAAAGTCCATACCCCACAAACCAGCAATTGACTATGCCAAGAAAGACCTGGCTATAACCCAGGTACCTTACTTCTCCCAGTGTATATTTACTGGCATTCACCAGAGCCAGTCCGTAAAATATCAGGCAACCCGGGGCAATCAGTCCGTAGTTGCCAAACTGCATCTGTTTGAATAAATAAATGCCCCCGGCGATCATGGGCACCGATACATTGATGAGCAGGCGCCTGGATGAGTAACCCCACATGGGAATACCACTTTTTTTGCTGCGCAGGTACGTGAACAGGAAAGCCGAAAGAAAGGCAGCAACAAAAGTATACATGGCTATCTGGAACAACCGGTGCCCCATGAAATCCTGCAGCGACGTTACTTCGAGGGTCCGTGTCACCAGTTCACGGTAACCGGAAGGGCCGCCATTCTCCAGGATCACATCATTGGCAAACCAGGCACCCACCAGTGCACAAACACCGGCGGCGATCCCGCTCAGCCCGCTCAGGCTGATAAACCGGCTGCTTCGCTCCATCATGCGTTTGATGTGCTGCAGGTCATCGAGAGATTGTTGTTGCTCATTCATAAAAAGCACTTTGAAATACAAAGTAAATCATTGGTTTTGATTTATGCAAATTATTTTTCGGCATCCTTGTGCCGTTCGGCTTTACAATATATCTTTAGCATGCATTCAGCTAAAAAGCCATTGCCCACAAAGCCCGTTATCACTCCATGAAAAAAATTGCCCTGCTCAGCCTTTCTTTTTCTCTTCTTTACACCTGCCTTTCCCAAAAAACCATAAACCCGGCGGGCATTGACATTGTAAGAGACTCATTTGGCGTACCCCACATCTTTGCCAAAACCGATGCAGAAGTGGCTTATGGGCTTGCCTGGGCAGAGGCCGAAGACGATTTTGCCAGCATGCAGGAAGTGATATTACCGGCAAAGAACCTGATGGCCCGGGTGCAGGGAAAGAAAGGAGCAGCCGGGGATTATGCCTTTGCGCTTTTTCGCTGCCGGGAGATAACCGAAGAAAAATGGAATACTCTTACCCCCGCTTTCCTGAAACTGATCGATGGCTATGTACAGGGATTGAATGATTATGCAAAAAAACATCCCGGGGAAGTGATGCATAAGAAGATATTCCCGGTCACCCCCAAAGAATATGTTTCATCGGCCGTGTTTGCACTCACCATCTTCAATGGCGCCGACCAGGCCCTGTTCCGCATTTTCAACAACAGCGAATGGGAACTGCCTGAACTGGATAAGAAAGGAAGCAATTCCGCTGCCATCAACGCAAACAAGACCAGCACCGGCGAATCCTTTCTTTTGATCAATGCGCATCAACCCAACACGGGACCACAGGCTTTTTACGAAGCCCATATCTGCAGCGAGGAAGGACTGAACGTACTGGGTGGCTTGCTGGCCGGCGCTCCCTGCATTTTACACGGGGTGAATGAAAACCTGGGCTGGGCGCATACAGTAAATTACTGCGACCGGCTGGATGAGTTTCAACTGGAGATGAATCCAGTCAATCCCCTGCAATATAAATTCGACGGGCAATGGCTTGGCCTGGAAGTAAGAACGATCAAACTTAAAATAAAAGGCATTCCGCTTACGGTAAAAAGAAAAATTTACTGGAGTAAGTATGGGGCCACCATGAAGAACAAGCAGGGTTTCTTTTCAATACGGCTGGGGGCCAATATGAAGATCGGCGTGCTGGACCAGTGGTACCAGATGGATAAGGCGAAGAACTTTTCTGAGTTCTATGCAGCGCTGAACCGGCAGGAACTGAGCATGTTCAACATCATGTATGCCGACCGGTACGATACAACCTTCTACATAAGCAATGCCATGATGCCGATCCGGGATACTACTCACACCTTTAACTGGAAACGGACTGTACCGGGTAATACTTCCAAAACCTTGTGGACCGGTTTCAGGCCGCAAAAAGAACTGCCGCAGTACATCAACCCCAAAAGTGGTTTCTTATTCAACACCAACCACTCCCCTTTCCTGGCAACGGCTGCTGCGGACAATTTAAAACCAGCTGCCTTTGCAAAAACGGATGGATGGGAGCAGTATCACCTAAACCGCAGTGTACGGTTCCTGGAACTGTTTCCCCAGCAGGAAAAACTGAGCTACGAAAGATTCAAACAGATAAAATTCGACAAACAGCTTCCGTCTGTCATGCAATATCCCTATCGCCTCGACTCCATGTTCTTGCTGAACGAAAATGAATATCCTGCTTTTGCATCCCTGCTAACCACTTTTAAGAACTGGGATAAACGGGGCGACGCAGATAGTAAGGGCGCTGCCATTTTCCTGCTCACGTACGAATACCTGAAAAAAGCACTGCAGGGCCAGGCACCCAGGAAGATCAGCAAACAGGAAGCGGTGGCAGCATTCACCCATGTAAACAATTACATGCAAACCAATTTTGGAAGAACAGACCTTACACTCGGAGATATTCAGAAACTAGTCAGGGGTGATAAAGACTGGCCGTTGGGTGGCTTCCCCGACCTCCTGTCCCCGCAATGGACCGAGCCCTATTACAACGGCAGGTTAAAGTCGGTAGGCGGGGATGGGCTGATCATGTTTGTACGTTTCCCGAAAAATGAACTGCCGAAGATCGAAACCATCAACATGTACGGCGCCAGTGCAAAGCCGGGAAATAAACATTTCAACGACCAGGTGGAAATGTACCTCCAGCAAAAAACGAAAACGATGACCCTCGACAAAGCGACCGTTTATAAAAATGCAGAGCGGATCTATCACCCGGAATAATACTGCTACTATAAAAAATAACCACTCTTATGAAGGCACTATTAAGATTTTTTACTTATTCACTGTTACTGGTTTCTGCTTACAACAGTCATGCGCAAAACAGGATCACAGATACAACGGCAACCTGCATTGCATTTTGGGAAAATAAAGAGACCCATGTTTACCATATTACGCATATCAAAGAAAAATCAGAATCCGGAAAAACAAAAACAAAGGCAGAAGCAAGCTATGAAGCGCACATAAAGATCATCGACTCAACCGCTGATGGCTTCACTGTTGAGTGGGTATATAAGAACTTTACGGCGCCCGGCCAGCCTGAAACTGTGTTGAGCAGCCTGAACACCCTGATGGAGGGGCTGAAGGTCGTATACAAAACAGATGATGTGGGATCATTTTCAGAACTACTGAACTGGCAGGAAATAAGGGATTTTTCGATCGGGAATTATGAATTGGCTATAAAAAACAAAAACCAGGACAAAGAGTTTGTGGCAGCCCTGAACCAGGTAAAAGCAATTTTCCAGAGTAAGGAAAACATCGAAAACCTTTTAATAAAGGAAGTACGGCTTTTTCACAGTCCGTATGGAATGGAATACTCCACGCAAGGGATGGTGACCGAAACAAAATTGCCCAATGCATTGGGTGGGGAGCCTTTCCCGGCAACCATTACATTCAGGGCCGAAGAAATAAACAAGGACAATGATCATTGTAAAGTGATCATGAACCAGGAAATAGACAAAAGGAAAGCAGGGCCTATTATTGCCGCTATGTTAAAAAAATTATCCCCTTCGCCCATCCGGGATGAAGAAACAATGCGGAAACAGGTCAAAGACATGGAGATAAGCGACCTGAATGAGTTCACGTATGCGATCTCCAGCGGCTGGCTGAAAAAGATCCGTTTCAAACGGGTTTCCAGTTTGGGAAACTTAAAGCAAACAGAAACCTATCAGTTCATTAAGAAATAACTGCAGTTCCGGCGCTTTGCATTAGTTCAGCGTGCTGAGAATCTTTTTACAGGCGTACTCTATTTCACTGCCGGTGATCACCAACGGGGGAACGATACGCAGGCAGTTGGATGCAAACAAAAACCAATCGGTAAAAACACCTTCGCTAATTAATGCATCGATCAGTTTTTTATTCATTTCAAAACTTTCAAACTCCACGGCGATCATCAAACCGCAACTTCGTACGGCCTTTATCTTTGGGTGCTGAAGTAAGGAAACAAACAATCCCGCTTTTTCTGCAACCGCACTGATCAGTTTTTCTTCCAGCAACACATTGAAAGCAGCTAAGCCGGCAGCACAGCAGACCGGGTGCCCGCCAAACGTGTTGATATGCCCCAGCACCGGGTCATGTGTGAGCGTGTCCATGAGTCTTTTATCGGCTATAAAAGCGCCCAGCGGCATTCCCCCGCCCAGGGCCTTCCCCAATAATAAGATGTCGGGCACCACGTCAAATTGCTCAAAAGCCCATAGGGTTCCGTTACGGCCAAAGCCACATTGTATCTCATCAAGCACCAGCAGGGTTCCCGTTTCATCGCATTTTTTCCGGAGCGCTTTCAGCCAGCCATTTTCCGGAGGCAGCACGCCGGCTTCTGCCTGTATCGTTTCGGCAATAACACAGGCAGTCCTTTCCGTGATATGCGCAAGGTCTTCAAATGCGTTATAATTCAATTGCAGAATATCCGGCAACAAGGGCCGGAAAGCCTGCTGCCAGTATTCGCTGCCCATCACACTCAAAGCGCCCTGTGTGCTGCCATGATAGGAATTTTTAAAAGACACGACCTGTGTGCGGTTGGAAAAGCGTTTGGCAAGTTTCATGGCGCCTTCGGTTGCCTCACTGCCGGATGCGGTAAAAAAAACGGAATTAAGCGATGCCGGCAAATGACCGGTAAGCATTTTAGCATACTGCACCTGCGGGCTTTGCACCAACTCGCCATATACCATGATGTGCAGGTAATCATCCAGTTGTTTTTTGATGGCATTGATCACGTTGGGGTGGCGGTGGCCCACATTGCAGACGCTGATGCCGCCGATCAGGTCAATGTATTCCTTCCCGTTCACATCAACCAGTTTGCAGCCTTCGGCCTTCACAATTTCCAGGCAAAGCGGTGAGGCAGATGTTTGCCCCACATGATCTAAAAATAGCTGGCGGTTGGTCATTTGGTCAGATAATTAATGCAAAATAAAGGCTTCTGCCGGTAACACGACACCCGGTAAACTAAACATCGCCAAATTCCGTTAGTCTTTAAAAGGAAATAATTAACTTTTCACCATAAATACAAAAGCCCTTAGTTCGTAATTTGTACCATTAAAACCTGCCTTTTAATAAATTACCTGATGAAATTTCTTCTTTCCCTTCTTTGTCTCATTGTTTTTGCCTCCTCCATGCATGCACAGGAAAAGCTACGCCCTAAGATCGGGCTTACCCTCAGCGGCGGGGGAGCAAAAGGGTTGGCGCATATCGGCATCTTGAAAGCCATTGACAGCGCCGGCCTGAAAGTGGATTACATTACCGGCACAAGCATGGGGGGCATCCTTGGCGCCTTGTATGCAGTTGGTTACAGTGGCAATGAAATAGAAAAAATAGCCCGTGAAATTGACTGGGACCAGTTATTCGGCAACCAGATATCACTGCGTACCCTTTCGGTGGAGGAAAAGGAACAGTACAGCCGGTTTGCCATTGAACTGCCCTATGTAAATAACAGGATCAGTCTGCAAACAGGTGTTATTAAAGGACAGGAACTGAACATGAAATTCTCCGAACTGTTTTTCCATGTTTCGGATGTACGGGACTTCAACCAGTTCAAAATACCTTTTAAGTGCATGGCCACCGACCTGGAAACCGGGAACCTGGTTGTGCTGGATACCGGGAACATCACCACTGCGCTTCGGGCAACCATGGCGATCCCTTCTATTTTTTCGGCGGTGAATATCGGCGACAAAAGGCTGGTGGATGGCGGCGTGGTAAGGAATTTCCCGGTTAAGAATGTAAAGGAAATGGGGGCCGACATCGTGATCGGCAGCAACGTAAGTACCGGCCTTTCGGCAAAAGAAAAAATAACCAATCCCATCGATGTTATCCTGCAGATGGCTTTTTTCAAGGAAGCAGGTGATTTTAAGGAAGAGATCCCGCTGACCAATTATTACATCTACATGCCGCTTGAAAAATACAACATGGGCAGTTTTGGCAGCAGCGGCATCATTTTAGACGAAGGGCTGGAAGCCGGCCGTTCCTATTATACGGTCTTTAAAAAACTGGCTGACAGCATCAATGCCTTGGCTGGCAATGAACCAGAAAGATCAGATTCGATCAATGCCCATACCGTTTTCATTACCGGTTATAAAGTTACCGGCCTGAAAAAAACAAGCGCCATTTTCCTGGCTCACCTGATGAATTTTGACGATAACCGCACCTATACCGCAGCACAGATAAATAAGAGCATCCGCCGGGCATATGGCTCACGCTATTACAACAATATTAACTATACCCTTGATCATTCCAGTGCCGACACTGCCTCGATCATTTTCAACGTGGAAGAAAACCCAAGCACCCATGTAAAAGCAGGCCTGTATTACACCCGTTTCCGGGGCATCAATGTAAACCTGAACCTGACCTCCCGTGACCTGTTCATACCCAATTCAAGAAGCATGGTCTCCCTTTCATTGGGAGAGAGCATACAATTAGAAGCTGAACACCTGCAGTACCTGGGCCGTATAAAGAATATCGCATTCCAGCTTGGTTTCCGGCTCGACAACCAGGAGATCAATTCGTACACCAACTTCAAAGCAGATGGTTCATACAAACAGAATTATTCCCAGACCTATCTCAATTTCCAAAACAGCGGCAACAATAAAGTAGCGGCGGGCATTGGCACCGCATTCGAGTATATTCACTTTGGTCCTGCCATCCGTTCAGCATCAGAGATTAAGGGAAATTTCACCAACTTTAAAAGTTATGCATTCCTCAAATACAACAGCCTCAACCAGATCTTCTACCCTACCAAGGGAATGAAACTGAATATGGAACTGGCACATGTATATAACCAAAAGCCCCGGATCACCCAGCTTGAGAACGGTCAGCCAATCCCGGGCAACCTGAATTTTGATGACTACAGCCGGCTTTATTTTGACGGGACCATCTTTGCTGCACTGAATTCAAAATTCAATTTCTTTACCGGGCTGCAGGCAGGCATCAATTTCACCAGCAACAGCAATGAACTCAATGATTTCCTGATCGGTGGTATCAACGGCAGCTTCCGTAACCAGGTAAAATTTGCCGGTTTACAGGAAGCAACGCTCCATTCTTCCAGCGTGGGGGTTTTACAACTGGGTTTGCGGTACAACCCGGTCAATAATTTTTACCTGATAGGCCGTGTTAATGGTTTGGTCAAAGACTTTATCACAGGCACATCAAGCATTTCAGGCCTTACCGGTTATGCGCTCACTTTCGCATACCGTACTCCCATCGGTCCGCTGGAGTTAAGCGCCATGTACAGCGACCAGAGCAGGAGGCTGCAATCGTATGTGCTGTTCGGAATTACTTTTTAACAAGATCCTGCTTTAGCAGGGTTCATACATAAATAAACGATCATGCCTGTAATTCTTCCGGTAAAAGGGATCTTGCCCCGCTTTGGTAAAAACTGCTTTATAGCGCCCAATGCCAGCATTATTGGCGACGTGCTGATGGGGGATGACTGCAGTGCCTGGTTCAATGCCGTTATCCGGGGTGATGTGAACATCATCCGCATGGGCAACAAAGTGAATGTGCAGGACGGGGCCATCCTACACTGTACCTACCAGAAAGCCGGCACCCTCATCGGAAATAATGTGAGTATCGGACACAATGCGATCGTACACGGCTGCGTTATAGAGGATAATGTGCTCATAGGTATGGGCGCTATTGTGATGGACCATGCGGTGATTGGCAGCAACAGCATCATAGCTGCCGGGGCGGTGGTACTGGAAAACACCCGGGTGGAGCCGGGAAGCATCTATGCCGGGGTTCCTGCCAGAAAGGTAAAAGACATAAGCCCCGAACTGATCAGCGGCGAAATTGACCGGATAGCCAATAATTATGTGACATACAGCGGGTGGTTCAAGGACCCCCTCTAGCTTTCCACCAGCTGGGGAGGAGGAAGTGGTAACGGGGCTATTCAAATCATTCAACAAAATAGTTATCTTTAAAACATGAAAAAGATACTGTTACTTTTTATCTGCGCTTCTTTTATGCTGAATGGCTGCTTCATCAGCCGCATATTCACCAAAAAGGAAAAATATGGCTGCCCCACCAACGGAAGAAATGTTGGTGCTGAAAAGATATTGGCAGGGGACGAAAAATCAATCAAGGCAGAGAAGAAAGCAAAGTATAAGGGGAGAAAGAGTTTACAACCAAACTAGAGGTAAGCATTCGTTACCTGTAGTAGTATTCCGGCAATCCAGTATTTTATCTTAAAAAACCTATACCTCTATGTGCTACGAACTGAAAACCACCAATGGCTGTACCGAAGCTGTTATTGACGACAACTGCGGCATTTCAAAATTCTACGCCATTGCCAATACACTGGCCAAAGACCTCAAAGTTAAATTTCTGAACCAGGTTGATGATGCGGAAACGCTGGATTGGGATTTCCAGTACCGGGGACAGTTTCTCACGTTGCATTATAATATCTTCAACGGGGTAAGCATTTACCCGCAGCAGAAAAAGAATCTTTCCAGGAACAACAATGTGGTAATGGAAGTAGCACATTTCCTTGAGCACCGGGTCTTCTGATCAATAGTGTTTTTCATTGATCGTTTCCAGGATATTGCAGTAGCTGATATAACGGTCAATGTGAATGGCCCCTTCCTCCACGGCAGCTTTTACCGCACAACCCGGCTCATTCAGGTGCATGCAGTTATTGAACTGGCAGTTGTTGATCAAAGCCCTCATTTCCGGAAAGTAATGTGAAAGTTCCTGTCTTGAAATATCCACCAGCCCCAGCTCTCTTATTCCCGGAGTATCAATGATCTTTCCCCCTCCCGGCAGGTCAAACATCTCAGCAAAGGTTGTTGTGTGCAGGCCCTTGCCGCTCCACCCGCTTACATCCTGTGTTTTAATATTCAGTTCAGGAAATACCTTGTTGATAAAAGATGATTTGCCCACGCCGGAGTGGCCGCTCAGCAGGGTGACCTTATCCTTCAGCAATGCTTTTACCGCTTCGATCCCTTCTCCGGTTTCCACACTCGTCAGCAATACGGTATAACCGGTCTTTTCATAAGTGGCCCTCAGTTCAGCAAATTTTTCCAGTTCTTTTTTCTTATACAGGTCGGCCTTATTGAATACAATGACCGCAGGCACATGATACGCTTCGGATGCGACCAGGAAACGATCAATAAATCCCTGCGATGTTTTAGGGTCTTTCAGCGTGGCAAATAAAAGCGACTGGTCTAAATTGGAAGCGATGATGTGATGCTGGTGTTTGTTGGCCGGTGAAGTACGGTTGATATAGTTCTTCCGGTCTGCGATCTCGGTAATGGTCACTGAATCTTCCAGTTCATTCTCCGTTTCAATTGTAACCTTATCGCCAACGGCAATTGGATTGGTGCTGGTAAACCCTTCTATTTTGAACTTTCCCAGGATACGGGCAGTGTACTGCTTGCCGGATCCATCTTTCACAATGTACCAGCTACCCGTGCTTTTATATACTATGGCATTCATGGAACACAAATTACACGAATTACACGAACCTGCCTGCCGCAGTCAGGTTTCAGCAATTAAAATGAATTGCTGCTATGAAATGCCTGACCCATGGCCAGGGGATGTCAGACCAGCTATGGGAATTTCCTGAAAACAGTAAAACGCAATACCATCTCTAAAAAAAGAAAAGCAAGCGCTGCGATAACAAACGGAAAGAACTTCTCCGTGTACCGGGTACGGGTGCTGATCTCTACTTTTGATTTTTCCAACTGGTCTATTTCGGTATAAATGCCGGCAAGACCTTCATTATCTTTTGCCCGGAAGTATTTGCCTCCCGTCTCCGCTGCGATCTCTTTCAGCAGTTTTTCGTCAATAGAGACCTTTCCCTGTTGCATCACCACTCCCATGGGCGTATTCACCGGCTGGGGGGCATACCCATCAGTACCAACCCCAATGGTATATACTTTTACCTGGAATGCCTTGGCTATTTCCTTGGCGGTCTGCGGATCGATCAATCCACCGTTATTTTCTCCATCGGTCAGCAGGATAACGATCTTACTCTTTGTTTTGCTGCTGCGCAGGCGGTCAACACTGGTACCCAGGCCCGAACCGATGGCTGTTCCATCTTCCAGTAAACCATTGCGGATATTTTCAATGGCAGAAATAAGCACGCGGTGATCGGTGGTGATGGGACACTGGGTAAAGCTTTCTCCGGAAAAGATAACGATCCCGATCCGGTCTGTGAGCCGTTTATTTACAAAATCAATGGCTACTGTCTTGGCTGCCTCCAACCGGTTAGGCGTCAGGTCCTGTGCCGTCATGCTTCCGCTTACATCTATGCATAGAACAATGTCCAGTCCTTCCCCTTCTGCATTCTGTTCTTCATACATCGTTTGAGGCCTTGCCATGGCTGCAATAATGAACAGAACAGCCAACAACCTGAGCATAAAAGGCAAATGCCGTAAACTGCTTCTCCAGGAAGACAGGCCCGGCGCTGAGGCATCGGAAATAATTACAGAACCCTGCCTGGCGTTGCCCTTCCGGACATACCAAAAGATAAGTACCGGCACCAAAACCAGCAATGCAAAGAACCAGGGGTGGCCAAAACTTATATTTTTAAAATAGTTAAAGAGCAAGGTGGTTTATGGTTTGTGGTTTGTGGTTTGATGTTCTATCAGATCAATTGCCGACTTTATTTTTTTCAGACAGTCTTCAGATTCTGCTACCCCGGGTAAATATTTTGCAAACTTTACCGCATCGGTGCATCGAAGGGCGGTTGCCAGGCTGGAGACATTCTCGCCGGACATGCCGCCTTCTGTCATCCGTATCAAAAGATCACCGGTGGTTTTGACCTGGAGGTTTTTCTGCTGCTTACGGCTGAGGTACCTTTTAAAAATATCTGCCAGCCCGGAATGATACAGTTTAATGCCAGGCGCTTCCAGCAGGTTGAACGTTTGCAACCTGCTCATTTCTGCCATCGCTTCGTCATACGCTGAAAGTTTAGATACAGAGATCTCCGGGTTCTCCTTCCTTTTCCGCTTCAGGTATCTGTAAAGCAGGAAGGCGAACAACAATAACAAAATGGCCCCGCCAATAATGTAATACAGGGTATAACCGGTAACAGATACGTTGATGATGGGCTTTATGTCCCGAAGCTGGCTGGTGCTGTCTGGCGGAGAATAGGAAACATTTATTGCAAACGAATCAGTCTGTAATTGTGACTGAGATAAGGAAAATGGTAAAGAAGGAAAGACCCATTTACCTGAATCAAAACTTGTAAAGATAAGCGTTTGCTCGATGGTCTTTGAATCATCCCTGTAAGATACGGTGTCTGTTTTACCGGCATCAATGATCTCAAAATGCGGAATGGAATCGGGTACCGGGATCCATTTGATCTGTCCGCTGAACCCTGGAGGCAGAGTTGCTTTTATTTTCAGCGTTACCTGTTCGCCAATAAGGATATTGTTTTTATCTGTGATGGTCTGAACTGGCTGGCAGAAGCAAACAGATGCCAAAAGAGAAAAACAAGTGGTTAACCCGATAGATAAAATTTTCCTTTTCAGCATTATCTTCCGTATCAGCTTCTTTTAATAAAAAATTTCTGCAGGATCTTTACATAGTCGTCGTCCGTACGCACATGCAGCAGTTCTGCCCCCGCCTTCCGGAAATAATTCTTGCTGGCTTCGCTTTGCTGCATGAAATGCTGCTGGTAATTATACCGCACCAGGGCGCTGCTGCTGTCGATCCATTTTGTTTTGCCCGTCTCCGCATCCTGCACCTGCAGCAGTCCCGCATCGGGCAACTGCATATCCATTTTGTCATAAACCCGTATGCCGATCACATCATGCTTATTTCCGATCACTTTCAGGTCATCGTCATAACCGGTTGCAATAAAATCGCTCAACACGAAAGCGATGCTCCGTTGTTTTACCGAACGGCTGAAAAATTTAATGGCATCATCTAGGTTGGTGCCTTTTTTTGTTGCCTCCACGGTAAGCAATTCCCTTACGATGTACAGCGCATGCTGGCGCCCCTTTTTGGGAGCAATATACTTTTCCATCTTATCGCTGAAAAAGATACAGCCTACCTTATCATTATTGCTGACGGCGCTGAATGTAAGTACAGCGGCCATTTCCACGATCAGGTCTTTTTTCTGTTTAGCCACTGTTCCAAATAAATTACTGGCGCTGGTATCGATCAGTAACATCACGGTCAACTCCCTTTCTTCTTCAAAAACTTTGTGAAAGGATGGCTGAACCGGGCGCTTACATTCCAGTCAATGAAACGGACATCATCCCCCGCATAATATTCCCTCACCTCCCGGAAACTCATTCCCTTTCCTTTAAAGGCAGAATGATACTCCCCTGTAAATAAATGCGTGGTGATCTTCTTGCTTTTTATTTCAAGTTCACGCACCTTCTTTAGTATCTCTTCTGTTGTCAGCATGTTTGTTCAGCCCTCCTGAACTGCGTTCGTTCTCTTTTCAGAGAACCCCGAAGGGGTAGCTTTTAGACCCTGATTAATTAAAAAGTTTCATAAATAGTTTTACTGCTTATAAGTCCCCCTTGGGGGATTTAGGGGGCTTTTAAGGTACATTCACAACTCTCAGTATTTCATTTATTATCTGTTCCACATTCACATTCTCTGCTTCTGCTTCGTATGTCAAACCAATACGATGACGCAGCACATCTTTGCAAATACCCCGCACATCTTCCGGAATAACATAGGCCCGGCTGTTCAGGAAAGCGTAGGCCTTGGCTGCGAGGGCAAGGTTGATGCTGGCCCTTGGTGAACCACCGAAACCGATCAATGGTTTGAGTTTCGGCAGGTTGTATTTATCCGGGAAACGGGTGGCAAAGACAATATCCAGGATATAATTCTCCACTTTCTCATCCAGGTAAACCTTGCGCACCAGTTCCTTTGCAGTTAGAATTTCACTGGTGGAGGCTACCGGGTGTATTGCTGCAAGGGTTAGCCCCAAGGTATTTTGACGGATGATCAGTTGCTCTTCTGATTTTGTAGGATAATCAACCACTACCTTCAGCATGAACCGGTCAACCTGTGCTTCCGGTAAAGGATACGTACCCTCCTGCTCGATCGGGTTCTGGGTGGCCAATACCAAAAATGGTTCGGGCAGCTTATAGGTTGTTTCACCGATGGTTACCTGCCTTTCCTGCATGGCTTCCAGCAGTGCACTTTGTACTTTGGCCGGGGCCCTGTTAATTTCATCGGCCAGGATAAAATTTGAAAAAATGGGCCCTTTACGAACCATGAACTCATTCTTAGCCTGGTTGTAGATCATGGTACCCACCACGTCGGCCGGCAACAGGTCGGGCGTGAACTGTATCCTGCTGAAGTTGGCATGAACGGCCTGGGCAAGGGATTTGATAGACAAGGTCTTTGCCAGCCCCGGCACGCCCTCCAGCAGCACATGGCCATTGCTTAAGAGGCCGATCAGCAACCGTTCGATCATGCCCTGCTGGCCAACGATCACTTTACTTAATTCATCATTGATACGTGTAACAAACCCGGAAGCGTGATTAATTTTTTCATTCAGCAGCCGGATGTCTTCAGATGTTTGAGCCATAATTCGGTTTTAATCTTCGGTTTTATCCTCTCCTTCCTTCGACTCCGCTCAGGAGGGATTTGGGTGAGGTCGCAAAGTACGAACTATGGCTCAACAAATATTTTGCCGTTTTAGAGAAGGGGGAAAAACTTTGTTAAAATGGCTTAACTTCCATAAAACTTTTTATCATGATAGAACAACAACTAATAACCACATCAACCATGCTGGAAGGATACCGCATCACCCGGCAACTTGGGCTGGTAAGGGGTATCACCGTACGCAGCAGGAGCATATTCGGCAATATTGCCGGTGGTTTTCAAACCCTGGTGGGAGGCAAGATCTCCATCTATTCGGAGCTCTGTGAAAAAACAAGGGAGGAAGCCTACCAGCTGATGATCCAGCATGGCAATGAACGGGGCGCCAATGCCATCATCAATATGCGCTATGATGCAAATGAAGTAATGAACGGCGTTACGGAAGTGCTGGCTTATGGAACGGCAGTGGTGGTGGAAAAGATATAATCATTCACTGTATACCGGTCAATCATCAACAATGAAAAAGTATATAGCCTTCGTTATTCTCGTGCTGATAGGCATCCCCGGGTTTTCACAGGCAAAAAAACAAAAGACCATCCTGGTCATTGTTGCTCACCCTGATGATGAAACAGGTTTTGGTGCTGTATTGTCTAAACATGCAAGGCTGGGAGACCGTGTATACATTGCTTATGCGACAGGAGCTAAAAACGACTCCAGGTTTTCGGCTACTGCACCCGATTCCCTGGAAAAATTCAAACAGGCAGAAATAAAATGCTCCTGTGAAAAATTAGGGATCATGCCCCCTGTTTCTCTTTCGTTCACCAGTATGGACAGGAAATATGGGGAGAAAGATGGTGTAAGAGCAGCCGTAGAAACCGGCAACCGGTTTAAAGAAAAAATCAAATATCTATTCACGCAGTTGCAACCAGACCTGGTTATCAGTTTTGGACCCGAAGGAGAATATGGCCATCCCGAACATATTATTGTGGGAAGCCTGGTCACGGAATTATTATTAAGGGAAGGTTGGGTTGAAAAATATCCACTCTATTACTTTGGCTGGACGAAGACGCAGGAAGCAGATGGGGATGGCTGGGTACGTTATGCGGATGATCAATACTTTAATGTAGCTGTCCACTATACACAGGAAGATGAACAAAAAGCAATGGAATCGATCAAATGTTATCCCACCGGGTTTTCGCAAAAAGATATTACGGAAATGATCGAGTTTGAAAGCAAACGGGAAAACGTACTTTACTTCAGGAAATTCGTGGTGGAAAAGGGATTAAAAAAGGAATTTTGATCAATTTATCCAAGGTACTTCCCTACGATCGGCATCCTCCTTCCCACTCCAAATGCCTTGGGCGAAATACGGATGATGGGACAAAACTGGTTGCGCTTGTATTCATTTATGTTCACCATGCGCAAAACCCGGTCAACCAGGGCTGCATCAAAACCCAGTGCCTTGATCTCATTCGGACCCTGCCTTCTTTCGATGTACTGGTACAGTACCTTATCAAGTATGCCGTAATCAGGAAGGGAATCAGAATCTTTTTGACCTGGTCTTAATTCGGCGCTGGGTGCTTTGCTGATGATATTACCCGGAATGACCGCTGCATCCCTGTTCATATATTTTGCCATTGCATATACCTGCTGCTTGTAACAATCGCCCAGCACGCCAAGACCCCCGGCCATATCACCATAAAGCGTTCCATACCCGGTAGCCAGTTCACTTTTATTGGAAGTGTTCAACAAAATATACCCGAACTTATTGGCAATGGCCATCAGCAGGTTCCCCCGGGTGCGGCTTTGTATATTTTCCTCGGCTATGCCGAATGGAATGGCGTTAAAAACCGGCTTCAATTCTTCCAGGAAGCTGTTGTAAATATTTTCGATGGGGATGATATCATAGGGATTACCCAGGTTCAGGCTTAGCTGCTCCGCATCATTCACGGAATGAGGAGTTGAAAATTGCGAAGGCATTAGAACCGCTCTCACATTTTCTTTACCCAGGGCTGTACAGGCAAGCACCAGGGTAACAGCACTGTCAATACCGCCGCTGCTGCCGACGATGGCCTTGCTGAACCCCATCTTGGAAAAATAATCCCGGATGCCCATCACAATGGCATCATGCACCATGGCGATGTTCAGGTCCTCTTCCAGGGCTGCGGGGTTAAGTTCTTTGTCCGGTAGCCTGCCGGCCGGTTCAAGCACGGGAGCCCCAATGGTACCATCATCATTCAAAACAAAAGATTGCATGGATGACTGAAAGGAAGGAAGCTGGCCACAGAGGTTGGCATCCTTATCAAATACCAGGGAAGTCCCATCAAAAACAATTTCGGTCTGGCTGCCAACCGCATTGCAGTAAAACAGGGGCAGTTTGTACTTGGCAACATTTGATTTAATGGTTGCCTTGCGGTCCTCATCATGCGTATAATCAAAGGGCGAGGCGGATAAGTTGATCATCACATCCGGCTGCTGTTTCATCAGTTCATCCATCGGGCAAATGCGGTACATGGGGTTATCCCCCAGGTTCCAGATATCTTCACAAATGGTCACGGCCAGTTTCTTTCCTTTAAATTCCATCACATTCCATTCATAGGCCGGCTCAAAATAGCGGTATTCGTCAAACACATCGTAGTTGGGTAAACAGGTTTTATGTGCAATGCCTTTTACTTCCTTTTCATACAAAAGGAATGCTGCATTGAATAAGTCTTTTCCTTCTTTCACCGGGTTACGGTCCGGCGCCCCAACCAGCACCCCGATCGTATCAGCATGCAGTTTTATCTCATCAATAGCCGCATAGCTCTTATTGATAAAATCATCAAACTCCAAAAAATCACGGGGGGCATATCCACAAACACTCAGCTCGCTGAATACGACCAGGTCAGCCCCCTGCCTTTTTGCTTCGTCAATGGCACAGATGATCTTTTGCGCATTGCTTTCAAAATTGCCGATGTGATAGTTTTGCTGTGCCAGGAAAATCTTCATAACCCAAACCCCGAAGGGGCTTAACTTTGTGTTTAGAAATGAATGTATTTATTTGTAAAGTTAAATTAAGTAAATGAGAATAATGGTTGCACTGTTTTGCCTTTCCCTGGCTGTTATCGCCTGTAACAGAGGCGACAAAACACCCGATGTATCAGGCACCAAAATTGAACTAAGCACCCAGCGTTTTGAACAGGACCTGTTTACCCTGGATACGGTGAATTTTTCAGCCAACCTGGACCTGTTGCAGGCAAAGTATCCTTCATTCGGTGAGAATTTCCTGTCCACCATTTTAAACTGCGACCCCAAATGGTCTGCAGATACCACGGAAAATTACGTTGCTGGTTTCATCCGGGCATACAAACAGGTGTATGATACGGCACAAATTGTTTTTAAAGATTTTGGACCCTATGAGAAGGAATTAGCAAAGGCATTACAGTTTGTAAAATATTATTTCCCTTCATACAAAATGCCTGAAAAGATCATCACTTATATTGGTCCGCTGGATGGTTATGGCGATATCCTCTCCGACGATGAGATCATTATCGGGCTTCACCATCACCTGGGAAAGGACTTTACCCTGTACCGGTCTGCCCTGGTGCAGGAAACCTACCCCGATTATATCAGCCGCCGCTTTACGCCCGATCATATTGCCGTGAACTGCATGAAAAATATTGTTGACCGATTGTACCCCGAGAAGATGGAAGACAAACCCCTGGTACAACAGATGGTGGAGAAAGGGAAACGGCTTTATTTACTGACCAGGTTGTTACCAGGCACCGAAGAATATAAACTGATCGGGTATTCAGAAGATCAGTTGAGGGGGGTATATGAACATGAAGCGGCTGTCTGGGACCTGTTTGTTCAGAATAATTTCTTACAGACCATCGATAACAACATCATCAAAAATTATATTGGAGAAGGTCCAAAAACGCAGGAACTCGGCGAAGCATCACCGGGAAATATCGGCAGCTTTGCCGGATGGCAGATCGTAAAAAAATTCATGAAGAAGAACCCCGGATACAGCCTGGAAAAACTGATGGCAACGGATGCTGAAACCATTTTCCAGCAGGCAAAATACAAACCGTAATTATGCTGCTTTTACCTGGTGAAATTCCTGGGCAGGTCTTTTTCCAAGGTATTTCATTACCCGGAAATGGGAAGCCACCGCATCCGAAAGGGTATCGTATTTATTATAGGGTAAATTGAACTCCCTGCATTTCTGCATCACGATTTTGCTGATGGCGGGATAATGTATATGGCTGACCTTTGGGAAAAGATGGTGTTCGATCTGGAAATTCAATCCGCCAACAAACCAGGAAATGAGCTTATTTCCCATGGCAAAATTAGCGGTGGTTTTCACCTGGTGCTCTGCCCAGGCTGTTTCAATGTGCTTTGTCTCATCCAGTGGCACATGCTCAAACTCGGTATTCTCAACCACGTGCGCCAGTTGAAACACCAGGGAAAGGGTTAATCCCATTACTACATTAAGGGCCATGTATCCGGCCAGCCAGGGTAAAAATCCCCAGACAGCGATTGGAAGGGCAACATAAAAAAAGAGGTATAAGATCTTTGTAGCCCAGAAAATGATATGATTTTTTGTAGTCATTGTCCAGGCATCGGTTGTATATATCTTATGGGAAAAATATTTTTTAAAATCCATGATGAATATCCAGAAGATGGTTGACAAAGAATATACCGGGAGCAGGTACAAATGCTGGATCTTATGTGCCGGTACCCATTTTTGAGATTCGCACTGGCGGATGATGGGGCTTTTGGCAATGTCATCATCAATGCCATCCACGTTGGTGTAGGTATGGTGGATGATATTGTGTTTCTGTTTCCAGAAATAAGAACTGGCTCCCATGGCATTCAGGCTCAGGCCAAGTAAATCATTGAGCAAAGGTTTTGTGGAATAACTGCCGTGATTGGCATCGTGCATTACGCTAAAGCCGATGGACGCCAGTGTAAATCCCAGCGCCATACATATCAATAGTGCCACCCCCGGGTTTACCGAACCTGCCATCAGTATTGCATACATGGCAATGGCAGCGCTTACGAGTATTATTGTTTTACTGAATAATCTCCAGTCGCCGGTCTTTTGGATCTTATTTGCAACAAAATATTCTTCTACGGAAGATTTCAAACTCTGATAAAAATCATTGTTGCGGTTTGAAAATGTGATTTTTGCCATAATACCTTGATGGTTGATTAGAGTGATTCTTTAATAACTGAACGAAAAGCTTACACAGGGATGTGATAAAACTGGCCTCAGGCCGATGGTTAAAGGTAAGCCAAAAAACGGTACAGAAAAGGTTAAATTCAATTCAGTTTGAATGGTGCACACATTTCAAAAGCGGGAATTACCGCATGAAATGTTTTCTTATTATTTATATTTTCCATAAGGTAGGTTCCGTTCATCTTCCCGATCTCAGAGCGAAGGTTGCATCCACTGACGTATTGATAAGACTCCCCGGGATTTATTTGTGGCTGAACGCCTACAACACCTTCCCCTTCCACTTCCCTTGTACTGCCATTGCTGTCGTTAATATGCCAGTGCCTGCGTAAAAGTTTTACCGGGAAAGCATTATTATTTTCAATGGTAATGCGGTAGGCAAACATATACTCGCTGTTCACCGGATTGCTGTAATCAGGCTGATAGTATGTTTCCACACTGATGGTTATACCTTCTGATATTTTAGAGATCATGCTGTACGTTTGCGATGCCCGTAAAAGTAACACTAAAATCTGCTTTTTGTTGTAAATTACATACTACATCACTGTTAAAACATGTTGCAATGCCTTTAAGAACACATCAGTACAGCAACGGGGAAATAACGGTCATCTGGAAACCGGAGGTATGCATTCACTCCGGCATTTGTTTTAAAGGCCTTGCGGAAGTATTTGACCCCCGCAGAAGGCCATGGATCGATATGAGCCAGGCCGATACCCAACGGATCATGGAGCAGGTGAAAAAATGCCCGAGCGGGGCGCTGAGTATAGGGGAAATATCTTCAGAATAAATACGGTTCGTTTATACCCTTTTTGCAGATCTATATCCATTCTTAAGCAGCCATTGCAATACTTTTTCCCGGTGATCTCCCTGCACGATTATTTCTCCTTCTTTTACGGTGCCGCCTGTTCCGCAAAATGATTTTAATTTTTTTCCCAGTTCCTCCAGGTCAGCATGGGTACCGGTAAAGCCGTAAACCAGTGTAACGGCTTTACCGGCCCGGTGTTTTGTATCGAGTATTATCCGTAGCTGCTGTTGCGCCCGCTCAGGTGTTTGCAGCTCCTTGCTGTCCTTCTCCGGCAGTTTAAAGTTGGGGTCAGTTGAATAAACCAATCCGCCGAATGAGGTAAGTTTTTTCTTTGACATGATCTAAATGATTACAGCTTTCAGGCTCAGGTCGAGGCTCCTTGCCTGGTGAACGATGGCGCCGCTTGAAATAAAATCAACCCCGGTGGCAGCATACCATTCTATATTTTTTAAATGGATCCCCCCGCTGGCTTCTGTTTCGTATTTACCACCGATCATTTTTAATGCTTCGGTAATTTGTTCGGGTGTAAAATTGTCCAGCATGATGCGGTTCACTTTACCCACCGCCATTACTTTCCGCACATCATCCAGGTTCCTTGTCTCCACTTCTATTTTTAATCCCGGTTTTTTTGCCTGGATATAATCGTATGCTTTGTCAATGGCTTTTTCAATGCCGCCGCAATAATCAATGTGGTTGTCCTTCAGCATGATCATGTCATACAGCCCAAAGCGGTGGTTCACCCCGCCCCGATCCGCACTGCTTCTTTTTCCAGCAGGCGGAAGTTGGGCGTCGTCTTCCTTGTATCCAGCAAACGGGTTTTATACCCTTTTAATTTATCAACATAGGTCCGGGTGAGTGTGGCAATGCCGCTCATGCGCTGCATACAGTTCAGCACCAGCCTTTCGCACTGCAAAATGGTATGCACTTTTGCATGTACCTCAAATGCCTTTTCGCCATACATCATTCCCTCCCCGTCTTTTTTATGCGGCGTAAACACGATATCCGGTTGCATGTGCCTGAATATCTTTTCAGCCACTTCCATGCCGGCAAGTACACCATCCTCCTTGATCTTCAAAACGGCTTTCCCCTCCGTGCCGGGGTCGATGGAGGCAAGGGTGGAATGATCGCCATCGCCGATATCTTCTGCCAGGGCATTTTTTATCAACTGTTCCAGTTG
Organism: Chitinophagaceae bacterium; assembly: GCA_016710165.1. NCBI lineage: Bacteria > Pseudomonadati > Bacteroidota > Chitinophagia > Chitinophagales > Chitinophagaceae > Chitinophagaceae bacterium. The sequence goes on along the minus strand of JADJLJ010000002.1, from coordinate 359,096 downwards.
CTGGTTAGTATCCATAACAACAAAGCTAAGGAAGAACACAAAAGAAAAACCCCGGACTTCCGGGGTTTGTAAAAAATATTTTCAACGGCTTATTTATTCTCAAAAGTTATTTCCTGCAACAATTGCTTATCGCCTTTTTGTTTCATGAAGATGGTGGTACGGAATGATCCGTTCCGCGTGACCAGTGTTCCAATGCAATATTGCGAGCCTGAATTTTCGCCTTTATGCAGCACGTCGAAACTTTTTACGGAATTAACAGCAAAGAAATCCTTTAAAACAAGTTCAGCCTGGCTGCGGCTGTAACTGTTGCTTTTTTCAGGCATATTTATCTCCACCGTATTATCGAAGAACTTAGCCACCTCTGAAGCATTTCCTGCCTTCATTGCACCGATCACCTCATCAATACTGGAAAAAAGAGTGAAAGAACTGATCAACGTGCCAAGAACCAGTAGTGTAAAAAATTGTCTCATATTCCAAAGGTTTTTGTCGCCAGAAATTTGGCTAAAAACGTGCCAACCTGTGTTAAAATTGCGGTGAAAACGGGCATTTTATACCCATATGACAAGAATCAATTGTACTTAGCTGCAAATCTTTTAGTTTTACGAAATGGAAGATAAGAAAGTTATATTGATAATTATGGACGGATGGGGTCTGGGAAAGGTAAAAAGCAGCGATGCCATCCAAAATGCGAATACCCCCTTTGTGAATTCCTTATATGCGAAATATCCTAATACAACACTGGTGACCTGTGGCGAAGCCGTTGGACTGCCAGATGGGCAGATGGGAAACAGTGAAGTAGGGCATCTCAACCTGGGTGCCGGAAGAATTGTGTACCAGGAACTGCAGCGGATCAATGTTGCCATACGCAGTGGTGAATTCGCCAACAATGCATCGCTATTGAATGCCATCCGCTTTGCAAAACAAAATGGAAAAACACTTCACCTGATCGGGCTGGTAAGTGATGGCGGTGTGCATTCGCATATTGATCATGTAAAGGCATTGACAGGTCTCTGCGCTAAAGAAGGACAAGGTAATGTATTGGTGCATGCATTCACCGACGGAAGGGATACCGACCCCAAAAGCGGGCTGGGCTTTTTAAGAGACCTGCAGGACCACCTGGCCAAAACAGCCGGAAGCATTGCTACCATAACCGGCAGGTATTATGCCATGGACCGGGATAAGCGTTGGGAAAGGGTAAAGATAGCTTATGATTCATTGGTGAATGGAATGGGTGAAAGCAGTGATGATATCCTGGCTGCCGTAAACAGGTCGTATGAGAACGGTGTTACGGATGAGTTCATAAGACCGGTCATCAACAAAAATATACCAGATGCCAGGATCCGGAATGATGATGTGGTGATCTGCTTTAACTTCCGTACCGATCGCTGCAGGGAGATCACCGAGGTACTTACCCAGTCCGATAAACCCGAATCGGGTATGCAGAAACTGAACCTGCATTATACCACCATGACCCAGTATGACCAGACATTCAAAAACGTACACGTGGTTTTTGAAAATGATGACCTGCGGAATACCCTGGGTGAGATACTGGAGCAAAACAATAAAACCCAGATACGCATAGCAGAAACGGAGAAGTATCCGCATGTAAGTTTCTTCTTCAGCGGGGGCAGGGAAGTGCCGTTCAAAGGGGAAAAGCGGATCATGATCCCTTCGCCGAAAGTAGCCACGTACGACCTGCAGCCGGAAATGAGCGCCCTTGAAGTAACCGATGCGATCGTGAAAGAGATAAATGACAAGTCTGCTGATTTTATCTGCCTCAATTATGCCAATGCAGATATGGTGGGACATACAGGCGTTTGGAATGCCATCATCAAAGCGGTGGAAACTGTTGACCAATGTGTTGAAAAAGTGGTTACCGCTTCCTTGCAAAATGGCTATACCGTTTTCCTGACGGCCGATCACGGCAATGCAGATTATGCCATTAATGAAGACGGCACTCCCAATACGGCACATACCTTAAACCCGGTCCCGTTCTTTATCATTGATAAGAACTGGAAGGGCAAGATCAATCCGGGCAAATTAGGAGATATTGCCCCCACTATTTTGCAACTGATGAACCTGCCGGTTCCGGAAGTGATGACCGGCGAAATATTAATTGATAAAAACTAAGCAATGAAAAAGATCTTTAAACGACTGTTCTTTGTGTTACTACTTGCATTCATCGTTATCCAGTTTTTCAGACCGGCTAAAAACAAAGCCGAAGGCATGAGCAAAAATGACATCACAACCTTGTATGCCGTACCGGAAGATGTTCAGTCTGTTCTTAAAACAAGTTGTTACGATTGTCACAGCAACAATACGGTTTATCCCTGGTATGCAGAGGTTCAGCCGGTAGCCTGGTGGCTGAATGATCATGTACAAGATGGGAAAAAGGATCTGAATTTCTCTGAATTTGCCTCGTACAGGCCAAGGCGGCAATACAGAAAACTCGAAGAAATAAATGAACTGGTCAAAGAGAACGAGATGCCACTAAACTCCTACTTGTGGATACACAAAGACGCCAAATTGAGTGATCAACAGAAGCTTACCCTTGCCAACTGGGTGAATGCCGTGAGGGATACAATGAAAGCCCATTACCCGATCGATAGTTTAGAGCGAAAGAAATAGTACTAACTTTGTTTCTTTTCGCGTATGCACCAGGGCTTCAAAAAAATATCAACTTTTGGATTGGTACTGCTTATTACATTGCCCCTCGTTTTTACTGTAGTAATCCTTGTAAAACAAAAGATCGTACAATTGCAGAGAAATGCAAGGTTTGATAAAGAGATATTGCAAACCGTTATTGTTAGCACGGAAAATACTTATTGGGTAAAACCTGGAAAAGAAATACTGCTTGATGGAAAATTATTTGATGTCAAATCTTTTAAAACAGCAGGCAACAAGACATCTCTTACAGGTTTTTTCGATCATAAAGAAGATAAACTGGTAAAACGTATAGTAGAACTTGCCCGTCACAAAAATAAATCCGGCAATCCTTTCAATAACCTGGTAATACCCTTTCTATTTTTTCCGTTCTTTATGAATCCCGCTGAAATCACCTACGAAGGAACCTGGAGATTTATTTCACAGCAGTATTATCTGTTTGATGAAATGATTCCTTCTGCACGCTCCTATTCCCTTAGTCCTCCTCCAAAGTCTTGATACGCTTCTTTCATCGCCAGGCCACCGCAAGCTGCCTGCGCATCACCATGCCGTTTGCATAGTGCTGATCATTTTATTACATTAAACCGATTTACATGAACAGGATATTTATATCACTGGCGGTCCTATTTATCACGTTGGTCAGTTCTGCACAGGAAAAAGTAAATACCAAGGACACTGTCAAAAACCAAATCGATCTTGAAGAGGTTGTTATTTCTGCAAGCAAATGGGAACAGAAGTTAAATGAGGTTCCCAATAAGATTACAAAAATCACAAAGACCCAGATATTGCGGAATAATCCGCAAACTTCAGCAGACCTTCTTGCACAAACAGGAACTGTTTTTATCCAAAAAAGCCAGTTGGGTGGCGGAAGCCCGATGATACGTGGTTTTGCCACCAACCGTGTATTGCTGGTCATTGACGGGGTGCGTATGAACAATGCCATTTACCGCAGCGGTAACCTGCAAAACATAATCAGTATAGATGCTTTAAGTACACAAACCGCCGAAGTGATCTTTGGTCCGGGCTCTTTAATTTATGGCAGCGACGCCATCGGAGGGGTCATGGATTTTCACACGCTGGAAGCCCGTTTTGCCAAAGAGAAGAAGGTATTGGTTACAGGCAGTGCATTGGCCCGCTATTCCACGGCAAATAAGGAAAATACATTTCATGCAGATATGAATCTTGGGCTGAAAAAATGGTCATTCCTTTCCTCCTTCAGTTACAGCAAATTTGATGATCTGAAAATGGGGAAAAATGGTGGCCAGGACAGCTATTTACGCCCGGAATACATAGAAAGGATCAATGGAGTGGACAGCATTGTAAAAAATCCGGATCCAAGGGTACAGCGATTTAGTGGTTACAACCAGGTTAATTTTTTACAGAAAGTACGTTTTAAACCCACTGAGCACCTGGACTTACAATATAGTTTTACCTATGCCGGAACAGGAGAAGCACCAAGGTATGACAGGTTAGTACAGTATAGAAACGGGAAACTGAGATTTGCAGAATGGAACTACGGACCCATGCTTTGGAGGATGCATAACCTGCAGGTGCTGCACGGCAAGAAAACGGCCATTTATAATGATGCCCGGCTTACCATTGCCTACCAGAATTACGATGAAAGCCGTATTGACAGAACAAGAGCAAACAACAACCGTAATATCCAGGCAGAAAAAGTAAATGCAGTAAGTATTAACCTGGATGCTGCTAAAAAACCGGGTAAAGGAGAATTGTTTTATGGCCTGGAATATGTTCATAACAAAGTAGGATCTACGGGTGAAAGAATTAATATTTCTACAAATCAAACAACGCCGTTTGTAAGCCGCTATCCCGATGGAAGCACCTGGAACACTTTGGGCATTTATGGCAGCTACAAGATCAATTTCACACCGAAATTTACTTTTACGACCGGTTTGCGTTACAGCTACAATACCCTCAACGCAGTTTTTGATACTAGCTTTATAAAGTTCCCGTATAATAAAGCAGAAATAAAAGAGGGCGCTTTTACCGGTAATATGGGCTTGGTTTATCGTCCTGCAGAAACCTGGCAGCTCAATGGTAATATTTCAACCGGTTATCGTATGCCAAATGTGGATGATATTGGTAAACTGTTTGAAAGTGTACCGGGCAATATAACAGTACCTAATCCTGACCTGACAGCCGAATATGCGTGGAATTTTGAAATAGGTATAATAAAAAACATTATTCAGAAATTCCGTTTAGAGCTGAATGCTTTCTATACGGTACTGAATGATGCTATCGTACGCCGCCCCACAACATTTAACGGACAGGACAGTATAGATTTTGATGGGGTTAAAAGCAGGGTCGAAGCTTTGCAAAATGTTGCAAAAGCTACTGTTTGGGGTTTTCAGGGCAGTGCTGAATATTACTTTACCGGGCAATTATCGGTACAAACCCATGCAAACTGGATCGGGGGGAAAGAAACGGACGATACAAAAAATGAGCAGGTAGCACTACGGCATGCTCCACCATTCTATGGAAGTACTTTACTGAAGTACCGCCATAAAAACCTGTATGTGGAAGCTTCCGCCTATTATAACAGTAAAATAAAAAATGAGGATCTTGCTCCATCTGAACAGGCAAAAACGGATATATATGCCAAAGACGCCAATGGTAAACCGTACTCACCGGCATGGTACACGCTTAATTTTAAGACGTCCTATCAATTAACGAAAAACCTGCTGATTACAGCAGGTTGGGAAAATGTTACGAATCAACGTTACAGGCCTTATTCATCTGGCATTGTTGCAGCAGGCAGTAATCTGATAATAGGTTTAAGGGCCATGTTATAACCGCCTTACTTAACATCGAAAAGGAATAAGAGCCGCAATAAATTGCGGCTCTTATTTTTAATAAAGTTCCGATAAGTAAAGATGCATAAAGGAGAATACATAATATTATTTGCATATATTTTTGGTTATTGACATTTGCCGGTCTTACATGTTAAAAATGCTGGTTATCTTTTAAGGAAAGCAGCATATTATCAATAGATTTTGTCTACATTTATAGGGTAAACTAAGCATAACAATGACCGAAGAGCTCATGCTGGCCGGGTGTATAAGGAATAATGCCACTGCACAGGAGGCATTGTACAACCGTTTTAGCCCCAGGATGCTGGGTGTTTGCTATCGTTTTGCCAAAAACCGGGAGGATGCAGAAGATATGCTGCAGGAAGGTTTCATCAAGGTTTTTACGCAGATACATCAATACAGGAACGAGGGTGCACTGGAAGGATGGATAAGAAGGATCATTGTTCATACCTGTATCAACATTCTTAAAAAGAACAAGAAGTTTTCCGAAAGTGTGGACATTATACATGCAAACAGTGTTCATGTAAAAGAAGAGATGATCCCTTCCATCATGCAGGCAAAACAGGTGGTAGAATGCATACGAACCCTGCCGTTGGGATACCGGACCGTGCTTAACCTGTATGCCATTGAAGGTTATTCGCATAAGGAAATTGCAGACATGCTGGATATTGAGGAGAGCACCAGCCGTAGCCAGTATACAAGGGCAAAGGCCATGCTGGAGGAGATATTGATCAGGAAAAAGATCATTCAGAAGCCGCAGAAAAAAACAACTTTTTTTGGAGCAGTTTCGCCGGGTTAGACTGGTTGAACAGGTCCCTGACAAGGACATTACCAATAACTATTATGTTTTTGAAAAATGGAGAGCAATTATTACACAGATGAATTTGAGCAACTGATCAAGGAAAAGGCAGATCAGTTCAGGATGTATCCATCCAAACGGGTATGGCATAGCATCTACAATAACCTGCATCCCAGCCGCAGGTGGCCATCTTATGTTATAAGCATCCTCTTTTTCACTTCATTGATGCTGGTAGGCTACCTGAATACCAGTGACAATTCTGCCAATACTAAATTCGGAAAAGGCAGATCATCATCAGCCCTCGCAGATAACAACGCATCAAAAAATAAGGACTTAATCACTAAAAATTCTTCAGACCGGGTAAATACCAATAACGTCAATTACACTTTAACCGGCCCTGGTGCATTCACTACACAGGCACCGGTAAAGAATGAGACAGGGAAAGAACCTGGCTTGATTTCCGTTCCTTCTGAAAAATCTCTGGCAACCAGCCCTGTTCCGGGGAACAACAACAGGAGGCAACCTGTTCAGGAACTAGCCAAGAGCAACAATTCAAACCAATTGGTTGCCGGCATAGCCACTTCGGATAACAAGGATATGCAGAAAGTAATCAACCCACCTGCTACAACCAAAGTAACCGGCGAAGAAGAAACAGATGAACGTGATGCTGTACAGATTACCGGAACCATGGAGGCCATTGCTTCCATAAAAACAACAGTAGAAGGAACAAATGCAGCCAGCCTGAAAAAAGAGGACAAACATGTTGCTGATACAGATGAAAAGAGCATCAGCCTGCAAACTAATACCGATAAGCAGCAGGAAAAATCCTGGATCGAGAATTTTGCCTTGCAGAACAAACCAGCGGGCAGTAAATGGAAAAGCCGTTTAGATTACGAATTTTATGCCACACCGGCTGTGAATTACCGGAAACTAACCACGGACTCCAAAGGTTCTGCGGCGCCATTTGCAACAACAGGTGATATCAATAAATCGATCAGTCAGAAACCCGGATTGGGAATTGAAGCCGGTGCAGGTATATCGTATGCTTTTGCAAAAAACCTCAGGCTGAAGGCAGGTATACAGTTTAACTATACAAGTTATAACATCAATGCCGACCAGACCAATCACCCGATCCTGACATCTATTTTACTGACAGATCCCGCTACCGGTTATTCTTACCCGGCGCCCCGTACATCTACCATCGCAAACGCTTATGATAATAATGCGCTGCAGCCTGTAACCTTGCATAACCGCACGTACCAGGTATCAATACCGGTTGGGCTGGCTTATAAATTATCCAGCCACAGGAATGTAGAATGGTTTGCGGGAGCAACCGTTCAGCCATCTTATATATTTGGCGGCAATGCACACCTGATATCCTCCGATCTTAAAAATTATGTTTCGGATCCTTCCTCCATCCGGAACTGGAACCTGAACCTGGGATTTGAGACATTCATGAATTACAAGTTTGGTGCTTACAGCCTCCGGGTGGGCCCACAGGTCCGCTACCAGGTATATTCAACTTACCGCAAGGATATAGCATTGATCGAAAAACCATACGCTGTAGGTCTTAAGATCGGCCTTGTAAAAGGTTTTTGACCTGACTTATTTTTCGCATGCTTCAAATACGACGCAACAATCTGGCATAGATTGTTGCGTTCTTCATATTGCCCTTTGGGTAAAGGGTTTTGCAATACCATGCATTACATTTAATTTTGAAAAATGAGACATTTTCTTATTTGCTTTTCTGCCATGCTTCTTTTGGCAGCCTGCTCCGATCCATCCGGTACAGACGTTAAAAAGGAGGAAAAGAAGCTATCAAAAAGCAGCAGTTTTTTCCTGTAACAAATTATATCAAAGGACAGGTATACGAGATCAAGACAGCCGGTATCAATCCGCTTAAATACACCACTATAAACAACCGGACTGATTCAGCCTGGCTCAAAATTGAGGATATTGATGAGCTGGTCAGGGAATTTCTGTCTCCTGAAATTGATTCAACGAACCTGACCTCCCTGTTTACGGAGAAGAATTTCCTGGACCAGACCATTGCAGCTTTCACCTTTACCTATGACCCGGTTTCTGAACTGCCCGATTCCATGAAACTGAAGCGATGGGATGTGTATATTGATGCAGAAAGCAGTAAAGTAAGGCGTATTTATATGATCAAAGAGATCAGCAAATCAAAAACACTGCAACTGACCTGGCAAAGTGGTAAATACTTCAAGATCACAAGTATTTTAACCGATGAAAACGGGAACTCATCCGTAGAAAAAGAAGAAAAAATAACCTGGGATTTTTAATCATAATGACTCACAAAGAATTCACGGACATTGCTTCCTCCATCCCGGTTGAACCGGGAATCTACAAGTATTACAACGTTACCAATGAACTGCTGTACGTTGGAAAGGCAAAAAATCTCCGTAAACGGGTCGGTTCTTACTTTTCCAGGACATTTACCAGTTATAAAACCCACGAGCTGGTAAAGCGTATCCATCACATTGAATTTACGATCGTTGACAATGAACAGGATGCTTTTTTGCTGGAGAATACATTGATAAAAGAGAATCAGCCAAAATTCAATATCAACCTCAAGGATGACAAAAGTTATCCCTTCATCGTAATAAAAAATGAGCGCTTTCCCCGGGTGTTTTTCACCCGAAGAAAGATACATGATGGATCCCAATACCTGGGGCCGTATACCTCTGTTGAACGGGCCAGGGAACTGCTTGATTTTATCAGGCAAACCATTTCACTGCGTACCTGCAAACTGAACCTGACAGAAAACAATATCAGGAAAGGGAAGTTTAAAGTTTGTCTCGAATATCACCTGGGCAATTGCAAGGGACCCTGTGAAGGCCTGCAAACAGCAGAGGATTATAATGAGGATCTGCAGCAGCTTATCAATATTTTAAAAGGCAACCTCGGTCCGGTGATACAGCATTTTAAAAAAGAAATGAAGCAGCTTGCTGAAAATATGGAATTTGAAAAAGCCGCCGTCCTCAAAAAAAAACTCGAACATCTTCAAAACTACCGGTCCAGGTCTTCCGTAGTAAATACCCGGATAGGAACCGTGGACGTTTTTTCAATACTGGAAGAAGGGAACATCGCTTATGTCAACTACCTGTCCATTCATGCAGGCTCCGTTGTAAGAACCAAAACCATCACCCTGGAAAAACACCTGGATGAAACAGCCGCAGAAGTATTGGCCTTTGCTGCTGCCCGGCTAAGAGAAAATTTCGAAAGCAACTCAACAGAAATCATCGTGCCCTTTGCCATTGAATACCCCGAAAAAGGTATCACAGTTACCATACCCCGGAGCGGCGACAAAAAAAAATTACTGGCTCTTTCAGAAAAGAATGTCAATCATTTCAGGGACGAGCTCCGGAAAAAGCAAATACTCAACCTGGGAGAAAGATCCACCGGCGAAAAATCAAGGCTTTTGGAACAGCTGCAGAAGGATCTTTCACTTCCGGCAGTTCCTTTGCACATTGAGTGCTTTGATAACTCAAACCTGCAGGGAAGTTACCCGGTTTCGGCAATGGTATGTTTTACAAATGGTGAACCAGACAAAGCGGAATACAGGCGGTTTAAAGTAAAAACAGTAACAGGCATCAATGATTTTGCCTCCATGAAAGAAGTGGTATACAGGCGCTACAAACGGCTTTTGGACGAAAATAAGCCGCTTCCCCAACTGATCATCATTGATGGCGGGAAAGGGCAGTTAAGTGCTGCCATGCAAAGCATCCATGAATTAAAACTGCCAGGAACCACCTCTGTGGTCGGGCTTGCTAAAAATGAGGAGGAGATCTTCTTCCCGGGAGACAGCCAATCACTTAAACTGCCCTGGGACAGTGAAAGCCTGAAACTGGTGCGGCGCATCAGGGACGAGGTACACAATTACGGCATCGCGTTTCACCGAAACCTGAGAAGCAAGGGTACTTTTAAGAACGAACTGGAACAGATAAAGGGTATCGGGAAAGCGACCACAGACCTGTTGTTGAAAAAGTTCAGATCAATAAAGGTCATCAGAGAAAAATCCCGGGAAGAAATAGCGCAGGTGATCGGGAATGCTAAAGCCACCCTGGTCACTGAATATTTCAGGGGAAAACAATAAAAAAGGGGCCAGAATGGAAATTCAGCCCCGTTTAAAATCCAATATCCTATGAAAAACCGAAACAAAGATAACCATCCACAGACTAGCAGCCAATACCCTATTGTGGGTATTTATAAAAAATGATTATTATTTAAAATAATGGACAGATTATACCACAAATAAAAAACCCCGGTGATATACCGGGGCTTTTTAAAATATTTCTAATAATTGTTATTAGTAACTCCACAGATCCTGTTCGTAATTAAATATCTTCTCTTTGATATTCTCCCCTTCCAGTAACTGTAAAATACCTCTTTCTTTCAGACCGGGATAATCCCTGATCATTCTGTCCAGCGGATTATCAATGGAGCTCTTAATAATGCGACCATAGAACATACGGCTTTCGAAGAGGTCTTCCCAACTCATACGGCCCCCATAGTTTTTGCCATTATAAACCTCATACCGGGCTAATATCGGGCGCATATCCGGGTAATAAACCCAGAATAATTCTGTGGGACCCAGGTTAACACCCATTGATGTTATAACGTCTTTAACCGGAGCTATTCCTAATATCCTCCAGAAAAGGCGGGAACTTTCTTTGTCGAAGATCACTTCCTCTTTAACCCTGAACCTGTAAAATGAATCGAGATTTACTTCAGCCCTTTTGTATATGGTACCAATCAGGTTACCGGCTGTATCGTATTGAGGAACCGGTACAGAATCACCACCAATTGCTTTAGCAACTTCTGCCTTTGTCATGGGTGTGGTAAACCTGTCGTCAATGCTGCTAAAAACAGTTACTGCACTGTCATCAATTGCTTTCAGCAGTATGGAAATGAACCGCTGGTTACCGTTGTTCTCGTTGGCGGTATACATGAAAGTCTGGTTAATTTTTTCCCTGGCATCTATTTCCCTCCATATTTTATGACGGTAAATGGCATCATCGGCACGGAGGTTTTCATAAACCAATGGAGTTCTGTCCTTCAGCATGGTTGTCTCAACCGCTTCATCCGGCCTCAATGACTTTTTAATGACCGGTACCGGCAGACTGTCATTTATGGGTGGTGGTGGCGGTGGAACCACGGCAACCGCTTTTACCGTATCCGTTACGGGTGCTGTAGGGTTGATGGTAGCCTTTGTTTTTGACTTGGCTGTTTTACGTGTTGTAGTCCGCTTGGTGGCTGTCCTTGTTGTCTTTTTCTTCTGTTGAGCCTCCACAACACCTGCAAACATGCTAAAGCAAATTGCCAATGCCAGGTATTTAAATAATTGCATTTTCATAGCAAATCTTTATTAATTTATTAATATAGGGCGAATGATCTTCCTTCAATTGTTCTCTGTCCACCGGGGCCTGTCACTTTAATATTGTCAAACGTAACTACTGAACCCGGACCGCACCTTGTTAAAAACGAAGCAATCGGCGCTAAATTGTTTCCATTAATTGAAGAAGTAGCCACACTTGGGAAACCGGCACCGGAAAAATAAACAGTAGCACTTACAATGCTGAACCGTGTATCAAAATCAAATTTTTCAAGTTCGGCACGGCAGTATTGCTGGTTCTTGAATTCAACGGATGGCATCCTGGGCTTGCCGGAGGCTACTTTAAATACAGGATCAGGAACTACTTTAACCCGGAAATCAAACTTACTTGATTTTCCGTCCGCAGTCACTGTTATACTTGCAGCCCCTGGAGTTGTAACCGTAACAACACGGTTTGACCCGGTTCCTGCTATGGTTCCACCGGCCATTGATACGGTTGTTTTATCCCAGCCTGAGCCCGATGATATGGTTATCGGGTTTTCTACACCAATATAAAATACATTCATTTTATCCAGCATTACGGCTGCACCGCCCGGAACACCAACCACGTATTCAACGGTTTTACTTATTGGGATCTGCTTACCTTGTTCGTTTGTAAAACTCCCGCTGATCTGTATGGTATGCTTGCCTGATCCACTAACTTTTGTTTTATACTCCCCCTGTCCGGCGACAAGAGCTACCGGGCTCCCATTAATAGAAATATTACTCTTTACTGTAGAGCTGTAAGCTCCTACGCCTGCTGTAACAACCAATTCCTGGCCAGGCATTAAGTAATTAGAATTTTGACCAACCAATACACCTACTTCGTCCATATGAACTTCTACAGCCCCCACCTGGCTGGCACAATAAGTAACCACCTGGTTCTCTACGTTCTTGATATTGTTCTGAAACTTACTCAAAATAGTCAATGCTGCTACTGTTGGGGTCATGTGGAAAAAACCTGTTGTAAAATCCTTTTTACCTTCTTTTCCTTCCACTCCTTCTGTACTAACGGGGAAATTATTTTCAAACTTGGCCTGGATCTTTGGATCCAGTGCAAGGATCTTCTTTTTGAAATCTTCCAGTTTTGCCTTTAACTCATTACCTTTTCCGTTTGTTTCAAACAGGCGGGTTGATGCGTCGAGGTTATCTTCTTTAAAATCTTCTTTCCCGTCTTCTTTAATAACCAACCCTGCTCCTTTTTTTAATTCCACTTTCAGTTCATTTATATATGTATCCAGTGAGGCCGCATAAGCCTTTGCCTGTTCAGCCTTGGGTTGCCATATGGCTGCCTGTACTTTCGTCTCATCCTTAGACAGCATTTCCGAAAGTGATTTATACAAAATATTGCTGGAACTTGATATGCTTGCATTGGAACTTTGCAGACTTTTATCCACCGTTTTAAAGGCCTCTATCACTTCATTTGATACGTTCAGCGCAAGGATAGCGGTCAACACCAAGTACATAATGTTGATCATCTTTTGCCGGGGCTCTCTAGGTAAAGCCATAGTATTTTAGATTTACGATTGTTAGTTTTAAATTGTTTAGTTTTCTGCGATTAAGCACCGGTCTTCATTAACGGCCCTGCATGGCGCTGAGCATGTTGCCATAAACTGCGTTCAGTTTACCCAGGTTATTGGCAAGAACACCGATCTGCTCTTTTGCTTTGCCTGCATCTTCCACGGTGCCCATCATGGTCTGGCTGGCTTCTGCCAGTTTTCCGTAGAATGTATTCAGCGACTTAAGGTGATTATTACTTTCTTTCAATTCCAGTTCGTAAATGGTATTCAACGACCCCAGGTTCTTTGTTAAGACCTGTACCTGCTCATGGAACCCTTTGGCACTTTCCGCAGCATTGCTGAAGCTGCCCATTGTGGCGGCGCTGCTTGCAAACGCCGTGGTCATATTACCCAGTGCAGCCGTAGCTTCTTTTGTCTTGTTACTGAAATCGCCGGTGTTTTTAACCACATCGCCGATCTCGGTCATATTGCCCACAGTACCCTGTAACTTTTGAAAGCCTTCTCCTAATTTTTTAAGACTTGTTGGTGTGATATCTGCCTGCTGTAACATTTTATCCATTGACTGTAAAGAAGGATTCTCAATTACATCGTCTGGCTGGTCGTCTTCTTCATGATGCTTTGGTTTAACCCACTCAATGGCTGCATAAACAAGGAAGATCGCTGTTTCTGTCCACATACCAATAGTTAACATCATATCGGCGTAAGACTGGTGAGTAAGTTTTGCCCAGGCAGCAAAGATAATTACTGCGGCACCGGCACTTACCAATACATCAATTAGGGTTAAGAAGGTTCTTTTTCTGTGAGCCATGGTTGAAAAATTTTAAGTTTTAACTGGGGATTATTTAAAGTTTGATTACACAAAAGTTATAGAGTACCTGTTTTCAATACTACAGGTACCCCTCATTAGTTCTTAGTTTCGGAAACTGTTTACTTTTTGCCCTTTTTCTGAGCCGGAGGCAAATCAATTACACAACGAAAGCCAATGTAAGATTTTGCTGTATCCTGGTATTCGTAAGCTCTTGTTCCGGTCCGTAAAAGATAACCTACATCTTTCCAGCTTCCACCACGTAATACTTTACGCTTGTCACGTGGTTTATCTGTTTCCTTGGCATTATAACGAATGTCCGGATTCATATCATGCTGGAAGCTATAAGCGCCTTCATAATACAAAGAAGATGTCCATTCCGCTACGTTTCCTGCCATGTTATATAGTCCGAAATCGTTCGGCCAGTATGCATCAGCACGCACGGTGTAAAATCCGCCATCTTCCGGATAGTTACCTCTTCCCGGCTTGAAGTTTGCCAGTAAGCAACCTTTCTTGTTACGAAGGTAATAACCACCCCAGGGATAATCGGCCTGGGAACGTCCGCCTCTTGCAGCATACTCCCATTCGGCCTCTGTAGGAAGTCTGAAGTCAACTTCAGCAGCCCTTTTCTTAGACTCAAGGTAGGCATTGAGATAATGAGTTCTCCATTCGCAGAAAGCAGTAGCCTGTTTCCAGTTCACACCCACAACCGGGAAATTTCCAAATGCAGGGTGGCTGAAATATTTTTTTGCCATTGGCTCATTGTACGAGTAAGCAAAATCCCTGACCCAGGAAAGTGAGTCCGGATAAACAGGTATGTTTTTCTTAATGATGAACTTAGAACGCGGTACTGTAGCATCTTTGTTCTGTGCAGCAGCTTTGTAGTCGAAAATCTCAGATTGATAAACTATTTTGGTTGCATCAATCTCTTTTTTACCGAATATGCGGTTATCGGGCGTAACGATAATGGCATCTATTTTTTCCATGGTTGCTTTATCACCCCACTTGATCGTCCTCGCTTTCTGCCAGTCGATGTATTCGTTTCCATCTGAACCCTGCTTAACAAAACCCATAAGCTTTGCAGCGATAGAATCCCTGACCCAGTTTGTGAACTGGCGGTATTCATTATTGGTTATCTCCGTTGCATCCATCCAGAATCCACTGATAGAAACAGATTTATTACGGGCAGTAAGCGCATAACTCAGGTCCTCGTCACTTGCACCCATATGAAATGTTCCTGGTGGAATATAAACCATGCCGGGAGGTTTCGGTAAGCTCCATTTAGAAGAGGGGGCAACACCGATCAGTTGGCCTTTGTCAGTAGCATAACCACCACTTGATTTGCTACCGGATTTTTTACAACTGGTTGTTGTAGATGAGATAGCTATAACAGCTATCAGATAGAACAGCCTGTACTTCATTGTTTTTAACTTTGAGGGTATTGAGCAAATGTAATGATTATTTTGATTTAACATCGCTTTCGGGTTGAATCAGTAATTTTTTTTCAACAAATTATAATCCTGAAAAGTGTAAACGGCAGAATTTTGCAAATATTGTGTTTATATGATTAGTTATTCTCCACAATATGAAGCTGAACATACAGGTCTTCAACTGAATGAACGGGTGCCAGGCACTCGTGGTTCTTACATAGGTAAACAGCAATTCCTGCATTGAAATTTTTACCTTTTAATAATGGGAAAAGTACATTTTCGGCAGCTGCACACTGAACTATTTTATTGGGCAGATAACTCCTTAGCAGCATGTCCCTGCCCCCCTCGAATTCGTTTCCGGCTATTACGATCTCCTTTATACCATATAACTTCCTCATTATCAATGTTGCCCAAGTGGCGAAGGAAGTCGGGTAATTTACGATGGCATCATTCAATGCATCAAGTGCTTTTACAGCTATTTGGTGCAGATCCTGCCTGTCAAATATGATTGCTAAATAGAATAGATTATCAGCCATCACGCTGTTTCCGGATGGAGTAGCTCCATCATACACTTCTTTTTTGCGTACAATTACGTCGTTTTGATCCACCCCAGTAAAGAAAAAATAACCTGTCCCGGGTTCAGCAAAATTGCTGGTAACATGATCAACCAGTCTTTGTGCCCAAACCAGGTAGGTGCTATTGGATGTGGTCTCCTGGAGGTAAATACAGGACTGGATCAGAAAAGCATAGTCATCAAGAAAGGCCGGGTATGCTGCCTTCCCGTTTTTACAGGTATGAAGAAATTCAATACCCTCCTTATTCTTAAGCATATTACCGGCTAAAAACTGAAAGCATTTTTCTGCCAAAGCAATATATTGACTTTCTCCCAACGCTGCGCCAGCCTTACACAAGGCTGTTATCATCAATGCATTCCAACCCAGCAGTACCTTATCATCCAGCTGGGGTTTTACCCTTTCGTTGCGCTTTAACAACAAAAGCTGTTTACAGGCAGTAATTTTACTATCGAACTCATCAATCCCAAACCCGTTTTCACCTGCAAAATCACTGGTTTTTTTTAAGATTCGCAGTATGTTCCTGCCCTCCCAGTTTCCCGTTTCTGATATGTTAAAAAAATCACAAAAAATTTCAGTATCGGGGCCAAGTATCTCTTCCACCTCCGTTTTATGCCAAACATAATATTTGCCTTCTTCTCCTTCGGAATCGGCATCCAGTGCTGAAAAAAAACCACCCTGACCGTTACTAAATTCATTTGTAATAAAACCAATGGTTTGTTTTATTGCTTTTTCATAAGCAGGATCTTTTGTGACCTGGAAAGCATCGCAGAGTACATTTATCAGCAGGGCATTGTCATAAAGCATTTTTTCAAAATGGGGAGCCAGCCATTCATAATCGGTGCTGTACCTGGCCATACCTCCGCCCAGGTGATCATAGATCCCTCCCTGCAGCATTTTGTCAACCGAAAGTAGTGCCTGGCCAAGGGCTTCTTTATTTCCCGTATAATGGTGGTATTGCAGCAAAAACTGAATGGTTTGGGTTTGAGGGAATTTAGGCGCTTTACCAAACCCTCCCCACGCTGTGTCTGCTGCCTTCATTATATTTTTAAAGATCAGATCCAGTTGTTCTTTTAGAGCCTTTTGATCCGTTAGTGGCTGTTTTACAGCATTCGTAAATCCGCCAAAACTGTTGGACCTCTGAAGATGATCTGTTAAGTTTTCTGCCTGATCAATCATTTCACCCCTTCTTTCCGTCCAGGCTTGTTTTACAGCATGCAGGACATCTGTCCACGAAGACTGCTGATAAGCTTTTACCGGGGGAAAATAGGTTCCGCCATAAAAGGGCTTCTTATCGGGCGTAAGAAATACATTCAGGGGCCATCCACCGCTTCCGGAAATTGCCTGTACGGCGTCCATATAAATGTGATCAATATCGGGTCTTTCCTCCCGGTCGATCTTGATACATACGAAATGTTCGTTCATCAGTTGAGCGACCGTTTCATCCTCAAAACTTTCCCTTTCCATAACATGGCACCAGTGACATGCAGAATAACCAATGCTGACGAGAATTACCTTATTTTCTGTCTTAGCTTTTTGCAAAGCCTCCTCTCCCCAGGGATACCAGTCAACCGGGTTATATGCATGCTGAATCAGGTAAGGACTGCTTTCGTTGATCAGCCTGTTTGTCTTTTTTCCGGTAGTTGCCATTTTATTTTAAAATACAAATATCAAACTATTAACAGTATCCGCAGTACCAAAACGGATCACCCGCCTCACGGCGAGGTGATCCGATGAAACTATGTTTATTGTTATTTCTTTTTCAGGGAGGAAAGATAAAGTTCCAGGGCGCTTACCATACTGGGGGCCTGGGGCTGGGGAGCCTTAATATCTAAAACCAGGCCTGCGTCTTCTGCAGCCTTAAAAGTATTGACCCCAAAAGCGCCGATCCTGGTTCCGTTTTGTTTGAACTTAGGAAAGTTTTCCAGCAAACTTTTTACACCACCTGGTGTAAAAAAACAGATAACATCATATTCATTTGACATCACGTTGGTAATGTCGTTGCTGATGATGCGGTACAAAACCGGGGTAGCATACTCACAGTTGTTGCCTTTCAACCAGTTGGTTATTTCACTGTCAAAGGATTCGGAGCAGGGATACAGGAACTTTTCATTGTCCTTGTGCTTATTGATAACATCAAAGAGGCTTTTATTGGTACCATCGGCACCGTAAAACACCTTGCGCTTGCGGTACAGGATGAATTTTTGAAGATAAAGGGCCACCGCTTCAGTGATACAGAAATATTTGGTTTCCTGCGATACGGTCACTTTCATTTCATCACATATACGGAAGAAATGATCAATGGCATTCCGGCTGGTAAATATCACAGCAGAATAACTCCCGATATCAATCTTTTGTTTACGGAAGTCTTTTGCCGGAATACCCTCAACCACTATAAATGGATGAAAATCAAGATTAAGACCATACTTTTTAGCCAAATCAAAATAAGGAGATTTTTCTCCTTCGGGCCTCGGTTGGGTTATAAGTATGCTTTTTATTGGTTTGAAAGCCTTGTCAGCCTGCGTTGAACCGTTTTTTATCATATTTTACTATGAAATAGTATTGCAAAATTACAAATTTTTAGACAAATACAACATTAAACCCTTGTATATCAGTAAAAGGGGTAATATCTCAATACCTGCTATGTAAAGCATAAAATGAAAGGGGCTGATTTTTAACTGGTTTTGCAGCAGGCCATATGACCGGAAGAAACGAAGCAGCAGGAATACAGCGATACACATCAAAGAAACGATCACGCTGGTCTTTGCAATAGCCATGTCAGAAAAACTGAGTATTACAATGAAGGGCACCAGGAAAATACCGATGATCTTATTGAAAAGAAAAATGACAAAAACATAGATATTGGTAATATCCTTCAATCCTGTGATCCACCCGGTAAATTTAAGCGTACTGTATTTCAGCAGGTAAATTACCCCTATTACTGCAATGGATGCCCCTATCATCAACCACCTGTGCCGGTCGTGTACCAAATGATAATATTCAAGGAGGATATAAGCATACATACCTCCGCTGATGATAAAAAATAAATTGAATAGCAGGGATGGCAGTTTTGCCTGCAGTAACTGGTCTGTGAGCTGGTTCTGCCGCAATGAAGTATTGAAGAATACCCGGAACAGGTTGGAAAAATAACGGTTATAGAAATACCGAAAAAAGGCAAGCAGCAAAACAATGCCGGTGATCAGGTAAAATAAAGAATCTTCATTTTTTTCCTTTTTATACTCAACCGCAAATGAAACGGGGTCGGCTTCGGAGTTTAAAAACCCGTTCTGTAATCTGAATACCGGTTTGGCCGTGACCAATGGGACAATGGAATCATTTACAACAGCCGCCCGCAGTGAATCGGTTTTTACGACAGTACTATCTGCAACATGCAAACTGTCTGCCTGCTGCGCATATGCAAATGATGATAAAATGACCACCCCCGTACCAAATAAAAAAAAACACTTCAACACTGCCTTATTTAATTTGCAAAAATAGAGGCTGCTGCCGAGATTCTTAAAAGTAATTGACATATCCAAAGTGTATTTTGGATGCTTCCCGGAGATTCAGCTTCACATCATTGCGTTTGCCTGCTGCATAACTGATATTCAGCAACCCGAACCTGGTTTCAAAGGCAAGTCCCAGCCCGGCCCCGATAAAGTTATTTTTCAGGTTTATGGCCTGGTATTTATTCTTAACCAGGCCTCCGTCTACAAACCCAAACAGGAAAGAGTTAAGTGCGAGCCGGTAGCGGTACTCTGCAGTCAG
The DNA here is from genome assembly GCA_016710165.1 of Chitinophagaceae bacterium. NCBI lineage: Bacteria > Pseudomonadati > Bacteroidota > Chitinophagia > Chitinophagales > Chitinophagaceae > Chitinophagaceae bacterium. Next base: position 339,312 of record JADJLJ010000002.1, on the reverse strand, counting down.
TACAGCATATTGCGTGGCATAAATGCTTTCTTCGCTGAACCCACGCAGCAGCTTATACCCGCCAATCTGGAATAACTCATTCCGGAAGGTACTGGGGCTGATAAACACCCCGGCATTTAAAGCCGTTTTCACCGTAGCCTGCTTGCCTACAGGGAAATAATGTGCAGCCGAAAGTTTTATCCTGAACTGGTAAGCCCGTTCTTTCAGCGAATCATACAGGCTTGCATAATTGAAGGAAGGGTCTTTGATGCTGAGTATATCGTTATTACGCTTCACATTCTTAATACCCACAGCCGCCGTAAGTTTTAGCTCATTTCCGCTTCTCGGGTTAAGCCGGTAATCCGTTTTACTCCAGTCGTAATCCAGCCCTATGTTCACCGCACTTACATCAATGTTGGGAGGCAGTGTTTTGGTTGCCTTTACCTGGTTGGTGTCAACCCCATTGGCCAGCAAAAAACTGTTTTGCCATTGGAAGAATACTTTACCCGACTGGCTGGCCGATAAAAGATATTGAAGCCCGAGAAGTGCATTCACCTGGAGAAAAGTAGAGTCCTTTTTAAACAGGTCAAAGGCAAAGTCGAAACCAAAAGAGGAATTGAAGATGTAAGGTTGCTGGTAGCCCAGGTTAAGCCTGGGAGATTTTGCCTGCAGTTGCTGCCAGTTCAATAAGATGGTTTCTCCCCCATTCAGTGCATTTTTCAGGTTGAGGTTCACATCGGCAGTAAGCTGCAGTTTGCCTGACTGGCTGGCATTGGGCAGAAAGCCTATAAGAAAATTCGCCTGGCTGCTTCGCCTCGGGGCCAGGTAAAGATTGAGTATGGCACCCGAACCCAGCATCGTTATATCATTGGATTGCACTTCCTGCAGGTAAGGCAGTTCCAGTAATCTTTTGCTTACCTGCTCCAGTTTTGACTTGTTGTAGAGGCTTCCGTTGGAAATATCCAGGTAATGACGGAGAAAATTTTTTGAGATCCTGGCTTTTCCAAAAACCCGTATGCTGTCAATATGGTACTGGGGTCCTTTCCTGGCTCTCAGCAGCGCCTCCATTTTATCATCATCCAGGCGGATGCTGTCTAAAAATATCTCAGCGAAGGGATGGCCATTTTTTTCATAGTAATCCAGCAGCCGTTGCTGCAGCGATACCAATTGCCGGATATTAAGCAGTTTACCGGCATAATCCTTTTCCCGGAAACGGCTTTCGTCCATGGCCGTTTTTTCAATTCCGTCAGGCTTCAATTTTATCCACTGGTACTTTTTGCCTAAGAACAAGTGAATGACCGTATGGTTCTCCAATTCAAAAATACTGTCGACCGATGCAGTGGGATATCCTTTAGAACCCAGCAAAGCCGGTAATCCACGGACATAATTGCTGCATAGCAGTTTGCCGGCGAAGCTGGTTTGTAATTTTAAAGGCTGCCGGCTAAAGGAGCTATCTTTGTCAACAAGTTGCACCTGTAATAGCCAGGAAGAGGTTTTTGTAACCTGGGCGGAGGAATGAAAAAAAACCAGCATCAACCCTGTGCTCAGCAATACAGGAAAAAGAATTTTACAACGTATTGATTTAACAGGGGTCATTAATGATCAAATCTAAAATATTATCCCGATACTAACCGGGACTTAAATCAGAAATCTTTGCCGGGCATTTACATACATATCCCTTTTTGCAGGCAGGCATGTCACTATTGCAATTTCCATTTTTCAACTTCGCTGTCACAAAAGGAAAATATGGTGGAAGCAATGCTGAAGGAAATACGACGCACGGACCTGTATCCATCCCTTCAAGGGGAAGAAAAAATTTCCACCCTTTATTTTGGAGGCGGTACGCCCAGCATACTTTCTGCCGATGACCTGAAACGGATCATCCAGGCGTTGCAGGAACGTTTTGTTTTTACACCCGATATTGAAACTACGCTGGAAGCAAACCCGGACGATATCAACGATGGGAAACTGGCGCAATGGCGATCGCTTGGCATAAACCGCCTGAGTGTGGGCATCCAGAGTTTCCAGGATGAAGAACTGAAATGGATGAACCGGGTTCACCATGCGGCTGAATCACTTTCCTGCATTGATAAGATCCGGGATGCCGGTTTCAGTAATTTTTCTGCCGACCTGATCTATGGCTCGCCCGTGTTAAGCGATGATGACTGGAAAAAAAACATGAACATCCTTATCAACAGGAACATACCGCATATCTCCTGCTATGCGTTAACCGTTGAACCCCGGACAGCCCTTGATAAAATGATAGCCCTGCAAAAAAAAGAACCGGTGGATGCCGATAAACAGGCCAGGCATTTCCGGATGCTGCTGGATGCCATGGAACAGGCAGGATATGAACACTACGAGATAAGCAATTTTGCAAAACCGGGCTTCCGCAGCAAACACAACAGCAGTTACTGGTCCGGGGCAACCTATTATGGTTTTGGCCCGGCAGCACATTCATTTGACGGAAATAAACGCAGGTGGAATATCTCCAATAACGCCCTGTACATTCAATCTGTAGAAAAAGGGGTGATCCCCTTTGAGGAAGAAACACTGACTGAAATACAACAGCTGAACGAATACATAATGACATCGTTGAGAACAAGGGAGGGGCTGGACCTGGCGCATGTGAGCAAGGTATTTGGGGAAGAAAAAAGCAATACGCTGAAAGCAGCAGGTAATAAATACAAAAACTCCGGAAAACTAACGATTGAAAATAACTGTCTTATTTTGACAAACAAAGGAAAATTTTTTGCTGATGGTATAGCGGCGGACCTATTTTTCTGAATGCCGGTAACTCTTTCGCAGATGTTTAACGATCTCTGCAATGGTCAGGCAAACAACCATAAAGATCAAAACCGAAGCGCTGATATTTGAGAAGGAGAATGGCATGATCTTATTTTCTCCCATAAAGTTAACCCGTTTTTACACCAGCGCCAATTCAATATTGTTAAATCCTTCGGCGGCAGGCAGGTTTTCCCATAATATTTTATGAACGGTTTCGGCAATGGGCATATCGGCTTTTATTTGCTGGTTGATCGTGTGAATACATTTACTGGCATAATAACCTTCCGCCACCATGCTCATTTCCAACTGGGCCGCTTTTACAGAATATCCCTTGCCGATCATATTCCCAAAGGCCCGGTTACGGCTGTGGAGGGAGTAACAGGTAACCAGCAGGTCGCCCAGGTAAACGGATGCGGCATAATTATTTGAGCGATGCTCTTCTGTGGGTTGCCGGGCATCAGTATGCCCCACTTCTATATTTTTTATGCCGGCCCTTTTCAAAAACCCCGCCATTTCGTCGGCACTGTTTGCGATCAGTACACTCAGGAAATTATCCCCGTAATCGAGCCCATGTGCAATACCGGCCCCAACGGCATAAATGTTCTTCAGCACTGCTGCAAACTGAACCCCGTAGATATCATTATTCTCAACGGTATTCAGATACGGCGTTCTGAAACAGGCAGCAATTTCATGGGCTGTCTTTTCATCAATGCCCGTAAACGTGAGGTATGATAATTTTTCGGCGGCTATTTCCTCGGCATGGCATGGGCCCAGTACGGTGAAATAATCTCTCAATTCAACGGCAAATTCATTTTTCAGGTATTCATTCAGCAGCAGGTTCTGGTCGGGCAGTATGCCTTTGATGGCCGATATCACTTTTTTCCCTGCAAAAATATCCCTGTTCAAACCATCCAGGGCCCTGACGGCATAGGCTGAAGGGATAACGATCACCACACAATCGCTATTTTCAATAACTTCTGCAGCATTGGTGGAAAGTTTCAGCCTGGTTACATCAAGATGGGCACTCGATAAATATTGCGGATTATGGTGGCGGGCAAGAATGTGCTGAATGTGTGCCTCGCTGCGGTTCCACCAGTAAATGACATTTCCGCTATCCGTTAAGATCTTTGCCAGTGCAGTACCCCAGCTGCCGCTTCCTAAAATTCCAAATGTCATCGTAAAATCGTTTAATGGTTTAAGTCGTTTAAAAACGTTTTTTAACCCTTAAACGTCTTTAAACCCTTAAACGTTTATAAACCCAGTTTGTCCACCGCCAACTGTGCAGCGATCTGGCTGGCATCTTTTTTATTGTACCCTTTGGCCTCTGCGATCAATTCTCCGTCAACCGTGGCGCCAATGGTAAATAAGCGGCGGCCGTTCTCAAATTTTTCATCCAGGGTCTCAAATTCCAGGGCCTTGCCGTTCTTATTGGCCCAGCCGTATAATTTGTTCTTGATGTTGATCTCGATCACTTCCAGGTCGTCGATGAACATATGCGGCATGATGATGTACTTCTCCACCCACTTATGGGTACCGGCATAGCCTTTATCCAGGTACACGGCCCCGATCAATGCTTCCAGCGTGTTACCGAATATCTGCGAAACCTTAAGGGCATTATCATATTTGTTATAAAAAGTGATCTTTTTAATACCCATCTTCAATGCAATATCATTCAGCTTCTGGCGGTTCACCATCTTGCTGCGCATCTCGGTCAAAAAGCCTTCTCCCTTGTATGGATATTTTCTGAACAGGTAATGCGCCACCACAGAACTTAAAACCGCATCACCCAAAAACTCAAGGCGTTCATTATTCTCATCGGCCCCTTCCCGTACGCTGCGATGACTCAGTGCCGTTTTGTATAAAGCGATATTGCCGGGTGAAAATCCCAGGATATTATTAAGCTGCTTCCGGAAATCCCGGTTGCTGTTCTGGCTTTTAAATAAGTCTTTTATGAATTGCAAAACGGAAAATAGTTTGCGTGAAATTAATCTTATTTAAGACAGATAAAATTAAGATTTTTTTTATCTCCCCTTGCAATGGTAAACGCCCGGAATGGGTTTTTATTTGCCGGCTTATAAGAAAGAAGCAATACTACGAAATGTATTTTTTTACAATAACCGACGCATTGTGCCCCCCAAAGCCAAACGTATTGCTCAGGGCTGCATTCACTGTGCGTGGCTGTGCCTTGTTGAAAGTAAAGTTGAGTCTGGGGTCCAGCTCGGGGTCGTCTGTAAAATGATTGATGGTTGGTGGCACAATATCTTTTGTTACTGCCAGGATACATGCCAGCGCTTCCAGCACACCGGCAGCCCCCAGGCAATGCCCGGTCATGCTTTTGGTACTGCTTATGTTGAGATCGTACGCATGTTGCCCGAATACACTCAGGATGGCCTTGGTTTCGGCTATGTCACCCAGGGGTGTTGAGGTACCATGCACATTGATGTAATCAATGTCCTCGGGTTTCATGCCGGCATCTTTTAATGCAGCCGCCATCACATTTTTTGCGCCCAATCCGTCGGGGTGCGGAGCCGTTATATGGTGTGCATCGGCAGTGGCTCCGCCGCCTGCAATCTCACAATATATCTTTGCACCCCTTGCCAGTGCATGATCAATATCTTCCAGTACCAGAACACCAGCCCCTTCGCCCATAACAAAACCATCCCGGTCCTTATCAAACGGGCGGCTTGCGGTAGAAGGACTGTCGTTGCGTTCGCTCAGTGCCTTCATGGCATTAAAACCACCAACCCCTGCAGCGCTGATAACCGCTTCGCTGCCACCGGTAAGTATGATATCGGCCTTCCCCAAACGTATATTATCAAAGGCATCTATGATGGCATTGGTGCTGGATGCACAGGCGCTCACCACGGCAAAATTTGGGCCCCTGAAACCATGCCGCATGGAAATTTGCCCGGCGGCAATATCCAGAATCATCTTGGGAATAAAGAAGGGATTAAAGCGAGGGGTACCGTCGCCCAGGGCAAAGTTGATCACTTCTTCCTGGAAGGTGATCAACCCGCCGATACCGCTGGCAAAGATGACACCCACCCTGTCGGTATCAACATTTTCCCGGTTAATGCCCGCATCTTTTACCGCTTCATCACTGGCTATCAGTGCAAACTGGGTAAAGCGGTCGATCTTACGGGCTTCTTTACGGTCGAGGTAACTGGTAGGTTCAAAATCTTTAACCTCACAGGCAAACCTGGTTTTAAACTTGCTGCAGTCGAATTGTTTGATGTTATCGCATCCACTCACCCCATCGGTCAAACCCTGCCAGTAGCTGTCAACGGTTTTGCCCAATGGCGTCAGAGCTCCCAACCCGGTAACTACAACTCTTTTTAAAGCCATAAATTTGCCTGTGATAATTAAATTAATTACTTAGCATGCTCTTCTAAGTACGCATTGGCCTGTCCAACTGTGGTAATGGTCTCGGCCTGCTCATCCGGAATAGAAATATTGAATTCCTTTTCAAATTCCATAATAAGTTCAACGGTGTCCAAGCTATCGGCACCTAAATCATTGGTAAAAGAAGCCTCCGGGGTTACCTCCGCCTCATCTACACCTAATTTGTCAACAATTATTTTCTTTACTCTTGTTGCAATGTCTGACATGATTGTAAAATTTAGTTTGTATAGGGTGCAAAAATATACATTTTGGGATAAATACAAAGAAATAGATATTGTTCCCTTATAAACGGTTTTTGGTCCTTCAGGCACCGGTAAAATAACCATCCGAAGGAGCAGATTTTTATGTGGCTGGCGGTCCCATCCCGGCCCCCAAAGTTCATGAGAGTTTTTTACCATAGGTGGGCTGATACCAAAAAGTTTGTATATTGGTAATTCTTCTTTTGCTAATAGTTAACCCCTTTACCAAAACTGAACCTGTTATGGCCTTAAAACAAATAGACCACGGCTCAAAAGAATACCAACAAATGGTGAAACTCCGGAATGACATTCTCCGCCAGCCCCTTGGTCTTTCTTTTAATGAAGAAGAACTGGCAAGGGAAAAAGAAGACATCCTGATAGGCGCTTTTGATGATGATGAGATGCTCGCCTGCTGCCTGCTTACAAAAACCGATAATCACAGTTTGCGCCTCAGGCAAATGGCCGTTCAGAACAACCTGCAGGGAAAAGGCATCGGCGCCAGTATGATGAATTTTGCAGAAACCATTGCCAGGGACAAGGGCTATAAAAGACTGCTGATGCATGCCCGGAAAACAGCGCTGGGCTTCTATGAAAAATTAGGCTACCGGGTCGTTGGCGATGAGTTTACTGAAGTTACCATCCCGCACTATGTAATGGAAAAGTACTTATAGGAGATATTTAGCTAAGGGGACATCCTTCGACAAATGCTCAGGAGAGCAAAAGAAGAAATAACAATCTCCTCTTTTGCTCCTTTTATCTTTTATCCTCTTAGCTGATGAGGTCATTTCCTGGCAATCTTTTCTCTGAATATATTCCTTGCAGCATGTACTTCATCCCCTTCAAAAGCATCTTTGGGCACTATAAAGAACGACCGGGTATTGAAATACAGGTGAAAAAAATGCGGGCTTTCGATCCAGGTGCTGAAATCGCCCCATCTCCAGCTTCGGCCGCCCCGCTCATTCTCGATCCTGAATTCATCCTCGGATAATTTAGCCCGGAAACGGTCTTTGAACGTATCGGCTTTCCGGTAAACCATATAAGGCAATAAGAACCAGAAAGTGATCATCAGCATGAACCATAACATGGAGCTGATCAGGAAAGCGAAGGGAGATATCTTCTTAAAGAAAAACAAGGCCGCAGACAGCAGGGCAAATACATTCACCAGGATCATCATGATCCGGATCTCCTTGCGGGTAATAAAATGATAGCGCAGCGCCTGTATCACTTTTCGTTTGTCGTAGGTAAAAAACTGGGAGGTCATCCGGCAAAGATAAGTACCGCTAATCAGTTACAGACATCCCCGGCAACTTTGCCGCCTCCGTCTGCCGGCATCCCCCCGATCAGCCTGTTCCGTAAAGCAGCATTTAAAAAACTTACCCGGCGGTTTTGGGCCCTGCCTTCCGGCGTGCTGTTATCTGCCACGGGTTTTGTATTGCCAAAACCAACAGCGATCAGCCGCCTGCAGTCCACTCCCATCTCCACTAATTTTTTGCAGATGGCCAGCGCCCTTTTTTCAGTCAGTAACTGGCCGGCGTTTGCATCGCCGGAATTATCGGTATGACATTCCACCCGAAGCAGGCTGATATATGATTTGTCCGCCAGGTACTGCTTAATGGTCTCCAGGGCAGCCATACTCTCCGGCTTCAATTTATCGCTGCCTGTTTCAAATATTACTTGCTTTGCGGTCTTCACTTCATTGCCTTCCAGTTTATAATCCTGTGCATTAATTACCAGGCTGAAAAGAGAAAACAGTAATGCAAAATTCCATTTCATAACGGTTGCTTTTGTTCTTCAAATATCTGCAATGGCGTGACCTGTACAATACCCTGCAACCGGTATTTACCTGATTGGTTTACTTTTGGCATCATGTTTTCTCTAAACGCCGTCTCTAAATATAATACCCTTACCCGTTGTCCGGCATTACTATTGATATCCCTGGCCTGTTCTATTTCCTGCAATGAGAAAAGATCAGAAAGAACGGTTGAACGTAGTTTCTATTATTGGAAATCTGTTTTTACCCTGACCCGATTTGAAGAACAGCGGCTGGATTCACTCGAAGTAAAGACCCTCTACATTAAATTCTTCGATGTGGATTGGGATGAAGAAAGCAGGTCACCCGTGCCGGTGGCGAAACTGCAAGTCACAAACAACAAACTTCCGGAGAAGATACAGGTGATCCCTGTTGTATTTATCAGCAATGAATGTATCCGGAAGACCGATCCATCACAAATAACCATGCTTGCAAACCGGATCCATACATTGATACAGGATATCATCAGCGGCAACCGCTTTAAGTCCATAAAAGAAATACAAATTGACTGCGACTGGACGCAAGCTACCAAAGAAAAATATTTCCGGCTGTTGAATGACCTCAAACAAAAAGTGACAGACCTGCCTAACGGACAGGCAGGCTACAAACTATCCTGCACCATCCGCCTGCATCAAATCAAATTCCTGGTCAAAACCGGTGTGCCGCCTGTTGACAGGGGACTGCTCATGTGCTACAACATGGGCAACTTAAAGAACCCGGCAACCAAAAATTCCATCCTGGAGACCCGGGAACTGAAAAAATACAGCAGCAACCTTTCCAATTATCCCCTGCCGCTGGACCTGGCCCTTCCCTTATTCGACTGGAAGGTCCTATACCGTAACAACAGCTACGCCGGACTTATTCAAAACCTGCCCGGCAACTGCTTCACGGATGCTTTTACAAAAAGATCCGGCAACCGCTATGAGATCCTGAAAGATACCCTGCTGAATGGATATGAACTGAGAAAGGGCGATTTGATCCGCGATGAACAAAGCGACCTGAAAGAGATCCTGGCTGCAGCAAACGAAGCAGGCAGCAGATTGAAAAATACCCAACTACGGGTATCGCTCTACCACCTTGATTCTGTAATTTTAAATAAATACACAACGAATGAACTGGAAAGTATTTATAACAGCCTGCGTTAGCGCCTTCCTCATTTCTTTTCCCCAAAACATCATCGGCTGCGGCCCCGATGCAGACCCGTATGATTATTACACTTCCTTCTTTCACCAGAACCTGCCCGACGCCAAAGCATACCGTCCTTTCTATTATACCGGTTATAATTTTTTATACGATGCCAGCGAACCCGTGAATACTCCGGATATACTTGCCCAGGAATGGGCCGGTTACTGTACAGCGCCCGTCAGCGCTGCGGATGCAAAAAAATTAGTGAATAAATTCTCTGTAAAAGACCTCCATAACCTCTATTACCATATTGAAAAAGGTCAGCCGCTGAAAATACCGGATTCCGTCAAGCAAAACAGCATGACGGAATATTTCCTCAACAGCAAAGACCTGGAAGCGTTGGGATATATCCTGTATGCCAGGCAGGCAGAGCCGTATGTGATCGGCGGGGCCGATGACTGGATCGTGCCGGAAAGGGATAGTTTAAAAATGGCGAAGCTCATAAAGAACGGGCAGCAATTGTATGGGGCAGCCAAAAAAGATATCTTCAAACAGAAATATGCTTACCAGTTTTTACGGCTGGCGCATTACAGCGGGCGGTACACCGATGTGATCAACTGGTACGATGAGTATGCGGCCCAAACCAATACCAACAGTATATTGAAGCCCCTTTGCCTGTCACTGAAGGCCGGGGCCCTGTTCCGCAGTGGCCGGCAAAAAGAGGCGGCTTATCTTTTCAGTAAGGTATTCGCTTCCACCCCGGTAAAAAGAGTTTCCAATTACCTGGGATTTAAATGGAGCGTGGATTCAAAGACAGAGAGAAAAGAGTATGTAGACCTATGTAAGAATAATGAAGAACGGGCATCCATGCTGGCACTGTTTGCCCTGGGCAGTGTAAACAATGAATTAAGTACGATGGAAGAGATCTTCCGGCTCAACCCGGCCAGTGAAGAACTGGAAGTGCTGGTGGTACGGGAGATAAACAAGCTGGAGGAAAAATATTTTTCACCGGTACTGCAGAAACAAAGCGGCGGCAAGGCATTTTATTTTAACTGGACCGATGGTGATGCAGACAGCATTGTAACCGATGCCGGGAAGGAAGTAAAGGCCCTGGCAACATTCCTGCACAATGCCGCCCAAAATAATAAATTAAAAAATGCCGGATTGCTTGAAACAGCGGCTGCTTACGCTGCATACATGATGAAAGACTATTCCAATGCCAGGGAATATGCCGCCGTGGCTGCCACCATGCCGCTCACCCCAAAACTAAAAGACCAGTGGGCGCTCACCAACCTGCTCATCACCCTCAATGAAAAGGAAAAGATCGATGCGGCTTTTGAAGAACTGCTGTTGCCATCCCTGCAATGGCTGGAAGAAAGAATGAGATCGGAAAAGCCGGTGGAGATCAACTATTCGGAAATACAGCAATGGAAGACCATTTACCGGAACCTGATGAGCGAGATACTGGCAAAACGTTATCATGAGCAGGGCGACCTGGTGAAAGAAGCCCTGTGTATCGGCGCTGCAGACTGGATCATGAAGGGAAAACAAAATGATTACCGGAGAATTGAGGGGGTTGAGTTCCTGCGCAACAAACTGATCAGTAAAGACGTGGAGAAACTGTATGCCATGCTCGACAATAAGCAACCCACCAGGTTCGACCACTATCTTTTCATTCATAATTCCGTGACCAAAAAGGAAGTGGTTGATTTTGCCGGCACGTGTTATTTAAGGGAATACAATTACAGCAAAGCCATGGAGTGGTTCAAAAAATCGCAGGACAAAAACCTGGTCGCCAAGAATCCCTTTGTGGACCTGTTGTACGACCGGGAGGAACAATTGCGGGGTGAAAAGAATTACAAAACAACCAAACTGGCCTTTGCACAGGAAATGCTGCGGTTGCAAAAAGCAGCAGAAACAGACAAAGCCAATGCGGCAAAACACTATTATAAAATGGCGCTGGGCATGTATAACATGACCTACTATGGCCATACCTGGGAACTGGTGCAATATGGACGCTCGGGCGTTGACGGATATTATATCCCGCAAAATACCACCGGCTTCCAGAAGGAATATTACGGTTGCTATAAGGCACATGACTATTTTGAGAAAGCCATGAAGGCTGCCAATGACAGAAATTTCAAGGCCCGTTGCTTATTCATGATGGCCAAATGCAGTCAAAAGCAGGTTCACCAGCCGCAGTACAATGAGTATACCGGCAACTGGGATAAATATGATGCAGCCTTTAAAGATTACTGGCCTGCCTTCACAAATAACAAATATTTCCCACCCTTTGTAAAAGAATACGGTAACACCGCTTTTTATCAGGAGGCCTTCAGCAGTTGCAGTTATTTGAGGGATTTTGTGAAGAGAAAATAGAAGCGTATTGTTTATAAACTGATTTCCCTTCCTGTTAAGCGATGGCCTTTTCATCATCAGCGGATTTTTTTCTGAACGCGGAAGGACTTAATCCTTTATATTTTTTGAACATCCTGTTCAAATGACTTTCGTCTGCAAAGTTAAGCTCAAAGGCAATTTCATTAATCCGCATATCACTATGCAGCAACCTTGTCTCCACTAAACGCATTTTGAAATTCAGAATGTAATTCTGAAGTGTATCACCGGTTTGTTTTTTAAAATACCGGCCCAGGTAGGCAATGGAAATACCCAGGCTTTTGCTCATCTTCTCCACCTGGAGCATTTTAGGTTCAAAGATATTCTCCTGTATATAATGCAGGATCTCCAGTACGGGTTCACCGGTATTCTCCTTCAGGTTTTTGGGAAGCTTCAGCGCTATATTTCTTGCCACCACCATAATTACAGTATTCACGATCTGCTCTATGATCTTGCTGTAATAGATCTGCTGGTTGGTATTTTCCCGTATGATACTGTCAACCAATGATGCAATGAGCGGTTTATCTGCTTTGTTCTTTAATATGCATCCCGGGCGGTGACTGGCATTTTTGAGGATGTACTCCAACCGCTGCACCGCATCTTTGTCTCTTGAAATATTTGATCTTACATAGTACTCATTGAAGCGGAGAAAAAAGAACCGGGACATTGTTGCTATTTCAAAAGAATGTGTATCCTCCGGTGTGATCAAAAAGAGATTGCCCTTGCGGTAATTAAAACTGTTCCGGTTAATGTACTGTACGCCGGTTCCGTCAACAATATAAATCAGTTCAAAGAAGCTTTTGCTCCGGTTAGTCTTCGGATACCTGCCCAGTTCTTTGTACTCAATTTCAAAGGGCTTGTACAAATTTTCTTTTATCATTAAGGGCAAGATACAGAATAAGTGCAAAATTGTACAAGTATGGATCCTGTTGTCTTGTATAATTTTACACTACTAAACTTAAAAAATGAAAGTACTTGTAATTGGCGCAAGCGGGGCTATTGGTAAGATCATCACCCCCCTGCTTGCGGAAAAACATGAGATCATAACAGCCGGCAGAAACAGCGGAGATATCCGGGTGGATATTTCTTCAGCCGCCTCAATAGAAAATATGTTTAAAACAACAGCCAACGTTGATGCCTGTATTTGTACAGCCGGGGACAGTTATGCCGGAGAACTGTTCTCCATGACGGAGGAAAAGCTGAACCTGGGAATAAAAAATAAACTCTTAGGACAGGCCAACCTTGTATGCATTGGGCAACATTATTTAAACGACAATGGTTCTTTTACGCTCACTTCCGGGAAAATGGGTGACAAGCCAGCCAAAAATGCAGCAGGCAAGGCCATTGCCAATGGGGGCATCAATAGTTTTGTATTGGCTGCATCACTGGAAATGCCAAGAGGCATCCGGGTTAATGTGGTGAGCCCCGCCAGGATCTCAGATATACCTGCTAACGATTTAGCAGGGGGCTACAAAAGGAGTATTGAAGGAACTGCCAACGGGGAGCTTATAAAAATAAACTATTAATATCCACTCTTAAAACAAATGAATGACATGAAAAAAATAATGACCGCATTTCTTATCCTGGTAAATGTTTCGGTATTATACGCTCAACAAAATAAAGATCTAAAAGAGCAATTAACCGGAACATGGACATTGGTATCCGTTGATAATATTTATCCCGACAGCAGCAGGCAGCATCCGTATGGGGAGGATCCTGCGGGGATGCTGGTATTTGATGCCAGGGGAAATTATGCCATCCAGATCCTGAAAGCGGTAAGGCCCAAAGTTGCATCCGGGGATAAGAACAAGGGCACGGCTGAAGAATACCAGGCCCTGGTGCAGGGAAGTAATTCGCATTTTGGCACGTATTCAGTTGACGAAGCCAGCAAAACAATTACATTCAATATAGCGCATGCTTCTTTTCCTAACTGGGAAGGCACCGTACAAAAACGCCTGTACAGGTATACCGGCAATGAGATCAAATACGTGGTAACTCATACCACGCAGGGAGGACAGTCTGTTATTGCAGAAGTTGCCTGGAAGCGGCTTCAATAGAAGTTCAGCAATGGTATAAAGCTTAAGTGAGTTCCGATAACTACCGGAACAACGATGTTTTATAGTCATTTAAAAAAAGCGCCACTCAAATGAGTGGCGCCCGTTTTATGTTCGTGCTTAATCAAACCATCTTAACTGCAGCCCATGCTGTTTCCGCAATTCAGGCATTTGTAGCAGGTGCCGCTGCGTACGGTGATATGTCCGCAGGTATTGCAGGCCGGTGCATCGCTCTGCATGCTCTTGGCGGCTGCATTCACCGCATCCAGTCCTTTCTCTGCCTTTTTATGGGCCGTGCGGTGCTGCGCCTTTACCGGGGATGCTGAACCGGTGCTGCTGACCACCCTCACTTCACTCAGTTCGGGTTTACGCTCACCAATGGTGGGTGTATTCTCATCCCAGGGTTCGTTGCCCTGGTTCAGCACTTCAGGCGTATCCAGTACATGAACCAGGTCGTTCCTGCCTAAGTATTCATAGGCCAGTGAGCGGAAGATGAAATCGATGATGGAGGTTGCGCTCTTGATATTCGGGTGATCCACCATGCCGCTTGGCTCGAAACGGGTGAACACGAATTTCTCTACATACTCTTCCAGGGGAACTCCGTATTGCAGGCCGATGGAGATGGCAATGGCAAAACAGTTAAGCATACTGCGCATGGTGGCGCCTTCCTTCGCCATGTCAATGAATATCTCCCCAAGGGTGCCGTCGTTGTATTCGCCGGTACGCAGGAACAGGGCCTGCCCGTTTATTTTTGCTTTTTGTGTAAAGCCGCGACGCTTGGCTGGTAACGCCCTTCTCTCCACGATCATCGCCAGCTGGCGCTTCAAGGTGGTATCGGCGCTGCTCTGAACACGCTTGTTCATTTCATCCAGCAGGTCATCAATGGTCAGTTTGCCCATATCCACCATGGTGCTGATGTCGGCAGCCAGTGCAGCAGCGCTTTCTTCGCTGATGGGTTCGTCCAGTTTCTTTTTCTTATCGCTCTTGTTGCTTAACGGCTGCGATAATTTAGAACCATCCCTGTATAACGCACAGGCTTTTAAACCAAGCTCCCAGCTGAGGCGGTAAGAATCAGCAATTTCCTCCTGGGTTGCTTCATTCGGCAGGTTGATGGTTTTTGAGATGGCGCCGCTCAGGAATGGCTGCGCTGCACCCATCATACGGATGTGCCCGTGTGCATGTATGTAACGTTCGCCGATCTTTCCGCATTTGTTGGCACAATCAAAAACAGAAAGGTGTTCTTCTTTCAAATAAGGAGCACCTTCCACCGTCATGGTACCACATATATATATGTTGGCCGCTTCAATTTCGTCGTCGCTGAATCCCAATGCTTCCAGCAGGCTCCAGTTATAATCACCATATTGCTCCGGTGTAAAGCCCAGCCGCTCCAGGCAGGTCTCACCCAGGGTATATACGTTGAAAACAAACCCGATCTCAAAGGCAGCGCCTAATGCGGCATTCAGTTTATCGATGTCTTCGGCAGTAAAGCCTTTTTCCAGCAATGTTTTGGTATTGATGAAAGGCGCTTTATCCAGTGAAGCATGGCCTTTTGCATACGCTACGATCTCTTCTATTTCTTTTTCACTGTATTTCAGGTTACGCAATGCCTGTGGCACACTCTGGTTGATGATCTTGAAATAACCACCACCGCTTAATTTTTTAAATTTCACCAAAGCGAAATCCGGTTCTACGCCGGTAGTATCGCAGTCCATTACCAGGCCGATGGTCCCGGTGGGAGCAATCACCGTTGTTTGTGCATTGCGGTAGCCGTATTTTTCTCCCAGCTGAACGGCATCATCCCATGCTTTGGTGGCAGCCTTCAGTAAATAATCCGGGCAATATTTTGCATTGATGCCCTGTGGTTTTATGCGAAGACCTTCATACGCACCGGTAGCATCGTATGCTGCGGCACGATGGTTACGCATTACCCTCAGCATGTGCTCTTTGTTCTCTTCGTATTTGTCAAATGCACCCAGGAACCCGGCCATTTCCGCCGATGTTTTATAAGACACCCCGGTCATGATGGCGGTGATGGCCCCGGCAATTCCTCTTGCCTCTTCGCTGTCGTAAGCAATGCCGCTTACCATCAGCATGGAACCAAGATTGGCAAAACCCAGACCTAATGTCCTGTAATCATAAGAAAGTTGTGCCACTTCTTTGGAAGGGAACTGCGCCATCAGTACAGATATCTCCAGCACCACGGTCCACAGGCGGCAGGTATGTTCAAATCCTTCTACATTAAAGCTGTTGGTATCCTCGTCAAAGAAACGGCGGAGGTTCACACTGGCTAAGTTACAGGCCGTGTTATCCAGGAACATGTATTCGCTGCAGGGATTGGAAGCCCTGATGGGACCACCTTCCGGGCAGGTATGCCATTCGTTGATGGTGGTATCGTATTGTGTACCCGGGTCAGCACAACGCCAGGCAGCATAGTTGATCTGGTTCCACAGGTCCTTTGCCCTCACTTTCCGCATCACCCTGCCGTCGCTTCTTGCTTTCAGTTCCCATTCGCCGTCATTATCCAGTACATCAAAAAAATCATTGGGTATGCGGATGGAGTTATTGCTGTTCTGCCCGCTTACGGTGCGGTATGCCTCTCCTTCATAATCGCTGGGATACCCGGCAGCGATCAATGCACCCACTTTATCTTCTTCTTCCACTTTCCAGTTGATGAAGTTTTGGATTTCGGGGTGATCCAGGTCGAGACAAACCATTTTAGCTGCCCTCCTGGTTGTACCGCCGCTTTTGATGGCACCGGCAGCCCGGTCACCTATCTTTAAGAAACTCATTAAGCCACTTGATGTACCACCACCGCTTAATTTCTCTCCTTCGCCACGTATGCTGCTGAAGTTGGTACCCACGCCGCTTCCGTATTTGAATATCCTTGCTTCCCGTACCCACAGGTCCATGATGCCGCCTTCATTCACCAGGTCGTCATTGACGCTTAATATAAAGCATGCGTGTGGTTGCGGACGTTCGTATGCATTCTCTGATCTTTTCAGCAGCCCGTCTTTGGCATCCACATAATAATGTCCCTGTGGTTTGCCGGTGATGCCATATACTTCATGCAGGCCGGTGTTGAACCACTGCGGACTGTTGGGAACGCAGGCCTGGTTCAAAATGGAATATACCAGTTCATCATAAAATACCTGTGCATCGTTTGGCGTGGCAAAATAATCGTAGCGCTCGCCCCACACCCTCCAGCAATGAGCCAGGCGATGAGCAACCTGTTTAACGGTTGTCTCTCTTCCGGTTGTTCCGTCTTCTTTCGGAACACCTGCTTTGCGGAAATATTTCTGTGCCAGGATATCCGTGGCGATCTGGCTCCATTGTTTCGGAACTTCAACGTTGTCCATCTGGAAAACAATTTCGCCTGTAGGATTTTTGATCACAGAGGTGCGGTAATCGTATTCGAACATATCAAAAGGACTAACACCGTCTTTGGTAAACTGGCGGGTAAACTGCAGTCCTTTTAAAGATTGGATTTTCTTTGACATACTATCTTCGTGCTTGAGGGGGTTAAGTAATTGTTAAGCAAACGAAAGTATCTGTTAGCAGGGAAGAAACAAACCGTTAAATATTAACAGTTGTGGAAAAAATCGTGGATAATTTTGAAGACTCAACCGGGCAGGGCTTTTGCTCATTTTTCCCCGGTTTCCGGAAAAATTTTTCATAAAAAATCTTGGAAATTTCAGTAAAACTTCAATGGGTTGATTTTACTGCCTTTTGGGTTTTTTTCTGCAGCCGGTTGAAAAAGCTGGGGTTAAAGAGTAGCTTTATGCAAAACCCCGATCATGAACAGGAAAAAGCTCTACACCCTCCTTGCATTATTGTGCATCGTGGCCGCACTCACCATGTATACAGTTGGTAAGAACAGCAGCCATGTAAGTGAACTGTATGATTACTTCTGGCTGCCTTTGCCACTGGGCGCCCTGTTTCTTTTGCTGGCATCCAGGGTGAAGTAGATCAGCATCGCCTTATTATCTTTAGTATATGAAAGCAGTGATCCAACGCGTAACACAGGCCAGTGTGACCATTGATGGTAACATACGGTCCGCAATCAAAACAGGCCTCCTGGTCCTGGTTGGCATTGAAGATGCCGACAGCAAGGAAGACATTGAATGGCTCAGCAACAAAATTGTAAACCTCCGCATTTTTGATGATGAGAATAAAGTGCCCAATATCGCGGTGAAAGATATGGGGGGCGATATTTTACTGGTAAGCCAGTTCACGTTGCAGGCTTCCACCAAAAAGGGCAACCGGCCTTCATACATCAAAGCAAGCAAACCGGATATTGCCATACCGATGTATGAAAAGATGATCGCCCAACTGGAAAATGACCTGGGCAAAAAAATATATACCGGTGAATTCGGGGCTGATATGAAAGTTTCTCTGCTGAATGATGGACCGGTGACAATTATAATAGATACCAGGAACAGGGAATGATTTATTTTGAATGTTGAATTTTAAATGTTGAATTCATGACTATACAGCAGGCGCAACAGGATGTAGACAACTGGATAAAAACAGTGGGCGTAAAATATTTCAGTGAATTGACAAACCTCGGAATCCTTATGGAAGAAGTAGGCGAGCTTTCCAGGCTGATGGTAAGAAAATACGGTGAACAATCTTTTAAAGAAAGCGATAAAGGAAAAGAACTCAGCGATGAAATGGCCGATGTGCTTTGGGTATTGATCTGCCTGGCCAACCAGACCGGGGTGGACCTTACCGAAGCCCTGCAAAAGAATTTTGAGAAGAAGAATTTGAGGGATAAGGAAAGACATCAGCAAAATGAAAAGCTGAAATAGAACAATTATACCCCTTCAAAGTATTGCCTGCGGTGCTTATCTTTGCGCCCTATGGCAAACGAAGCAAACAATCCTGCCTTGCCGGCAGGCAGGTTCCAGGAGCTGATCTCCCATTGCAAGGAATACGGTTATATTTTCCAGTCATCCGAAATCTATGATGGCCTGGCAGCCGTATATGACTATGGCCAGAACGGCGCCCAGCTTAAAAAGAACATCCGGGACTACTGGTGGAAAAGCATGACCCAGCTGCATGACAACATCGTGGGCATTGATGCCGCCATTTTTATGCACCCCACCACCTGGAAAGCAAGCGGCCACGTGGACAATTTCAGCGACCCGATGATCGACAATAAAGACAGCAAGAAAAGATACCGGGTGGATCATTTGATCGAAACATTCGCAGACGAACAACGAACAGCGGGCAACGATAAACGGGCAGATGAAGTTCTGGCTTCTATGGATGCCTTGCTTGCCAAAGACGATTATGCCGGATTAAAAAAACTGATCGAAGACAATACTATTAAATGTGCCGTCAGTAAAACCTGTAACTGGACCGAGGTCCGCCAGTTCAACCTGATGTTCAAAACAGAATTCGGCGCCGTGGCATCCGATAACCCGGATGATAATATTGTTTACCTGCGCCCCGAAACAGCCCAGGGCATCTTTGTGAACTTCCTGAATGTGCAGAAGACCGGCCGCATGAAGATCCCTTTCGGCATCGCACAAACCGGCAAGGCATTCCGCAATGAGATCGTGGCCCGCCAGTTCATTTTCCGCATGCGGGAATTTGAACAGATGGAAATGCAGTTCTTCGTCCGCCCCGGCACCCAAAAGGAATGGTATGATTTCTGGAAAGAAGAACGAAGGAAATGGCATGAGAGCCTGGGCATCCCTGCCGGCAAATTACGTTTTCATGATCATGTGAAACTGGCGCATTATGCCGATGCGGCACTGGACATTGAATTTGAATTCCCTTTTGGCTGGAAAGAACTGGAGGGCATTCACAGCCGTACCGACTTTGACCTGAAGAACCATGAGAGATTCAGCAAGAAGAAAATACAGTATTTCGATAACGATGTTGACCCCGCCACCGGCAAACCTTACGGAAATTATGTTCCCTTTGTCGTGGAAACCTCGGTGGGGTTAGACCGGTTGTTCCTGACCATCATCAGCCTGGCCTACACAGAAGAGAAGTGGAACAAGGAAGACGGTACGGAAGACAGCCGGGTGGTATTGAAGATCCCGGCAAAGATCGCTCCTACCAAGCTGGCCATTCTTCCCCTGACCAAGAAGGACGGTTTACCCGAGATCGCATATGAACTGATGAACGAATGCAAAACAGCCTTTCATTGTTTCTACGAAGAGAAAGATACCATCGGCAAGCGCTACCGCCGCATGGATGCCATTGGTACGCCGTTCTGTGTGACCATTGACCACCAGACAAAAGAAGACAATACCGTCACCATCCGCTACCGGGATACCATGACACAGGAAAGGGTGGCCCTGAAAGATGTGAAGGACATCATTTTAAAAGCAATATCATAGATGACCCCATTCTAGTTATCGGCCCCCCGCTTTCAGCGGCGGGTCGTTCATTTTACCCATACCGCCTGCTATTCCCTCATCCGCCCAACTGATAAGAATCATTTGTTCACTTGAATTACGTCACCCCCTCTTTTCGGTATTGATTCTATTTTTCCGGAACTGAGCAGGCCTTAGTAAGCCTGTTCATTTTCCAATTTAAAAATCAGTATCATGGCTTCAAATGACATCACCAAACCCGTTGACCTGCTCACGCATGCAGAAGGTACCGGACACCTGCGGACCCGGCGCCCGGTCTACATGGATTTTATGCCCCCCTGTAACAGCGCCTGCCCGGCGGGAGAGAACATCCAGGGATGGCTGGCTTATGCACAGGCCGGTAATTATTTTGAAGCCTTCCAGACCATCCTGGAAGACAACCCCTTCCCGGCCATCATGGGCCGGGTCTGTGTAAAACCCTGTGAAACAGGCTGCAACCGGAACCATATTGATACCACCATCAACATCCATGCGGTGGAAAGATTCATCGGCGATGAAGCCATCAAACAAAACTGGCCCATACAATTCGTGGCTTACACAACCCACAAACGGGTGCTGGTGATCGGCGCCGGGCCATCCGGACTTTCAGCGGCTTATCATCTTGCCCGGATGGGTCATACGGTAGAGGTCTATGAGGCTGGCAGCGAAGCAGGAGGCTTGTTAAGAACCGGTGTTCCGGATTACCGCCTGCCAAAAGACATCCTGGATGCCGAGATCGAACGCATCAAAAAACTGGAAATAACCATAAAGCTTAACCATAAGGTACAGGACGTACTGGCCGAAAAACAAGCCGGTCATTTTGATGCGGTATATGTTTCCGTTGGTGCACAACTCATCCACCAGGAAGAATTTCAGTACGATAACTCCGTGCATATCACCGACGCATTTTCTTTCTTCCAACGGTCCAAAACAGATGCTTCTCCTTACACAAAAAAGAAAGTAGTTGTTTACGGGGGCGGTAAACTGGCCCTGTATATTTCAAGAATGGTAAAACGCTTTGACTCGGAGGCATCCGTTTATTTCTACGGCGATCAAAAAATGATGCCTGCCTACGACTATGAGACCGAAGATGCATTGGCTGAAGGCGTGGAGGTAAAACTCCTCCGCAGTATCAGCCGGGTAGAGAACAAAAAGGTCATCCTCGAAATAATGAAAGTGGAGAAAGGCAAAGCTGTCGGCACCGGTGAATTTGAGATCGTGGAAGCCGACGTGCTGATCAACGCCAGCAAACAGGAAACCGATTCCGGTTTTCTCCGTTCCGTTTCCAACATTAAGATCAATGATGATGGCACCGTGGTAATAGATGCACAGCGCATGACCGGCAGTGAAGGGATCTTTGCCGGCGGCGATATGCTGCCCGGGGAAAACCGGAGTGCAACGATCGCCATTGGCCATGGTAAAAAAGCGGCCAGGTATATCAATGGCTATTTGATGCTGAAGCCCTATCAGAAACCCGATAAACACCAGACCGCCAGTTATAAAAAACTGCACATGTGGTACAAGACCGATGCGCCGCAAAAAGAGCAGGATAAACTGGCACCGGCAGTAGCCGTAAAAGCTTTAATGAAGTGATCCATGGCTTATCTGAAAAGAAGCCCGGTTTGAAGCACAGCGCTGCTTAAGTTGCGGCAATTGTTTTGAATGCGATGGTTGCTTTGGCGCCTGCCCCGAAGATGCGATCATTAGATTAGGCAAGGGCAATCGTTACAAATTCAATTACGATGCCTGCACCGGCTGTGCAGTATGTTACGAGCAATGCCCCTGCCACGCCATAGAAATGATTCCTGAACCTGTTAATGCTGTCAACAATGTCAAATAAAAATAAACCCGTTGCAACCATCGATGGAAACGAAGCCGCTGCGTATGTGGCGTACCGCATCAATGAAGTGTGTGCCATTTACCCCATCACTCCTTCCTCCACCATGGCCGAACTGGCCGATGAGTGGGCCTCCAAAGGAATAAAGAACATCTGGGGCAATATACCCGACGTAATTGAAATGCAGAGTGAAGGCGGTGCCGCCGGAACCGTGCATGGCGCTTTACAGACAGGTTCACTTACTACTACCTTTACCGCATCGCAGGGTTTAATGCTGATGCTGCCCAATATGTATAAGATCGCCGGCGAATTAACCCCTGCCGTATTTCACGTGGCGGCACGTTCATTGGCCGCTCAGGGCCTTTCCATTTTTGGCGACCACCAGGATGTGATGGCAGCAAGAACAACCGGCTTTGCCATGCTGGGATCTGCCAGCGTACAGGAAGCACATGACTTTGCATTGATCGCACAGGTAGCTTCCCTGAGATCAAGGATCCCGTTTGTTCATTTCTTCGACGGCTTCCGTACCTCACACGAAGTAAATAAACTTGAATTATTAAGTGATGAACAGATAAAGGCCATGATGCCGGATGAACTGGTGATCGCACACCGTAAAAGAGGCCTGAATCCGGATAATCCCTTCATCCGTGGTACGGCCCAGAACCCGGATGTATATTTCCAGGGAAGAGAAACCGTAAATACATTTTACAACAATACTTCCGGAATTGTGGAAGAAGTGATGCATGAATTTGCAAAGCTCACCGGGAGAAAATATGAACTGTTCGAATATACCGGCGCAGCAGATGCAGAAGAAGTGATCATCATCATGGGCTCCGGTGCTGAAACGGTGGAAGAAACAGTAAATGCCCTGAATAAAGAAGGAAGAAAGACAGGTGTAATAGCTGTTCGCTTGTACAGGCCTTTCTCCTTATCGCATTTTATAAAAGCATTGCCTGCCACAGCCAGGTCCATCGCCGTACTCGACCGTACCAAAGAATCCGGCGCAGCAGGTGAACCGATGTACCAGGATGTGCTGTCTACCCTGGTAGAAGCATTGCAACAAGGCAAACTGAAAAAATTACCCAATATCGTAGGCGGCCGTTACGGCCTGTCCTCAAAGGAATTTACACCGGCGATGGTAAAAGCCGTATATGATGAACTGAAAAAGAAACAACCTAAAAATGGATTTACGGTCGGCATCAATGATGATATCACTTTCACCAGTCTGGAATATGATCCTGAATTCAAATTAGACGAAAGCGAATGGAGGCAGGGCCTGTTCTTTGGCCTTGGTGCCGATGGAACCGTAGGTGCTAACAAAAACACCATTAAGATCATCGGGGAGAATACGGACCTGTATGCCCAGGGTTATTTTGTATACGATTCAAAAAAATCCGGCGCCCGGACCGTTTCACATTTGCGCTTTGGACCTAACCCTATCAGGGCTCCTTACCTGATCTCAAAAGCCGACTTCATAGCCTGCCACCAGTTCAACTTTACAGAAAAAGTGGAGATGCTGGAATTCGCCAGCGAAGGCGCCACCTTCTTATTGAACAGCCCGTACAGCAAGGAAGAAGTATGGGATAAATTATCCGGGCAGGTACAGAAACAGATCATCGGCAAGAAAATAAAACTGTATGTGATCGATGCAACCACCGTTGCCAGGGAAACCGGTATGAGCGGGCGTATCAACACCATCATGCAGACCTGCTATTTTGCATTATCCGGTGTGTTACCGAAAGACGATGCCATCAAACAAATCAAAAAGGCCATTGAAAAGACCTATTTCAAAAAAGGCCCGAAAGTAATTGAGCAGAACTTTGTAGCCGTGGATGCAACACTGGCGCACCTGTATGAAGTGAGTTATCCGAAAAAATCCTCCGCTGCTTCTGTGGACCGGCTCACCGTTTCAGATAAAGCGCCTGCTTTTGTGAAAGAAGTTACCTCCATGATGATGTCTGGACATGGGGATGATATTCCTGTAAGTAAAATGACGGTGGATGGAACGTATCCGAGCGGCACCACCCAATGGGAGAAAAGAAATATCTCAGACCTGGTGCCCGTGTGGGAACCGGATGTATGTATCCAGTGCGGCAATTGTGCGTACGTGTGCCCGCACAGTGTGATACGGGCCAAATTCTATAATGAAAAATTCCTGGGGAAAGCGCCGGAAGGTTTTAAATCAGCCCCTATCAATGCAAGGGGTTTCCCGGAAACAAAATATTCCTTACAGGTCTATGTGGAAGATTGCACCGGTTGTAATTTATGCGTGGAGGTCTGCCCCGCTACCGACCCGGCCAACCGCAGCCGCAAGGCGATCAATATGGATGAAAAAGAACCGATCCTTCAACAGGAGCAAAAAAATATCGGCTTCTTTGAGAACATTCCATGGAATGACCGGTCAAAGATCGATTTCTCTACCGTTCATGGTGCACAGTTCCTGGAACCCCTGTTTGAATTCTCTGGTGCATGTGCCGGTTGTGGTGAAACACCCTATTTAAAACTATTATCACAATTATTTGGCGACAGGCTGTTGGTAGCCAATGCAACAGGTTGCTCCTCCATCTATGGCGGTAACCTGCCTACCACCCCATGGGCAAAAAATAAAGATGGCCGTGGGCCGGCATGGAGCAACTCCCTGTTTGAAGACAATGCAGAGTTTGGCCTGGGCATGCGCATCACCGCCGATAAACAACTCGCTGTTGCAAGGCAATTATTGCTGGAGATGAAAGATGAGTTTGGTGAAGCCTATGTAAAAGAAATACTGGATGCGCCGCAAACACTGGAATCCGAACTGGTGATGCAGCACCAGCGGGTGGACGGACTGAAAGTAAAACTGAAAGAGATCAAATCATCCAAAGCCGCTCATTTATTATCAATGGCTGATCAACTCGTTCGGCGAAGCGTTTGGTTAGTGGGTGGTGATGGATGGGCATATGATATTGGCTATGGTGGCCTGGATCATGTACTGGCAAGCGGAAGGAATATCAACATACTGGTATTGGATACAGAAGTGTATTCCAATACCGGTGGGCAATCGTCTAAGTCAACCCCAACTGCTGCAACGGCAAAATTTGCGGCAGGCGGTAAAGCAGGTGGTAAAAAAGACCTGGCCATGCAGGCCATCTCCTATGGCAATGTGTATGTGGCAAGGGTTGCCTTTGGCGCCAACCCGCAGCAGGCATTATTGGCCATGCGGGAAGCCGAAGCCTATGATGGCCCTTCCATCATCCTGGCATACAGCCATTGCATTGCACATGGATATGACCTGAAGAATGGACTGGACCAGCAGCACAAAGCCGTTGCCAGCGGTCACTGGCCCTTGCTGCGTTACAACCCGGTCTTGCGTAAGAAGAACCAAAATCCCTTTGTACTGGATTCACCCAGGCCGAACATGGCATTAAAAGATTATGCCTACAATGAGCTTAGGTATAAAGTACTTACCATGACAAATCCTGAAGCGGCAGAAGAGTTGATGAGACATGCTCAGGAACAGGTGAACCTGAAATGGAAAACATACGAAGAACTGGCTACCAAAAAAGCAAGTGATTTTGTTCCGGTAGCATAAATAGTTCATAGTTAATGGTTCATAGAACCTTACCATGATCTATGAACTATGAACCGTGAACTCAAAACAATGTTATGAAAATGCAAACCACCTACATGGGCCTGGACCTGAACTCCCCCCTTGTTGTTTCTGCCTGCACATTAAGTGAGCAGACCGATAATATCGTTAAGATGGAAGATAATGGCGCCGGCGCTGTGGTGCTTTTCTCCCTGTTCGAAGAACAGATACGGAAAGAAGAGGCGTTGTTCAATAGTGTTCTGTCCGGAACATCGTATGCCTTTGCGGAGGCGATGGATTATTTTCCGGGACTGGATGATTATAAAGTAGGCATCAATGAATACCTGGAGAATATCCGCAAAGCCAAAGAAAGGGTGAAAATGCCGGTCATTGCCAGTCTCAATGGCATTACCAATGAAGGATGGATCGATTATTCCAAACAGATGCAGCAGGCTGGTGCAGATGGCATCGAAATAAATATCTTTTTCATTCCGGGAGATATTTCCATGTCTTCATCCGAAGTGGAACATCGTTACCTCAACATCATTGAAACAATAAAACAGACGGTGCAGATACCGGTAGCGGTAAAACTGAACCCGTATTTCAGTGCCACAGGAAATATGGCCATGCGCATGAAAAATGCCGGGGCAGATGCGCTGGTCCTGTTCAACCGCTTTTACCAGCCGGATTTTGACATCAATGAACTGGTGATAAAGACCGACCTGCATTACAGCGAATCCAACGAGATCCGGTTACCGTTATTATGGATCGCCCTTTTATATGGTAAGGTGAAATTGTCCCTGGCTGCCACCACGGGTGTGCAAAGCGCAGTGGAAGTGATAAAATACCTGCTGGCCGGTGCAGATGTGGTGATGACGGCTTCTTCGCTTTACAAGAATGGCATTCCGTATCTTAAAACCATGAACAAGGAACTGAATGACTGGATGTATATGATGGGCTTTGACAGCGTGGATGCCTTCCGCGGGATCATGAGCCAGCAGAACATTTCAGACCCCACAGCCTATGAAAGAGGGAACTATATTAAAATACTGGAAGGCAGGAAATAGTTGTTCTTTAAAAACGGGTTCCGGAATTATTTCTTCAATAAAAAATTCATGGGGATCTCAAGCCTTTTGTTCCAGGATCTTTCGGAATGATCGGCCCCGGGGTATTCTTTCGTGACCCAGTTCATCTTATTAAATCCCCTGCTCTTCATTTTTCTGTCAACCCTCAGTTGGTAGGACCTGTACAAACTGTCGATGGTTTCAGTGCCATGGTCAAAATAGATCTTATGGTTTTCAGGGGATGGGAGGTTTTTTCCAAGATAGTTGATCATTGCCCCGGGAAACGGGTTATTCTCTTTCCGGAAAATACCCGTCCAGTGTGTGGAAAGACAGGCTGCCCCTCCAAATACACCGGGGTATTCACAGATGGCATAAATGGAGATCAGCCCGCCCATGCTGGAGCCTGAAATAAATGTATGCTGTTGATCGGGCAGGGTTGAAAAGGCGCTGTCGATATAAGGTTTCAGTTCCTGCACCAGGAAGCGTAAATAATCATCCGACCGGATCTCATCAACGCTGAATACATCATTTCCACCGACCCGTTTGGCCTTGAGCAATACCTGCTGCTGGTCCCTTCTTAACGATTCATACGGCTTTTGCGGAAGGTATTCATTATGCCGGGTAAGTTCCGTGTTCCAGGCACCCACAACAATGCAGTCTTTTATCTTATTTTCGGCCATTAATTTCCCCAGCACTTCATCAACACCCCATTCCTGGTGATTCCACACAATGGATGAATCAAACAACGACTTACCGTCGTGCATATATAACACGGCATATTTTTTCGTTGCTGAATATCCATCCGGGAGCCACACATCCACATTGCGTGCCGCCACATACCTGGAAGGGAAATTCTCAAAATGCCAAATACTGCCTAAACTTACGTTGGGAATTTGTGCGATGGCCGCAATACTGCTCTGAATCATCATCCATATAACCAGGCAGCGATTCATCAGCAATCAGCTTATTTTTTAAAGGAATTGACGTCTTCGTAGTAGGGTATCTCATCCAGGCTCACGGGTTCATGCTGTTGCCAGTATGCCAGTGTAACCACGTGTCCATCGGGGGTTTTAAGCAGTCTTCCAAAGATCGCATTGATGGTATTGAAAGTATAGTCTGTAACACCTACCGTAAATGTTTTGGGCGCCTCGGGTATGGGTTCGGTAACCGGCGGGGGGACAGCTTCGCCTTCCGCTGGTTTTGCAACCGGCGCCGGGGCAGCTTTAGGGGGAGGCGAAGGAACAACCACAACCGTGAAGTGATTATACTCCAGGATCTTTTTCAGGAACTCCACCCTTTCCGGGGAAACATTCTTCTCTGCAATGCCGCATTTAACGCCATCCAGTTCTTCAAATTCGTGGTTTTTATTTATTGCCATAGCTAACTTAATGATTGAATGTAATCATAGATCCAGCTCAGTAAACCAGCCAGCACAATACCGGCTGCACAGATCATCAGCCCGAGTTTTGCTGAAAGACCGACCTGTATTTTTTCCACCGGCTGCTCATTCTTCTCCATGAATACTGCACGTACCACCCTTAGATAATAATACAACGAGATGATCATATTCAGCGCCGCAATGGTAATGAAAAAATAACTGCCGTTGGATGCACCTGCAGTTAGCAAAAATAACTTGCCAAAGAATCCTGCCGTTGGCGGGATACCTGCCAGTGAGAATAATGCCAATGCCAGTATCCAGCTCAGGAATGGGTTGGTTTGGTAAAGCCCTTTATAATCATCAATATTCTCCTTATCCGTTTGTGATGAGATGGCTGCTGCCACACCGAATGCAGCCAGGTTGGAGAAAATGTATATCAGTATAAAATAGACAACAGAAGCCAGCCCATCTTTGGAATTACCGCTGATACCTACCAGGATAAAGCCAACCTGGGCAATCGATGAAAAAGCAAGGAAGCGTTTGATGTTCTGCTGCCGCAATGCAAACAGGTTGCCAATGATCATGGTGGCGATGGAAAGTATCATCACCATATTATACCAGACCCCGTTCATGGGTTGAAATACCTTATACAGTGTTGCTATGAATATAAAGGCAACGGCACCCTTTGAAATGACCGATAAGAACGAGGTCGCAGCCATGGGCGAACCTTCGTAAACATCTGCCGTCCATAAATGGAACGGCACAACGGACAGTTTAAAGGCAAAAGCGGCAAATAAAAATACGAAGGCAAGTATCTGAAGCGGACTTCCGTCCAGGTACTGCGTCAATTCCGGAAAACGTATGGTACCCGTCGCACCATAGATCAGCGAGATACCAAACAATAAAATGCCGGAAGAGAAAGCGGATGTTAAGATCATCTTCATCGCTGCTTCGGATGACCTTTTTTTATCCAGGTCAAAGTTGGCCATGGCAGCAACCGGTATGGTGGCCAGTTCAAGCGACAAAAAGAACATGAGCAGGTTGCCGCTGGAGATGAGAAAGAACATACCCAGCAAGGCTGAAAGCATCAGCATGAAGAATTCAGGCATGTGTTCCGATCTTTTGAACCAACCGCTGAATAACAACGAAATGAGATACACTCCCAGGTTCAGGATATTCTTCTGCAGAACGATCATTTCTGTTGACTGGTACATGCCGTCGAATAATGTGCCTGCCTTGTTGAAAAAGAAACCTGCCATAAAGTTCAGCAGCAACAATACCTGTATCAGCAGCAGCATGGATTCATTCTTCATCCCTTTGCCCAGTTTGATGAACAGGAGCAGGAAGATGATGGCAGTAACCAGCAGTTCACTTTTCATTATCGTCAGCATTTCATTCATACTTATTCGATTGGTGGCAGCATCATTAATTTTGCTTTTATGATCTCCGTTGCCGGCGTTACCAGGTCGTTCAGCCAGTAAGGCGCCAGGCCAATGGCCAGGATGCCGGCTATCAATATCAGCGCCGCCAGTTTTTCATTCCAGTTGGCGTCGGCCAGGTTTTTATATTCTTCTTTTACCGGTCCCATGGCGGTTTTGGCCACTGCACGTAAAATATACACGGCTGTTACTACAATGGAGAGACAGGCAAGTATTGTTGCCACCCGGCTGAACGCATCGGGGTTCTCCCATGAACCCATGAATACGGTCATCTCGGCAACGAAACCACTCAGTCCCGGCAAGCCAAGTGAACAGAGGCCAACGAGAAACAACACGGTGCTGATGAACGGCATTGTTTTCAGCAAACCTCCCATCTCACTCACCTGCCTGGTATGTGTACGTTCATAGATCATGCCGATGACGGCGAAGAAAAGGGCTGTCATCAAACCGTGAGAAACCATTTGCATGACTGCGCCGGTCATGGAAGTTTTGGTAAGCATGCCTATACCAAGCAAAACAAACCCGCAATGACTTACCGATGAATACGCATTGATGTATTTCAGGTCCTTCTGCATCATGGTGGCGAATGCACCGTATAAAATGGCGATGACGGAAAGCACGATGACAACCGTTGCATATTCCTGTGCTCCCTGCGGCAGCAAATACGTGGCTACCCGTAAGCAACCATAGCCGCCCAGCTTCATGGATATACCGGCCAGGAACATGGAGCCCGCTGTGGGAGCAGAAGAGTGCCCGTCGGGTACCCAGGTATGAAAAGGAAATAAAGCCGTGAATACCCCAAAGCCAACGAATAACAAAGGAAAACAGATCCGCTGTACTTCCGGAGAAATCACCGTTTGGGAAAGGGTCATAAGGTCAAAGGTCCGTTCGGTTGAGTTGAAGTAAACCCCCAGCAGGCCAACCAGTACCAAGGCAGAGCCTCCCATCAGCATCAGCGCCAGTTTATTGGCGCTGTATTCTTTTTTGCCGCTCCCCAGATCCCGATCAGCAGGTATTTTGGTATCACCGCTATTTCCAGGAAAAAGAACAAGATGAAAAGATCAAGTGATATGAAGAAACCATAAGCGCCCAGGCTTAACAGGATGAGCAGGAAATAGAATTCCCTGGTCATCTTCTCAACATTCCAGGAGACCAGTACCCCCGCGATCACCACAAAAGCTGTCAGCAGGATCATTGCCACAGAGATCCCATCAACCCCTAAATGGAAACTGATATGCCAGGAAGGGAACCAGTTATATTGCTGCTCAAATAACATTTGTGCCGTATTGCCTGCAAGCTTTTCATTCCTGAAAGCAAATAACAAAGCAAAAGCCAACACAAACTGGATGGTTGCACCCGCCAGTGATACCCACCTTACCTGCTCAGCATTCCGCATCAGCAATACAACGATTGCAGTCAGTAATGGTACTAATATCAATAACAATAGATTCATCTCATTAATTTAGATTTCAGAGTTATGAATTCACACATTGATAATTCATCATTCTTTATTCATAATTTCCAAATCATTTCCACACATAAATAAAAAGCAAGGCCAGCCCTATCACACCTGCCAGGAAGTAAACCGCGTATTGCTGTACTTTACCCGATTGAATTCTTTTTATTCCTTCCGAGATCATTTCTGTTCCATCACCGGTGAGGTTCACCAGGCCATCCACCACATGCTTATCAAACCATGCCGCCGGTCTGCCGATGAGGTTGAAAATGATCTTCCGGGTGATGAACATATAGATCTCATCAATATAGAATTTATGGTACGCTGCTTTGTACAAACCGTTGAGTGATGCAGCGATCTTTTCCGGTTTATCATTCTGCCTTCTGTACATCCACATAGCGATAAAGATACCCGCCAGTGCCAGCGCCACCGGGGCAATGGAGAACTGCAGGTGGAATCCGGTTTCCAGCGCTTTACCATCTGAGCTAACAAAATGCCCGAATGGGATAAAGCCTGCTGCAGCGGCTCCAACTGCCAATAACAACAGGGGCATCATCATGGCAAATCCGCCTTCCCCATGATGTCCACTGTGTGGGTGGTGCTCCTTGTTCCAGAAAATACTGAAATAGAGACGGAACATATAGAAAGCTGTCAATCCCGATGTGATCAATGCGATCCAGTAAATAGTTGGGCTGTGCTGGTAAGCGGCCAATAGGATCTCTTCCTTGCTGAAGAACCCTGCAAATGGCGGCACACCGGCAATGGCCAGGCAGGCGATCAGGAAAGTGATGTGGGTGATGGGTAAATATTTTCTCAATCCGCCCATGTCCTTCATTTCGTTGCTGTGTATAAAATGGATCACGGCACCTGCTCCCAGGAACAACAATGCTTTGAACATAGCATGGGTGAACAGGTGGAACATGGATGCGGTATATCCCAACCCTTCCTCACCACCATATCCGGAAACACCCAGGGCAAACATCATATACCCGATCTGCGACATGGTGGAATAAGCCAGCACCCGTTTGATATCTGTTTGTGTACATGCGATCACCGCAGCGATCAATGCAGAAATGGCACCCACGTAACCAACCAAACCCAGGGCAGCAGGAGAAGAAATGGCAAACACCGGAAACAACCTTGCCACCAGGAACACGCCCGCCACCACCATGGTTGCAGCATGTATCAACGCGGAGACCGGTGTGGGACCTTCCATGGCATCGGGTAACCAGATATGCAGCGGGAACATCGCACTCTTTCCTGCACCGCCTACAAACACCAGGACCAATCCCCATGTTAAGGCAGATACGCCGAGGAATGAAGCAGTAACCGCATTCTTATATTCAGTGGATTCAGGCGAAGTAAGTGTTGCGATCAATGTATTAAAGTCGAGCGTACCGGAATAGAATGATAATATCAATATGCCTATCAGGAATCCAACATCAGCAAACCTTGTTACAATGAATGCCTTTTTACAGGCAGCTACCGCACTTGGCTTGTCGTAATAGTAC
The DNA here is from genome assembly GCA_016710165.1 of Chitinophagaceae bacterium. Classification (NCBI taxonomy): domain Bacteria; kingdom Pseudomonadati; phylum Bacteroidota; class Chitinophagia; order Chitinophagales; family Chitinophagaceae; species Chitinophagaceae bacterium. Next base: position 306,904 of record JADJLJ010000002.1, on the reverse strand, counting down.
CCGATCAGTAAGAAAGAAGAGACACCCACCAGTTCCCAGAATATATATATCTGGAAAATATTAGAGGAAACAACCAGTCCAAGCATGGAAAATGTAAACAGTCCAAGGAAAGCATAATAGGTCGGGAACCTTTCTTCGCCCTTCATGTAAGCGAGGCTGTAAATATGCACCATCAGGGAAACAAAAGTTACCACAACCAGCATCATGGCAGAAATGGGATCGAGGATGATGCCCATGTCAATGGAAACGCCCCTGGAAAATTCCAGCCAGGTATACTTCAACGGCACCAGTTTCTGGTAAACACCCTCCACCCTGCCATACTCAAAGAAATAACCATAGGCCGTATACAATGCCAGCAGGGTTGATGCCAGCAATAAGGCAGTTCCGATAACGCCCGATGTATTCTTAAAATATTTCCTGCCGAATATTCCCAGCATGATGAACCCAGCCAGTGGCAGTAAGGGGATCAGCGCTATGTAGGTTGCGTTAAGCATTATGTTGAGTGTTGAATGCTACATGTTGAATTGGCCCTTCATTTATCATTCAACATTTATCATTTAAAATTTTAACTCTTCTGCATTCTCCACGTCGATGGACTGGTGACTGCGGTAAAGATTTATAATGATCGCAATGGCAACGGCCGCTTCGGCTGCTGCAATGGCAATGATGAAAATGGTAAAGAAAACCCCGTCCAGCCTGTCGGGCCATAAATATTTATTGAAAGCAATAAAATTCAGGTTCACGCTGTTCAGTATCAGCTCCACACTCATCAGCATGGTCACCAGGTTCCTTCGGGTAAAGAAGCCATACACACCAATAAAGAACAGTGCTGCGCTGATGAATAAGAAATGAACTTCATTATTCGAAATTCCTTGTTCCTTGTTCATTATTTTATCTGGTTTACTTTTTAATGCGATCACAATACAGCCGATCATTGCGGCCAGTAATAAAATACTCACTACTTCAAACGGCAGTGCATAGCCGTTATCATCCACCCCAAGCATCTGGTTACCTATATTGGCTACACTTGGCTCAATGGCGGGGCTATTTGTTTTAACAAAACTGTGCTGATACAATTGCAGCATGACCAATGCCAGTCCGCAAAAAGCGGCCAGGGCGGAAAATAATTGCCTGCCCATTTTCTGTCTGGGCAATTCATCCCCTGCCTGCTGGGTAAGAAAAATGGAGAAGATGATGAGCACCACGATACCACCCACATACACCACAATCTGCACCGCAGCAATGAATTCGTACTGCAGCCAGAAATAGATACCGGCAATGCCGATCAGGGAAAATAATAAATAGATGGCGGCACGGAATATCATCCGGGTGGTAACAGCCAGCAACCCGCTCACCAGAGTAAGTGCAGCCAGTAAATAAAATATAATTGTCGCTCCGCTCATTCTTTTTATTAATTCATCTTTTATATATCCGTCTCACCGGCAGATCCTTCTCTGCCAACATCAAACTTCAAACCTCAAACCACAAACTTCTATTCCACCCCTTCCATTATTTTGGATCCGGGGTTATTTAACATTTTAGTTAACTCCGCCCTGTCAAAAACACTGTGCTCAAAGGTCTGCGCCATCACGATCGCATCGGACGGGCAGGCGATGATGCACAGGTTGCACATGGTACAGAGCTCTAAATGATATACCAGTTTATCGATCGCTTTTTTCTTTTTCCCTTCGGGTGTAATGTCGAATTTGGTCACCACTTTGATCGTTCCGTTCGGGCAGGCAAGTTCGCATGCCGTGCAGCCTGTACAACGATGTTCATTATTCTCATCATGCGGCATCACCACTTCACCCTTAAACCGGTCAGCCAGCACCAGGGTATCTTTGTTATCAGGATACTGCTCGGTGATGATCTCTTTGTGATGCGTAAAATAATACCCTGTACGCCGCATGCCTACAGCCAATGATCTTAATGCACCAAAAACATCTTTTATGTATTTTACTATAAACATGCCCTAACCCCTAAAGGGGGATTTGATTAGTTTATGTGAACAAATTTTCATTTCTATTTTTTTATTGCCGGTATTCGTTTCAATCTTCTCCTTTTTCCCTTCAGTGGACAGGTGTCAAAAATGCCACCCCAAAATGGCTATCGCCGTTACCAATAATAAATTAAACATGCTGATCGGTAATAAGTATTTCCACTCCAGGTTCAGCAACTGGTCAATACGCAGGCGTGGGAATGTCCACCTGAACCACATGATCACAAATATTAAGAAAAAGGTTTTACCAAAAAACCAAACGCTTGATGGAACATAATCCATTACATGGTTGAATGCTTCCCAATGGCCGATATGAAAGGGCATCCATCCACCCAGGAATAACGTTGCACCAATAGCGCATACAATGAATACATTGATATATTCTGCCAGGAAGAACAGGGCGAATTTCATTCCCGAATATTCTGTATGGAACCCGGCTGTTAATTCAGATTCCGCTTCAGCCAGGTCAAACGGAGCCCGGTTTGTTTCTGCTGTTACTGCGATTATAAAAATAACAAATGAAATAAGTACAGGAATATGCCCCTTAAAGATCCACCAGCCATCAGCCTGTGCGTTGATGATGTCTGTAATATTCAAACTTCCGGTAAGCACCACAATGGTAAGTATGGATAAGCCTGCAGATAATTCATAACTCACTATTTGGGCCCCACTACGCATAGCCCCCATCAGTGAGTATTTATTATTGCTTGCCCAGCCGGCCATTAAAATACTTATGACCATGATGGATGAAACCGCCGATATATAAAGTACACCGATATTCAGGTCCCACAATTGAAAGTCTTTTGCAAAAGCGATGGGTGCCATTAAAAGCATCGCCACCATCATGGCAATAAATGGAGCCAGGTTGAACAGGAATTTATCTGCTCCGGCGGGTGTCATGCCTTCTTTCACCAATAACTTTAACGTATCTGCCAGTGATTGCAGCATTCCTTTTGGTCCCACACGGTTTGGCCCTAAGCGTATCTGTATCCAGGCAGCTACCCTTCTTTCCATGATCACCAAAACAAGTCCAAGTACAGCAAACAATCCAATCACAGCTACACCGGCAATAACCATTTCAAATATCAATGCCCAGGTTGCACTGAATGTATGGTATAGCCAGTCGTGAATAATGTTTGTTATGTCAGTTAAGCTCCGCATCTCTAGATTTCGAACAAGGAACGGAATAATGAATGCTGAAGTTAACCGCATTCCTTCTTTGTTCTACATTCCTTGTTCCTTGTTCATTATTTTCATTTTATCTGTCTATATCCGGTATCACCAGGTCCAGCGTTCCCATCATGGCAACGAGATCTCCCAACTTACTTCCCCTCGCCATATGATCCAGGGCCGAAAGGTTTGAAAATCCCGGTGAACGGAATTTGATCCGGTAAGGTGTTGTTGCTCCCTCACTAACAATATATACACCCAGCTCCCCTCTTGCTGTTTCCACCCTGGTATAAAATTCTCCTTTGGGTAATTTCAACACGGCTTTTGTTTTTGCCTGGAAATCGCCTTCCGGGATATTGTCAATTAACTGTTCTATAATCCGGATGGATTGTTTCATTTCCCTTATCCGTATCATATACCTGGCCAGTGAATCACACCCGGTTTCCAGTATTTCATCAAACTGTACTTTACCATACACTGCATAAGGATATAATTTCCGGATATCGCAGCTTACCCCGCTGCCCCTTGCTGCAGGGCCGGTGCAACCAAATGATACCGCATTTTCTTTTGACAGGATGCCTATTCCTTTCATCCTGTTTATAAAAATGATATTGCCGGTCACCAATTCATCATACTCATTCACTTTCCTTTTGAACAGGGCAATGAATTCCTTTACTTTCCTCTGAAAGTCAGGGTGCAGGTCCGCCATCAAACCACCCGGCACATAATAATTCATAGTAAGCCTTGCGCCGCAGGTTTCCTCCATGATCTCATTGATCTTTTCCCGCTCCCGGAAGGCATGAAAGAAAGGTGTGAATGCACCGATGTCCATGGCCATGGCGCCCCACCACAATTCATGCGAAGCGATCCGGGTAAGTTCATCCATGATCACCCGTATCACCTGTGCCCTTTCCGGAACTTCGATCTGCATTCCCTTTTCCACACATAAGGCGCAGGCATGATTATTTATATGGGCAGAGAGATAATCCATGCGGCTGGTCACATAAATGAATTGCCGGTAGGTTAAACTCTCGCACATTTTTTCGATGGAACGATGTATATAACCAAGATGCGGCTCAACCTTTTTAATGGTCTCCCCATTCAGGGTGATCACCAGGTGCAATACACCATGTGTTGCAGGATGCTGGGGCCCTACATTGATGACCAGGTCACCTTCGGTGGTTGTGCCTATTTCTTCAAACATATGAATATTGAACAAGGAACAAGGAATATTGAATTTTGAAGTTGGTAATTCCGGTCGTTATTCGAAATTCCTTGTTCCTTGTTCATTATTATTTCTTTATAATTTTATCATATTCACCGGATCTTCAAAATCCTTGCGCATCGGGTTCTTACCTTCCCATCCATCGGGCAATATCAATAACCGCAGGTCGGGGTGATTTAAAAAATCAACGCCAAACATTTCATACACTTCCCTTTCATGAAATTCAGCCGTTCTCCAGATATGGCTTACGGTTTCAATCGCGGGTGTATTTGCATCGAGTTTGGATTTGATAACTATATTGTGGCGGTATTTTGTAGAACTGAGGTGGTATACCATGGAAAGATGGGTCTTCCAGTCTATACAGGTAAGGCAAAAAAGGTAGTCGAAGAATAAGGAATCATCATTGCGGAGTTTACCTGCAAAGGATAACCAATCAGCAGGCTCTATATTTACATTGAGCCATTCTCCACTCTCATCAAAGGTGGCTGCGGAAAGCAGTTCGGTTATTTTGGTTTTCAATTCCCCGTTGTTCATACTGTATTATATACCTGACTTTATTTGTTCTCTTGTCTTACCGGCCTTTATCTTCTCCTGTAAACTTATCAAGGCATGCAGCAATGCTTCGGGCCTTGGCGGGCAACCAGCTACATACACATCTACCGGTATGATATGGTCGGCGCCTTTTACCACTGAATAGGTATTATAGAAGAAGGGACCGCCGCTGATGGCACATGCCCCCATGGCAATTACATATTTAGGATCACCCATCTGGTCGTACAAACGTTTTAATACCGGACCCATTTTATTAACGATGGTACCTGCAATGATGATAACATCGGCCTGCCTGGGCGAGGCACGTGCCACTTCGAATCCAAATCTTGAAAAGTCGTATTTGGCGCCGGCTACGGCCATATATTCAATACCACAACAACTGGTGGCAAATGTGAGCGGCCATAGTGAATTGGACCTGGCCCAGTTGATCACGTCATCCAGTTTACTCAATACAATACCACCACCGGGTGTTTCATGCACCTGTCCTGGAAAATCTTTGGGCGTTATGTTTTGCATTACATCCATTTTAGTGCACCTTTTTTCTGTGCATATAAGAATCCCATAAATAATATAAAAATGAAGATAACGATCTCAACCAGGGCAACCCACCCCACTGATTTTGCAACTACCGCCCAGGGGAAAATAAATATCAGTTCCACATCAAAGATCAAAAACACCAGGGCAAATAAATAGTACCCGACATTCAATTGAATCCAGGTTTTACCGGTAGTGGGTATGCCGCATTCGTAAGGTTCCCCTTTCTGTGGGTTCTTGGTATATTTTGTGACAAACTTGGCGATCAGAACAGCAATTGTAGAAAATGCCAGCGCTGCAATTATCAGAACGATCATGGAAGATGCACCCATAGAATTCAGTTGTTGAATGAAGTGTTTTTGGTGGTACAAGTTAATGAAAAAATGGTTTCGCTAAACTTAGCTCCCTGCATGGCATTTATCATTGTACCGGATGATTTTGATCATTTTTTATTATGACTGAAAGATCAGCCATATATCTCCACATGAATATCCTTTTTATCATACCCCATATCCAGGATCCGTTTCTTTGCTTCATCGATCATGCCCTTCCACCCGCATAAAAAGAAACTGGCCGGTTGCCTTTGGGCACAAAGCTCTTCGTACACGGCATGAACATAACCGGTCTTACCCTCCCATTGCTCTCTTGACAGAACAGGCACATACCTGAACCCGGCTACGGCATCCTGCAGTTCCGTCATTTCATCATGATACAGCAGGTTATCTTTTGTGCGGCACCCAAATACGAGGTTAATGCCTTTGTGGGGTATTGCCTTGTTCTGTATGTGATGTATCATGCTGCGGAATGGTGCAATGCCGGTACCGGTGCAAATAAAGAATATCTCTTTATCCAGTGGCTCTTTTAACGTAAAGACGCCCTGCGGACCCCGGAAAGTAACCACAGAACCTGTTTCCACATGCTCGAAAATATAATTTGTCCCGGTTCCCCTCCTGTCGAGTACAATGACCAGCTCAAAGATATTGCTGCCGTCGGGCCAGGAAGCAATGGAATAGCTGCGCAGGCGGCGGTTGGGCTTTTCATGAATGGGAAGATCGAGGGTAACAAACTGTCCGGGTGCAAAATCGAAGGAGGTTAATTCGGGTACCTGTATCCAGTACCTTTTTGTGTCTTTTGTTTCATTCTCTACCCGGATAACATGGCCGGTTCGCCACGGTTGTAATGCCATTAATTATGTTTGCGGGAAGGTACAAAGAAATGGAATAAAAATACTTTCGTGAAAGGGAAAACCGGTTGAACCACACCGGACACATAGAAAGCCCGGTACAGACTCAACCGTTTATTGAATAAGTATCTTCTCTGTTCTCACAGCGTTTTCTGTAAAAATCCTGAGTTGGTAAACACCTTTGGCAATTCCTGCCAGGTTCAACGTATTATTTCTTCCCTGCAGGATAAAGGTTTTAATG